>JANLSO010000117.1:0-3797 GCA_031362405.1 Thermoleophilia bacterium | reverse complement strand
ACACAGGGCTCGGCGACATGCCCTATCCGCCCGACTATCCGAAGATGCCCGGCGAGCCCAAGCGCGTGCAGCCCTCACGCGACCGCGACCGCCGCTAGCCCCGATCTCCTCCGGGGTCTCGTGCCGCGGCGGTCTGTGCGGCGGCGCGTCACGGGACCCCGGAGGAGATCGGGGCTAGCGGCGGTCGCGGTCGCGTGAGGGCTGCACGCGCTTGGGCTCGCCGGGCATCTTCGGATAGTCGGGCGGATAGGGCATGTCGCCGAGCCCTGTGTCGCGCAGGTCGCGCTCGTACCATTCGAGCACGGGTGACAGGTCGTGCGCCTGGTCGTCGATTGCCGAATGCAGATCCCCGAGCGCGGCGAACCGTGCGGGCATTGTCTTTACGGTGAGGTCACGCGGATCGAGGTCGGCGAGCTCCTCCCAATGAACGGGTGCGGAGACCGGGGCGTGGGGCCGCGGCCGGATTGAATAGGCGCTGGCGATGGTCCGGTCGCGGGCGTTCTGGTTGTAGTCGACAAAGACCGTCTCGCCGCGCTCCTCCTTCCACCACTTGGTCGTGACGAGCCCCGGCAGCCGGCGCTCGAGCTCCCGGCCGATCGCGATCGCGGCGTGGCGGACTTCCGTGAAACTCCACCGCGGTTCGATACGCACGTAGATGTGGATGCCGCGGCCGCCGGAGGTTTTCGGCCAGCCCGTCCAGCCCAGCTCGGCCAGCAGATCGCGCAAGGCTGCGGCAACCACGACGGCGTCGGCGAAGTCGCGACCCGGTTGTGGGTCGAGGTCAATCCGCAGCTCATCCGGGTGCTCGACGTCGCCCGCGCGCACCGGCCAGGGATGGAACGTAATCGTGCCGAGGTTCGCGGCCCAGGCGATCACCGCCAGCTCGCTCGGCGCCACCTCATCGGCGAACCTGCCGGAGGGAAACGCGATCCGCGCCGTGCACACGTAGTCGGGAGCGCCCGCCGGAACCCGCTTTTGGTAGAAGGCATCGCCCCGATGATCCGCCCGCGTGGAGATGGTCGCACCGGGAACCACGCCACCCGGCCACCGCTCGAGCGTCGTCGGACGATCGCGCAGCGCCCGTAGGATTCCGTCGCCTACCGCGAGGTAGTACTGGACGACATCGATCTTCCGAAGACCGACGTCCGGGAAGTACGGCTTGTCGGGATTGCTCACCCGAACGGCCTGATCACCCACCGCCAGCTCGATCGCATCGCTCGCCATACCGCGAACGTTAGCCCGGTGCCCGGGAAACAAAAGCAAAGATCAGCCGGATGCAGAGAACCACAGACTGAGCTGCCCGCCGAGAACACGAAAAAACGCGGCGTAAAGGGCAAGCCCACGCATGAGCTGCTTCGGTGGGACGGACCTCAGGAGCCGCGGTGTCGGCCGACGCCGAACTGGCGAAGGCCAACATCGCCATGCTGGCCACTGAGGCTGCCATTGCTTGTGCTGAAGGGCTCTTTTCCACCTTCCGGGTGAGGGCCTCAAGCGAGGGCCTCAGGCGAGCCCCCGACGCGGAACGAGCAGACCACGTCAACGTGAGCATGTAGGTCGGCCATCGGACGACTTCAGCGTCACCGTTGGCCTGTGGTGTCACCCGGGTGCCTGGCACGGGGGTGACACTTTTGCCTCGGATCGGCCCCGCAGGCTGCCACGGGACTCCCGATCAACCAACGCGATTGCCCATTCCGGAGCCCCTTCCCAGAGGCCGTTGTCACATCGGGTGCCTGGCACCCGATGTGACAACGAGTCGAACGTACCCCTCGGGGCGTGAGCGATACGCGGCTAGTCTGGGCAGCCGTGGAAACCGCCGCCCCCGCGCTCGACGCTGTCGAGCTCACAAAAACCTACGGCGGCTCACGCGGCATCGCCGATGTGAGTCTGCGGGTCGAGCAGGGCGAATGCTTCGGCTTCCTTGGCCCGAACGGGGCCGGCAAGACGACGTTCATCCGGCTGGCTTTGGGTCTGCTGCGGCCCAATCAGGGCAGCGTGAGCATCATGGGAACCGACCTCTCCGAGAACCGGCTCGGCGCTCTCGCAAACGTCGGGTACCTGCCCGGCGAGCTGGCGCTCTATCCCACGCTGACCGGGGTCCGCACGCTTGATGCCCTTGCTCGCCTGCACCCTCGACCGCCGACGCTGCGCGATGAACTTCTCGACCTGCTCGACCTCGAACGGCGCGACCTCGGACGCCGTGTGCGCGAGTACTCACGGGGGATGAAGCAGAAGCTGGGCCTGATCGCCGCGCTCCAGCACGATCCGCCGGTGGTAGTCCTCGACGAGCCCACCGGCGGCCTCGACCCGGTCATGCAGGCACGTCTTCTCGACTACCTGGCCGCGCGCTCACGGGCGGGCCGCACGATCTTCTTCTCGAGCCATGTGTTGTCGGAGGTCGAGCAGCTCTGCGACCGGGTCGCGATGGTGCGCGAGGGGCAGCTGCTCTTGGTTCGGCGCGTTGAAGACCTGCCGTTGGGATCCCTGCGGATGGTCCGCGTGATGTTCTCCGAGCCAATGCCGGACGACGTTTACCGCTCCACGAACGTCAGTGGCCTGGAGGTCGACGGGTCGACGCACCGGTTCACGTTCACGGGCAACCCCGCCCCGGTGATCGCGGCGCTCGCCAATCTCCCGGTGATCGATCTCGTCATCGAACCTGCGCGCCTCGAGGATCTGTTTCGCAACCTGTACGACCCCGCCGTCGCCGAGGTGCCGGTGTGAGCGTCGTATTCATGCTCTCGCTGTTGCGGGCGCGAGTACGGATCGCGGCCCTGGCGATCGGGTTCGGGTTCTTCGAGTTCGTCGTTGGGCTGTCGTACGCGTCGATCGATCAGAACGCCATCCGCAGCCTCATCGACTCGCTGCCGCCGGCCCTGAAGGCGCTATCGGGGAGCGCCGACATCGCGTCGCCCACCGGATACCTAGGCTCCGGCTACATCCATCCCGTTGCGCTGACCGTCCAGGGCGCACTCGTGATCTCGATGGCGACCGCCGCCGCGCGCGACACCGAGTCGGGCGCGGCCGAGCTGATCCTCTCCCGCCCCCTGGCGCCGTGGAGGTGGCTCCTGGCCCAGACATTCGCGGTGATCATCGGCCTGGTCGTCGTCGCAGGTGGCGGCTACCTCGGCGGGCTGGTCTCCACCCTCGTGGTCAATGATCTCGGCTCGGTGAGCGCGGGCGCGCTCCTTGAAACCTCCGCGGGCGGGGTGCTCGTCTTCGCGGCCGTCGCCGGCGTGGCGCTCCTTGCAAGCGTCGTGTGTCGGGGAGGGGCCCGGGCGCTCGGCTACTCGGCCGGGTTCGTGGTGATCTCGTACGCCCTGAACTACCTGGCGCAGATCTGGACACTCATCACGCCGCTTGGGCGCCTGTCGGTCTTTCATTACTTCGATGCGGGAATCGTCTTGGGGCGCGGCGGCCTGGCCCTCGCGGACGTCCTCGTATTGGGCGGCATCGCGGTCGCGGCGGCCGTCGCCGCGCATGTCCTTGTGGAGCGTCGCGAACTCGTCAGATAGCGCTCGTGCGGCGGAATCTGCGATCACTGCTAACCTCGCGGCGTCTGCCCACGGGCGGACACCGGCATTCGCCGCATGAACCGGCTCCCGCTATGGGTGCCCAGACGACATAACGGAGGTACCGTGGCCGAGCCCGAGAGCAGTGCTCTCTGCGTGCTGGTCGATTACGAGAACATGGCCCGACCCGGAGTAAAGGGTCGCGGGGATTTCGACATCCATCTCGTACTGAACCGGCTCGCCGACAAGGGGCGCGTACTCGTCAAGCGCGCCTACGCCGACTGGAGT
>JANLSO010000063.1:0-18019 GCA_031362405.1 Thermoleophilia bacterium | reverse complement strand
GCCGCGTTCACCAAGGCCGCCAAGGGCAAGGTGCCCTCGGCGCCCGCGCTGGCCGGCGCCGTGGCAAGCAACGTCCCCGGAACCACCGTCAACCGCGACGGGACGAGCATCCTCCTGCGCGCCGCGAGCGACGCCGGATATCTGGCCGAACCGGTCGGCCTCGATCAGCTGCTGCCTCCCGAACCCGGATCCTGATTCTCCCCAGCGAGAAGGGAATCCGAGGTCCCGGGTAGAATCCAAGCGGCAGTCAGATTCGTCGCCAATGGAAGGGCTCGGGGTCGATGCCACGCACCGCCCGTGTTCTCGCGCTCGCCAATCAAAAAGGCGGGGTCGCGAAGACCACCACAACGCTGAACCTCGGAGTCGCTCTGCGAAGTCATGGCCTCCGGGTGCTCGCGGTCGATCTCGACCCGCAGAGCAACCTCTCGATGAGCCAGGGGATCGACGTCGAGCATCTCGAGACGACGATGTACGACGTGCTCGTGCGCGGGGTGCCGATGATCGAGGTCATCCACGCCCGCGAGATCGACATCGCCGCCGCGGGAATCGAACTCGCCGGTGCCGAGCTCGCGCTCAGCGGCGCCATCGGCCGCGAACGTACGCTGCAAAAGGCCCTCGCGCCTCTGGCCGAGGCCTATGACGTCATCCTGATCGACACCCCGCCGTCGCTTGGCCTTCTCACCATCAACGCGATGGTCGCCGCGCAGGGCGTGATCGTGCCGGTGCAGTGCGAGTACCTGTCGCTGCGTGGCCTGGCGCAACTGCAGGGCACTCTCGAGCAGGTCCGCGAGCATCTGAACCCCGATGCCCGGATTGTCGGAATCCTGCCGACGATGTATGACGGACGCACGCTCCACTCCCGTGAGGCGGTCGAGCTGATGACCCAGAGCTTCGGAGATGTTGTGTACCCGGTGAGAATCGGCAAGACCGTTCGGTTCGCCGAAGCCCCGGTGCAGGGAAAAAGTGTCATCGCGTACGACCCCAACGGCCAGGCGGCGCGCTGGTACCGCCAACTCGGTCGCGAGGTTCTGGCGCGTGAGTTGCCCGGGTTCGTCCTGGCGGCGGCATCCTGATGGGGACCGGCCGCTCCGACCGCGCCAGCATGCGCGAGGGACCGCTCTCCGAGCTTTTCCGCAGCACCGATGCGCTCAGCAGCCCCCGTACGCCCGAACCTGAGCCGTTCGCCGACGAGTACCGCGGCGACGGGTCGAATTACGTCGCAGTGATCCGCGTGGTCGGCGTCGGTGGTGCCGGCTGTAACGCGATCAACCGGATGGTCGAGGCCGGCCTTCGCGGCGTCGAGTTCGTTGCCATCAACACCGACCGCCAGGCGCTCGACGTGTCTGAGGCCGATGTACGGATTCCCGTCGGGCTCGAGCTGACCGGCGGTCTCGGCACCGGCGGCGACTTCGAGCGTGGCGAGCAGGCCATGAAGGAGAGCGAAGAGCTCGTGCGCCGGGCGCTGCGCGGCAGCGACCTGGTGTTCATCGCCGCAGGTGAAGGCGGAGGTACCGGCAGCGGCGGCGCCCCGGTCGTCGCCCGCATCGCGCGAGAGCTCGGGGCCCTGACCGTCGCTGTGGTCACCCGTCCGTTCGGGTTTGAGGGCAAGCGGCGCACGATCACCGCCGATGAGGGCCTGGCGCGGCTTCAGAACGCCGCCGACACGGTCATCATCATCCCCAACGACCGTCTGATGAGCGTTCTCGAACGCGGCACCAGCATGGTCGACGCGTTCCGGGTCGCCGATGACCTTCTGCGCCAGGGCGTCCAGGGCATCTGCGATCTCATCACGCTGCCGGGCCTGATCAACCTCGACTTCGCCGACGTGCGCACGATCATCCGCGACGCGGGCACCGCCCTTCTGGGAATCGGCTACGCCGGCGGTGGAAACCGCGCGGTCGAGGCCGCCCAGGCGGCGACGCTGTCGCCGCTGCTGGAGACGCCGATCGACGGCGCCCGGGGGATTCTTCTGGGCATCACCGGTGGGCCGGATCTCTCGCTGGTCGAGGTGTCCGAAGCCGCCGAGGTCGTCGCCAACGCCGCCGACCCCGAGGCGAACATCATCTTCGGTGCCACGATCGACCCCGATCTCACTGGGCAGGTATGGGTCACGGTGATCGCTGCCAACTTCAGCGGAAAGCGTTCGGCCCCGGCGGCTGAGGGCGCCGGCCCCGGCCAGGTGCTGGTTCCGAGCCGGACACCCGCGCGGCCCGGCGCCGCCCGCGTGGCGGAGCCCGAGGCGTACGTCTCGCCGGAGCCGACCGCGAGCGCCCCGCCGATTCAGCGTGAGCTGCCCTACCCGAACACCCCGGCCGCGGGGGGCTCCGAGTAGCGGCACGCGATGTGATCTGCGGCGTCGTCGCCGCAGGCCATCCCCTCACCGCGCGTGCCGGAGCCAAAGTGCTGGCCGCAGGCGGTACCGCCGTAGATGGAGCGATCGCCGCCGCTTTCGCCGCCGCCGTCACCGAGAGCCCCCTCACGGGGCCCGGGGCGGGAGGCTTCTTGATGGCCCGGCCCGCCGGGCAGCCGGCCAGGCTGCTCGACTTCTTCGTCGCGGTGCCGGGTACGGGCGATGAGGGACGCCCGCTTCGCGCCGAGGATCTCGAAGCGTTCACGGTGCCGTTTGGCGATGCCGATCAGGTCTTTCACATCGGCCCAGCCTCGGTTGCGGTACCCGGGATGGTGCAGGGCCTGGTCGAAGCGCACGAACGCTTTGGCCGCTTGCCGCTGCCGGATCTGATTGCACCTGCCGTTCAGCTCGCCCGCACCGGCGTCGTGCTGTCGCCCGAGGCCGGCTACCTGCACACGATCCTCACCGACATGCTGACCCACAGTCCGCAGGCGCGGGCGGTCTACGCACCAGAGGGGCGGCTGCTCGTCGCGGGCGACCGGGTGCGGTTCCCTGAGCTCGCGGAGGTGCTCGTCGAGATCGGACGGACCGGTCGACACGCGATGTCGGCCGGTGGATGGCTTGCACGTCGTCTGATGGACGACATGGCGCCGCGCGGATGCCTCGTCACGGGTGACGACCTCGCCACCTACCGGGTGATCGAGCGAGCGCCGCTTTCAATTGGCTTTCGGGATCTGGAGATCCTCACGAACCCGCCGCCGTCGGCCGGGGGCGTGCTGATCGCGGCCGCCCTCAACCATCTGGAGAAGGCCGGTCCCTCGCGCGAGGACGTCGGCCACTACTGCGCCGTGGCCGCCGCGGGATCTGCGGCGAATGCCCACCGGAACGCCGACTTCGCCGATTTGCTTCACGGCGACGGCTTTCTCGAGCGGTTCCTGGCGGGCCTCGGCGACACCCCCGAGCCGGGGGCCGGCCCGGGCGAGACCCGCAAGCCCGCGGGTTCGACCACCCACGTCAGCGTCGTCGACGCCGACGGCGGTATGGCCAGCCTGTCGAGCTCGAACGGCGCGGGGTCGGGGGTGATGATTCCCGGAACCGGATTCCTGCTGAACAACATGCTGGGTGAGGAAGACCTCAACCCCGGCGGCTTCGGCCGGATTCCACCGGGCCGGCGGATGACCTCGATGATGGCCCCGACGCTTCTTCTGCGCGGCGGAGAGCCGGTGATCGCCGTGGGCTCAGCGGGCTCGAACCGGCTACGCTCGGCGATCGTGCAGACCATCGCCAGCCTCGTCGACCAGGGCCTCTCGATTCCCGACGCCGTACACCGACCGCGTGTGCACCCTGAAGGCAACGGGTTGGACGTCGAGGGTGGTGTTTCTGACGCGGTCTGCCAGGCGCTCGAGGCCGACGGCCACTCCCTGAGGCGCTGGGGCGACATGAACCTCTTCTTCGGCGGGGTCAGCGCCGCGGGAAGATCGGGGCCGGGTCTCGATGGAGCGGGAGATCCCCGCCGAGCAGGCGGAGCGTTCGGGGTAACACGAGCCGGAGAGGTGGTTGAGCTCACACGATGAGACAGGTCGAACACGAGGGCCAGACCTACGATCTGCTGCCCGAGGCGGTGCGCAGCTCCCTCAGCGACGCGCCCCCGATGCTCTGGGGCTTCCCGGTGCACGTGAAACGCGGCGACGAGCTTGTCTGCGTGAAGACCTGCTTCGTCGGCCGGGTGAGCGTCCACACCCGCGATCCGGGCGCCCCCGATGCTCCATCGGATCGCCTGAACCCGATCCTTTACGACCTCGCCTTAGAACGGGTCGCCAACCGGATCACCGCCGGAGAATTGGACGACGAGATCGTCTTCGCGTGACTTGACCCCGTGGTCGGCCGCCCATCGAGCGACGCCTGCCGGCGAGGTCGGAGATTGGCCGCTGGGCGATGCCGGCGATGAGGCGGCGAGTGACCGATCGCGAAGGCGGGGCGGATTGCTCACGCCGGGACCGGCGCCGCTCACTCGACAGAGGCGGGTCTGCGGACGCGGGCGACGCCGCGGGTAGGCGCAGGCGCTTCAGCGCCAGCGCGTTCAACGCGACGATGATGCTCGATCCGGCCATGGTGATCGCCGCGATCTCCGGGCGCAGCGTCAACCCGGCGCCCGAGCGTCCGCTCGACGACGCCCTTCTCACTTGCGTAGTGCAGGCCCCTGACGTGGAGAACGTCCGTGCGCCGGTCGGTGGTGGCCGAAGAAGTTTGCGCGTCGAGGTGGGACGACATCCGGCTACCTCCGTCCGACAAGTCGGGTGAGGGCCGTCATGAGCTCGGCCCGCATCTCCTCCTGATTACCCGGTGCGGCCCCGAGCACACAGTGGCGGGTGTGCTCGTCGACCAGCACGAGCGCGACCTTGTCGAGGGCCGCCTGGGCGGCGCTGATCTGCTGCAGCACGTCGATGCAGTAGCGGTCCTGCTCGACCATGCCTGCGATGCCCCGTACCTGGCCCTCGATGCGCCGCAGACGTTTAAGGGTTGCATCCTTCTCGCCGGCGACGGCGTACCCGGGGGCGGTCATTTCTGAGGTGTTCTGAGAGATCTTCATTGCATGACGTTGACATACACCTGGGGAGTATGCAACCTTGAGGTCGTTGCTACTCCCCCCCAGTAATAAGGAGGACCCCATGACGAACGAGCGGACCTACCAGGTGGATGGCATGACCTGCGGCCACTGTCGCGCGGCGGTCATGGAGGAGGTCGGCGCCCTCGCCGGTGTCACCGAGGTGCAGGTCGACCTCGCGAGCGGCCGCATGACGGTCTGGGGCGGGGGTGGGGACGATGCCGCCATTACGGCAGCGGTGGCCGAAGCCGGCTACGCGGTGCGGCCATGACGACCGCCGTGCGCGTGGCGGCGTTCGCAGCTGCCCTCGGGCTCACCCTTGCCGCCGCCGCCCTCGCGGGCGCCAACCTCGACCCGCTCAGAGAGAGCGGCGGCGGCCACGGCGGGCCGACCGACGGTCACGGCACCGGCGCGATGGAACCCGAGACGATGGTTGCGCGTGGGCCTACCGGCCTCGCGGTGGCCGCCAGCGGAAATCGCCTGGTCGCCTCCGCGACCTCGCTCGGCCGCGGCGCGACCACTGACTGGTCCTTTCGCATCGTCGACCCCGCGGGTCGAGCGGTCACCGACTTCGACGTCGAGCACGAGCGACAAATGCACCTGATCGTGGTTCGGCGCGACCTCACGGTCTACCAGCACCTTCACCCGACCCTCGACGCCTCCGGCCGCTGGAGCGTGCCACTGAGCCTTCCCGAAGCCGGTGTCTACCGCGTCTATGCCGACTTCTCGAGCGGCGGGCGCGCGACCACGCTGGCGACCGACCTTTTCGTGGCGGGCGCGTTCACCCCGCAACCGCTTGCCGCCCCCGCCGCGGTGGACGAGGTCGAGGGCTACCGAGCCGCGCTATCGGCCAATGGGGTCACGGCGGGCACGACGGCCGAGCTTTCCTACGATCTGCGCCGCGACGGCCGGCCCCTCGAGGGCATCGAGCCGTACCTGGGCGCCGACGGCCACCTGGTGGCCCTGCGCGAGGGCGACCTTGCCTTCCTGCACGTGCACCCTGAGGACTCGGCCACCCCGGGCACGATTCGCTTCGGGGCCGAGCTGCCCTCGGCGGGGCGCTACCGTCTGTTTCTGCAGTTCAAACACAACGGCGCCGTCAGGACCGTCGCCCACACCCTGGAGGTGTCCCGATGAGCGTGGCGGCTACCCGTCCCGGCTCCGAGAGGCTGGAGCTGCCGATCAGCGGGATGACCTGCGCCTCGTGCGCGGCCCGCATCGAGAAGCGCCTGAATCGCCTGGAGGGCGTCGAGGCGAGCGTCAACTACGCCACAGAGACGGCATCGGTGACCTTCGATCCCTCGGCGGTGGCGCCGGAGGGCTTGGTCGAGGCCGTCGAACAGGTGGGCTACGGCACCCGCCTGCCCGCCGGGCCGGGCGCGAACGAGCCGGGCGCGTCGGATGTGAACCTCGACCCGTCAGCGCCGCTGCGTCGGCGCCTGATCGGCTCGGCCCTGCTGTCGGTGCCCGTCCTTTTGATGTCGATGATCCCGGCGTTGCAGTTCGACAACTGGCAGTGGCTGGCTCTGCAGCTCGCGACCCCGGTGGTGCTCTGGGGGGCGTGGCCCTTCCACCGCGCCGCCTGGGCGAACCTGCGCCACGGCGCGGCGACCATGGACACGCTGATTTCGGTCGGCACCCTGGCCGCCTGGGGCTGGTCGCTGGTGGCGCTGTTCTTTCTCGGGGCCGGGGATCCGGGTATGCGGATGGGCTTCGACCTCGTGCTCGACCCGGGCGCGGCGTCCGATCACATCTACCTCGAGGTCGCGGCCGTGGTCACAACCTTCATCCTGGCCGGCCGCTACTTCGAAGTGCGTGCCAAGCGTCAGGCCGGCGCGGCCCTCGCCGCCCTGCTCGAGCTGGGCGCCAAGGAGGTTTCGGTGCTTGGTCACGACGGCGTAGAGCGCCGTGTCGCCACGACCGAGCTGGGCGTCGGCGATCGCTTCGTGGTGCGCCCGGGCGAGCGGATCGCCACCGACGGCGTTGTGGAGGAGGGCTCCTCGGCGGTCGATGCGTCGCTTCTGACCGGCGAGAGCGTGCCGGTGGAGGTTGCCCCGGGTGATCAGGTCGCCGGCGCGACCATCAACGCCGGCGGGCGCCTGGTCATCCGTGCCACGCGGGTCGGCGCCGACACCGCCCTCGCCCAAATCGGGCGCCTCGTAACCGAAGCCCAGACCGGGAAGGCGCCGGTGCAGCGCCTGGCGGATCGTATCTCGGCCGTCTTCGTGCCGATCGTGATCGCCCTGTCGGTTGCAACACTCGGCTTCTGGCTTGCCAACGGCGCCGGAGCCACCTTCGCCTTCACCGCCGCCGTCGCCGTGCTGATCATCGCCTGCCCCTGCGCCCTTGGCCTCGCGACCCCGACGGCGCTGCTGGTGGGCACCGGCCGCGGCGCCCAGCTCGGCATCCTGATCAAGGGCCCCGAGGTGCTGGAGTCAACGCGCCGCGTCGACACCATCGTGCTCGACAAGACCGGCACGGTGACCACCGGTGAGATGGCGCTCGTCGATGTGTCCCTCGCCCCTGGCGAGGACCGCTCGCAGGTGCTGCGACTCGTGGGGGCTCTGGAGGACGGGTCGGAGCACCCGATCGCCCGCGCCATCGCCCGCGCGGCACACGACGAGCTGGGCGCTCTGCCGGTCGTCGAGGGCTTCGCCAACCGCGAAGGGCTCGGAGTGGAGGGTGTGGTGGAGGGACACGGCGTCGTCGTGGGCCGGCCGGCCCTGCTCGCCGACTGGGGCTTGGAGCTCGACCACACGCTCACCCACGCGCTTACCACGGCCCAAAACTCCGGTCGCACCGCCGTCGCGGCCGCCTGGGGCGGGCAGGTGCGCGCGCTGCTGGTGGTGTCGGACACCATCAAGCCGTCGAGCGTCGAGGCCGTCCGACGTCTCAAAGAGCTCGGCCTGCGGCCGGTGCTACTGACCGGCGACAACGCCGCGACCGCCCAGGCGGTGGCTGCCGAGGTCGGCATCGACAAGGTGATCGCCGAGGTCCTGCCCTCGCAGAAGGCCGAGGTGGTGCGCCGCCTGCAGGGCGAGGGGCGGGTCGTGGCGATGGTCGGCGATGGCGTCAACGACGCCCCGGCGCTCGCGCAGGCAGATCTCGGCCTGGCCATCGGCACCGGCACGGACGTCGCCATCGAGGCGTCCGATCTCACCCTGGTTTCGGGCGACCTACGTGCGGCTGCCGATGCAATTCGGCTCTCACGTCGCACCCTCGGCACGATCAAGGGCAATCTCTTCTGGGCGTTCGCGTACAACGTGGCCGCCCTGCCCCTGGCGGCGCTCGGCTATCTCAACCCGCTCGTCGCCGGAGCGGCGATGGCCCTCTCGAGCGTCTTCGTGGTCTCGAACTCGTTGCGGCTGCGGCGCTTCCAGGCCCAGCGGTCCGACAGCGGTCGAGCGCCGGAGGGCCCACGCGCCTGATCGACTGCCGCACGCAGTCGATCAGGCGTCGCCCACACCGTGTAGCTGGCTCCCGGCGAGCCCACCTCTGAATTGCCGTACGCCGCTCCCTGAGCGACCCGCCCCCGACGCTCGAGGGCTTCCAGGTGCACATCAAGCCAGGGGACGAGCGGGGTCTGCGTGAGGACCTGCTTCGTCGGCAGGGGTGAGCGTTCACACCCGCGACGCTGGGGCTCCGGATGCCCCCTCGGAGCGCCTGAGCTCGATCCTCTACGACCTCGCCGCGCCTGCGGCTCCAACCCCGCGGCGTGACCTCCTCTTTGGAGCGGAGGAGTGCAGGGCGCACTGCCGGGCACCACTCCTACGCACTCCCCGGATCGTCGTCAGGCAGGATCACGAAGGGTTTGCCGCCCGGGCCGCGCAGCACCCGGAAGTGGCGTTGGTCGAGGGTGAGAAGGCGTCGGGTGCGGTGCCGGTGCGCGAGCACGACGATTGACGCGTCGGCGAGGCCGATCTCGAAGTCGTCGTAGCGCGCGATGAGCGTGCGGGCGACCTGGATGTCGTTCGCGTCAAAGGGCGCGAGCGCGAAGGCACCCCGACCGACCTCGTCGAGGAGCGCGAGGTCGCGCTCGACACCCCAGCGCGTCAGGGCCAGGTAGTCGACCTCGGCAAGCACGAAAGGCGACAGCAGGAACGGCGGCTGTTCCTTCGCCAGGGCGGCGGACACCTCTTTGTGTCGGGGGTCGCTGCCATCAGCGGCGGCGATGAGGCCGCTGGTATCGATGATGATCAATCGCGCCCAAAGCCCTCCGTGAGCAGTTCATCGACCCGTTCTGAGATGGGATCTCCGCTCTCGAAAAGAGGAAAACGGGGGCGGACCGGCTGCTCGAGACCCGTCAGGGACGACACGGCCTCACGGATGAGATCGGCTTCACTTTGCCCGGTCACCGCGGCCATGCGTTCGAGGGACGCCTTCACGTCGTCTGGCAGGTACACGGTCGTCTTTCGCATGCCACCTATCATGCCATACGCTCTCAAAGAGCCGTACGACGCGGGAGAACCCTGCGGCGGGCGCGCCGCCCGTGCGTCGCTCTCAGAAGGCTGAGAGCCGCGCCGTGAGTCGTTCGCGGACGGCGGGCCATTCGGCGGCGATGACCGGGAAAGAGACGGTGTCGCGACTGATCCCACTGGGCAGCACGATGTGGACGTACGCCTCAAACCCGCCCGGTTCGAAGGGACCCCCACCCATGTACGCCCAGAACGACGTCTCAGGGACGGTCACGGGGTCCGGATGTGCGACGTGTCAAGAGCCTCCAGCCGGACGTGGCTTCCCATCATCGGCGTCGCGAACGCGCTCAACCCGGGCGACTCGTCAGGCGGCAAGGGGTCCCGAACCGGGGCGGTCAGAGGGGCCCAGGGTGCGCAGAGCTACCGGCCGGCCGTCGTGCGGCACGTGAAGCGAGAAGCGTCGGGCGGGGTCGCGTTGGAGGAAGGTGAACGTCCACTCGTCGACCGTCCAGCCCGCCCAGGTCAGAAGAAGAGCGTCGACGTCGGTGAGAGACTCACTCATGGCGCGCTGGGCTTCCGACAGGGCGGCCGTGCCGACCGGTCCGAGGATGTCGCGCACCCGTGGGTCGGGCACGCTCACCGGAACGGAAGTTCGGTGACCGTCGCGGGCCGGGCCGCGTCGCCAACCTGGACCGTGGCGCCGGGGGCGGCCGCGTCGCGGAGAATCGCAAGGCCGATGCAGCCGAACCGTGGGCTCGCAACGGCACTTGTGACAATGCCGACCTCGCGGCCATCAACCGTCACGCTCGCCCCGACGTCCAGGCGTTCCTCCGCGACGAGGCCGCGAAGCCGTCGTCGCACCGCTCCGCGGTGCTGCGCCCGTGCAACGGTCTCCTGGCCGAGATAACAGCCCTTCGAAAAGCTGACGGCGCTGGCCTCCAAGCCGGCCTCCTGAACCAGGGTCGAGGTCGAGGTATCGATCCCGACCTCGGGAACACCGGCCTCGATGCGCTTCAGTTCGGCTGCGGTTTCCGCGCAGAGGGGGACGCCAAGTGCCACGAGCGCGGCCTCGGCATCGTCGACGAGCACTTCGGCCAGGCCCGGCACGCGGTTGGCCAATGCCGTGAGGTCGGCGTGGGAGTCGGTCCCGAGCAGAAGCAGCGCGTCTGACGGCTCGGGCCCGAGAATTTCGAGGTCTTCGCTGAAGTGGTACCGCTCGAGGGCCTCGGCGAGTTCTGGTGCGAACCCCGGCGAGGTGGCCAACGTGAACGACGCCTCCCCATCGCGCACGACGTGAACGTCAAGACGGATTCGCCCCTTGGCGTCGAGCAGCAGGGCATACGTCGCATCTCCCACCGGTAGATCAACGACGTCGTTCGTCAGCAGGCCCTGCAAGAAGCTCGCGGCGTCCGGCCCCTCGACCCAGATCAAAGAGCGCAGTGAGGTTGCTGCGCCCGCACCGAACGGTTGGGCCTCCTGGGCGGTCAATGACTGACCTTCCCGTTCGTCGACGCCCGCTCGGCGGCAACCGACGCCCGCTCGATGGAACCCGCGGCAACCTCGAGCGCCCGCGCCACCAGCAGCAGGCGCTGGTTCTCATCGCGGCTGGCGAGAATCTGCTGCTTGGTGTCGGGGGGAATCTCCACCGCTCCGGCCACCGCGTACGACAGGGGCACGCCGTCGTCGACCTCGGGGTCGCGGGGGGTGCCGGTCACCTTCTCGGCGAGTGCGCGAAAGCGCGTCACCACATCGGCGGCGATCACGGGATCGGGAGCAACCGTCTCGTCATCGACCAGGCTGCGGACGGTCGCCGAGAAGTACAGGTTCCCTTCGGTCTCCTCCAAGATCTCCACCGGCTCGACGCCCAGCACGACGACGTTCAGTCGGCCATCGTCGAGGCGCTGAATCAGCTCGTCGAAGCGCGCGGCGCAACCGATCGGCTCGGGGCCGGCTTCGGTGGTACGCACAACCACGAACGGGTGGTCGTCGAGCACGCAGTCGGCGTAGAGCTGCCGGTAACGCGCCTCGAAGAGATGCAGGGGGATGCGCTCACCCGGCAGCAGAACGAGGTCGAGGGGGAAGAGACCCAGGTCGCGGGGAGAATCCATGCGCCGAGCATAGCCGCGTCGGTGCCGGTGAGGCCGCTGGTACCATCGCCCACCGTGCCGCCCGACAGCCTTCCCCCGAACCTCATCCGGCCGGCGCTCGCCGATGTGGCCCCGTACCAACCCGGCCGGCCGGTCGACGATCTGCGCCGCGAGCTGGGGCTGGAGCGCATCGTCAAGCTGGCCTCGAACGAGGGTCCGCACCCGCCGTTTCCTTCCGCCAGCGCCGCGATCGCCGCCGAAGCAGCGGGGACGCGCGTCTACCCCGACCCCGGATGCTGGGCGTTACGGGATGCCCTGTCGGCCCGCCTCGGAGTCGATGCCGCGCGCATCCTCGTCGGCAACGGTGTCGACTCGCTCATCAAGCTGCTGTGCCTGGCCACGCTCGACCCCGGCGACGAGCTGGCGATGTGCTGGCCGTCGTTCGTCTCGTGGCGTCAGGGAGCCGGAATCCAGGGTGCGGCGGTCCGCGCAGCGGCGCTCGCCGCCGATGGCTCCTACGACCTCGAAGCCCTCGCCGCCGAGATCACCCCCCGCACCAAGCTGGTGGTGGTCGTCAGCCCCAACAACCCCACCGGCCAGGCGGTCACAGCCCAGGCGCTGGAGCGTTTCCTCGACGGCCTTCCACCCCACGTGCTGCCGATCATCGACGAGGCCTATTTCGAGTACCTGCCCCCCGCGAGCCACGACGCGGTCGGCCTCATCCGCGCGGGCCGGCAGATCGTCGCTCTTCGCACCTTCAGCAAGGCGTACGGCCTGGCAGGCCTGCGCGTCGGCTACATGGTCGCCTCTGAGCCGCTGCTCGCCGCTCTGGCCCGTGTGCGCAACGCCTTCGACGTGAACGTGGTCGCCCAAGCCGCCGCGCTCGCGAGCCTCACCGACGGTGACACCCTGCTTGCGCCCCGAATGGCCGAGATCGCCACCGAACGGGCGATGACCGCGTCGGGCCTACGGGCCCTCGGCCTTGAACCCTTACCGTCGACCGCGAACTTCCTTCTGGTTCCCATGGGATCGCCCGAGCGCGCGACGGCCGTCAACGAGGCACTACTTCGCCAAGGAGTGATCGTCCGACCCGCCGGGCCGTTTGGAGCACCCGACTGCCTGCGCATCACGATCGGTTTCGCCCACGAGAACGCAATCATGCTCGCCGCCCTGGCCGGTGCCCTGATGGAGTCGTCCGCTCGGCCGCTCAGCTCGACGTAGGCCAGGAAGCCTCCACCGCGGCGACAATCGCCCGGGCCCGTTCGAGATCGGCGCGGATCTCCGCAGCGCCAAAGCCACCCCATTCGTCGTACTCGACGCGGTTGCGGGTGCGTCGCATTCGGTCAAGCTCACGAACATGGGCCGCGTGAGGGCCGCTGCCAAGCGCCGCTTCGGCGTACAGGGCGACCGACTCGAGACGTTTAGCGCGTTCGAGCAACTCGTGTGCCGCAACGTCGCCGGCGTCGGCGCTCACAATGCGTCCCGCGCGAGCAAGCGCTTCGAGGCTCACGGCACCTCACCGACCACCGAGACGAGGGGGCCGCGGGCGACCGTCTTCAGGAAGCCCGAGTCTCGCTCCGTCCACTCGTCATGCGAGAGGATCGTGGCGTTGACCGGGCGACCCAGCTCTTCCTCGGACGCTCGACAGGCGGCATAGATCGCCCCCGTGTCGGGCGCCCCGATCACGAGCAGGTCAACATCTGCCGGGGCGTCTCCGGGCTCGCCGCGATAGCGGGCCGCCCAGGATCCGAATATCGCGGCGGCGTCGATGCCAGGTAGACCAGCGAGGGCCCGAGCGAGCACGGCAGCCGGGCCGAGTGTTTTCGTAATGAGCCCACGCAGATCGTCGTAGATCGGCGCGTCCGTATCGGGCTGGATGAGCCGTGTCCGCCCGATCCGCTCGGAACGCACGAGCCCCGCCGCCTCGAGACGTTCCACTTCTCGGTGCACGCTCCCGGCGAGCGTCCCGGTCGCTCGGGCGAGATCGGCGAGTGATTGCCCCCGGCCCTCCGGCGCGAGAAAGATGCTCGCCAGGATGCGGGCTTGGGCGGCAGAGCGGAAGAGGGGAAGAAGAGGAGGGGCGTTACTTCTCATAGATGAAAGATAGCGATCATCTATGAGAATTATTAGTCGATCCAGGTGACAGTTTCCGCTCCGCGAGGTCGGCCACAGGGCGAAGGTTGACGTCCGAGATGCCGATGTAACGTCTACTTATGGAGGCCCGGTTCGACTTTGCGGCCGCCTGGGGGGAAGACTCCGGTCCGCCGCCCGAGCTGCCATCACACGTCTGGGAGACCATCACCGCCGGTGGAAATGTGGCGGGCCTGGTCGAGCCTGACGATGCTTACGGAAGCCTCACGGCGGTCATGGCACTCGGACCGAGCGATCTCTCTGTCTTTGCCCAGGGTGCCGTCGGTTTCCGCCGCCCACGTGGCGACATCATCTCGTTGACCTTCGTGCCCCACCGCAGCGCGGGTCGCTCTCCGATCGAGATCGAGTTCGATCTCTCCGAGCCGGACGACCGCACCGTGATGATCGAGCTCACTGGCCAAGAGCACATGCTGGCGCTATGGATCGACGCCGCGGAACTGATCGTCGTCCGTCGGGCGCACCTGTCGCTCGACGGCGCCCGACGGATCGTGGCCGAGGCCCTGGCCGGCTAGATGATTGATTCCACGGGGTTGGTGGCGGAGGGATCGTGGTCAGAGGGGCCGAAGTCGGCGGTATCTAGTGCACCGTCGACCCGGAGGCCACGATGGACGCCGACCTCGACACTCTCTGTACAGCGGTTTATGTCACCGCCGATGATCTCCTGCCACCTGGATGCCCGAACGCGCGACGCGAGTTGGTTGATGCTGAGGTCGTCACCCTCGCTGTCGCCCAGGTCGTCATGGGAATCCCATCGGATCGGCGTTTCCTCGCCGTCGCCGAGTATCGCCTCAAACATCTTTTCCCGGTGCTTCCCCGCCAGTCCGGCTACCACAAAAGACGCATTAGGTTGCGCGAAGCGATCGATTGGCTGGCGGGCGTGTTCGCCGCCCAATCCCTCGGGCGACAAAGGGTATGTGGGCCGCCAGTTCGCCCAACAAGTCGCCCTGCTGGGCGCCACCGACCTGCTCAGCCTGGAACGCCACGGGGCCCGTACGCCCGAAGGCCTGCGCGCCCGCATCGGCGTGCGCCTCTTGGCTCTCGCCGCCTGCGTATCGCTCAACCACCAACTCGGCCGACCCACCCGATCGCTCGTCCCATACGTGGCGTAAGCCCGTGGAATCAATCATCTAGCCCGCCAGGCCCTCGACCAGCTCGCGCACCAGGCCGACCCCGAAGCCGGTCCCCGCGCCGCCGATCATCCCCGTGCCGGCGATGTCGACGTGGCACCACGGCACGCCGTCGGTGAACTCGCGCAGGAACTGCGCGGCGTAGGTCGCGCCGGCCAGGCGCTTGTTCGACGCGTTTGACAGATCGGCCACCTTGCTCTCGATGAGCGATTGGTAGTCGGGGTGGAGCGGTAGCTCCCAGCACAGGTCGCCCGCGGCCTCGCCGGCGGCGCGGACGCGCTCGGTCCACGCGGCGTCCGAGCCGTAGAGGCCGGCATACGTCTCACCGAGCGCGACGAGGATCGCGCCGGTCAGGGTGGCGAAGTCGACGATCCGGTCGACCTTCTGAGTGCGCACGGCGTACGTGAGGGCGTCGGCGAGAATCAGCCGGCCCTCGGCGTCGGTGTTGATGACCTCGATGGTCTTACCGTTCATGGCGGTCACCACGTCACCGGGCTTCACGGCGGTACCCGAGGGCATATTCTCCGTCGAGGGAACCACCGCGACCACCTCGATCGGCAGCCCCATCTGGGCGATGAGGGCCATCGACTCGATCACCGCGGCCCCGCCACCCATGTCCATCTTCATCTCTTCCATACCATTGGCGGGCTTGATGGAGATTCCGCCGGTATCGAACGTGACCGCCTTACCGACCAGGCCGAGCACGTCAGTGCCACGGGCGCGGCGCTTGGGCGAGTACCGCATCACGATCATCCGCGGCGGTTCCTCCGAGCCTTGGGCGACGGCCAGAAGGGCTCCGGCCTTGAGTTTCTTGAGCTCCGCGCGGCCCAATACCTTTACCTCGAGCCCAGCAGTGGTCGCCCCGAGTGTCTCGGCCCGAGCGGCGAGGTCGGTGGGGGTGAGGTGGTTCGAGGGGGTATTGACCAGATCTCGGGCGGCGCTGACGGCGGAAACCAGGCGATCGGCGCGCTGCACGTGGGCGGCCTTCGCCTCGCCGGAGAGCACTGTCAGCCGTGCGACGCGTGGCTTCGCAGCAGCCTCACCGGTGCGAAAACGGTCGAACCGATACTCGGCGTAGCCAAAGCCCTGGATCACGGTCTGGACGGCATCGGCGCTGAGCCCTCCGGTCGCAAGCGTCACCGACCCCGCCCTGACACCCGCGGCGATCCGGGCTCCGGCGGCGCCTGCCGCGCGCAAATGGTCGGCCGAGGCGTCGCCGACCCCGACCAGCCCGACGTGGGTCGCCTTCATCTCGGCGGTGCCGGGTACATGCACAAGGGCGTGTGAGCCGGAGGTGCCATCGACCTCGCCGCGGGCCACAATTGCGGCGATCACACCACCGAGCGCCTCGTCGAGGTCGGCAAGCGCCCCATCGATTCGGGGCTCTTTGGTCGGAACCGCCACCACCACGAGATCAGCGGCGACCTGCCGCGGCGAGCCGGATGTCTTCAGCGTGGTCTTCACAAGTGGCCTCGTCGATCGCGGTTATATTCGCCCCGATACTAGTGAGCGTCAGGGTTGCGACGCCGATCCACCAGGGGGGTCCATGGCTGTCGAATTGGAACGCCGAGGACCTGTCGCCCTCGTGCGGCTGAGCAATCCGCCGCCCTGAATGCCCCCTCCGTCGAGATGCTCGACGATCTCGACGCAACGCTCGATGCGGTCGACGCAGATCCCGAGATCCGCGTCGTCGCCATCACGGGAGACGGTGAGCAGGGGTTCTGCGCCGGAGCAGACATCCGCCGCATGAGCCAGGCGACCGCACTCGAAGCGCGGGGCGTACGCCAAAACGCGGGCACGCCGTGGCGGCGCGTCTCGAGGTGCTCTCGAAACCCGCCATCGCGGCGATCAACGGTTACGCTGCGGCGGCGGCGAGCTCGCCCTGGCCTTTCGACATTCGCCTCGCGAGCGAGCAAGCCAAAATCGGCCGGCCAGAGATCAACCTCGGGATCCTCCCTGGCTGGGGCGGCACACAGCGACTCGCCTGCCTGACGTCCCCCGGCCTCGCCGAGGAACTCATCTTCACCGGCCGCACCGTGACGGCCGACGAAGCGGCCCGGGCCGGCCTCGTGGACCACGTCTCCGCACGACGATCTGCCCGAAAGAAGCGCGGCTGGCCAACGAGATCGCCACCACCACCGTTGGCCAGCGCCGGCGCAACAGGAAATGGTGACCCTCGCCCTCGACGGCGACGTCCGGGGCCACCTTGCACGAGGTCGACGCCTTCGCGCCGGCCTTTGCGACCGAAGATCAGCGTGAAGGCATGGCAGCGTTGCGACCGGCGACGTTCCTTGGTCGGTAGGGCATACGACCCGACTGGTCCGGATGTCTGGTTTGCCGCTCCCCTGAGCGGCTAGGATCCGCGCGCGGGGCCGTCGCTGGGCGTCGGACCGAATCTGCCTGATCAGTGGGTGATGTGCCGCGTGAGAACTCGACGCGCGCGTAACGTCGCCCGAACGATGCGACAAGCGAGCGAGGGGGCTTGATGAAGATCGCGGTCTGCGTGAAGGAGGTGCCGGATGCCGGCCCTGCGCGACGTATGGATCCCGGAACGATGCGGATGGACCGCTCGGGTGACCGTTCGTTGAACGTCTACGACCTGAACGCGGTCGAAGAGGCCCTGCGGATGAAGGACGCCGCCGGCGACGGCGAGGTCGTGCTCGTGTCGCTCGGCTCCGCCCGAGCGCTGGAGTCGATCCGTAAGGGGCTGGCCATGGGCGCCGACCGGGCCGTGCTCGTCACCGACGAAGCCGCGGCTGGTTCTGACCTCGTGGCAACGAGCTTTGCGCTCGCCGCTGCGCTGCGCGCCGAGGCCCCCGACGTGGTGCTGTTCGGCCAGCAGGCCACCGACGGTGATGGTGCCGTGCTGTGGGCCGCGGTCGCCGACCGCCTCGAGATGCCGGTCGTCTCGCAGATCTCCGAGCTGGAAGTCGGCGACGGATACGTCATCGCCAAGCGCCAGACGGAGTTCGGCTACGACAAGATCAAGGCCACTCTGCCGGCTGTGCTTGCGGTCGCCGACTCGCTTAACGAGCCCCGGTTCGCGTCGCTCAAGGGGATTATGGGCGCCAAGAAGAAGCCGCAAGAGGTCAAGTCTCTCGCCGATCTCGGCATCGCCGCCGACCGTGCCGGCCAGGCCGGCTCGCGCACCACGGTGCTCGCCATGAGCGCGCCCCCGTCGCGCGAGAACACCACCAAGATCGAAGACGACGGCACCGCCGCCCAGAAGATCTTCGACTTCCTCCTGGAAAGGAAGCTCGTATGAGCACCCTCGTCTTCCTCGA
>JANLSO010000015.1:0-23633 GCA_031362405.1 Thermoleophilia bacterium | reverse complement strand
CCCGGCCACGAGCAGTACACGCGCAACATGGTGACGGGGGCCTCGACCGCCGACCTGGCCGTGATCCTCGTCGACGCCCGCAGGGGCCTGCTCACCCAGACCCGGCGCCACAGTTATCTGGTGTCGCTGATCGGCGTGCGCAAGATCGTGCTGGCCGTCAACAAGATGGACCTCGTCGACCACGACCAGACCGTGTTCGACGCCATCGAGAGCGAGTACCGGGCGTTCGCCGGGAAGATCGGATTGACCGACATCACCTGCATTCCCCTCTCGGCCTTGCGGGGCGACAACATCACCGAACCGAGCCCGAACACTCCGTGGTACTCGGGACTCACCTTCATGGAGCACTTGGAGACCGTGGAGCTTGCGGATATCGCCCACACTTTCCCGATGCGTCTGCCGGTGCAGTGGGTGAACCGTCCTGATCTCGACTTCCGTGGGTTCGCGGGCACGGTGGTCAGCGGAACGGTGCGCCCCGGCCAGCGGGTGCGGGTACTGCCGTCGGGCGTCGAGAGCACGGTCGCCCGCATCGTCACCTTCGACGGCGATCTCCCCGAAGCGGTGGCCGAACAAGCCGTCACCCTCACCCTCACCGATGAGATCGATGTGAGCCGCGGCGATGTGATCTGCGCGGCTGACGAGCCGGTGGCCGTCGCCGACCAGTTCGAAGCGCATGTCATCTGGATGCATGAAGACCAGATGCTTCCCGGCCGTCCGTACCTTCTGAAGGTCGGCGCCCGCACCGTCGGCGCGACGATCGCTGCTCCGAAGTACCGGGTGGATGTCAACACCCTCGACCATCAGCCGGCCACGACCCTCGGGTTGAACGAGATCGGGGTGTGCAACCTCGCACTCGACCGGCCCGTCGCGTTCGACCCCTACACCGAGAACCGCGACACCGGCGCGTTCATCGTTATCGACCGGATGACCAACAACACGGTCGCGGCCGGGGTTTTGAACTTCGCGCTGCGGCGAGCTGAGAACATCCATCGCCAGGCCGTCGACGTCAACAAGCAGTCGCGGGCCGAACTGAACGGCCACGGCCCAGCGCTGGTTTGGTTCACCGGGCTCTCGGGATCCGGCAAGTCGACGATCGCGAACATCGTCGAAAAGCGGCTCCACGCGATGGGGGTCCGCACGTACCTGCTCGACGGCGACAATGTGCGCCACGGCCTCAACCGGGACCTCGGTTTCACCGACGTCGACCGGGTCGAGAACATCCGCCGCGTCGCCGAGGTCGCAAAGCTGATGGTGGACGGGGGGCTGGTGGTGCTCGCCTCGTTCATCTCCCCGTTCGCGGCCGAACGGCAGTTGGCACGCGAGCTGCTCGAGCCCGGCGAGTTCTGCGAGGTCTTTGTCGACGCCCCGCTGGACGTCGCGGAAGGCCGCGACCCGAAGGGCCTCTACGCCAAGGCGCGTCGCGGCGATCTGCCGAACTTCACCGGCATCGACTCGCCCTATGAGCCTCCCGAAGCCCCAGAGGTCCACCTGTGCACCGCCGACCTCGACCCCGACCAGGCCGCCGGCGCTGTGATCGACCACCTGCGCGCTACAGGAGTGCTCCCCGCCTGACTGTGCATATCTGGTGCCAGACACCAGGTATGCGCAGCTCGTCTCGTTGGAAGGGGCTATTGGGGCGTTGGCTCCGTTCGCGTTGATCGGGATATCCGGCGACTAACCGCAGCCTGGCTGATCCCTATTGCCGCTGCGATCTGGCGCTGGGTGTATCCGTGCCGATGTGCATCGAGGATCGCATGCGTGTCGAGAAGTCGACCGAGAACGATCTCATTGAGCGCCGGAGGTGCCGAATGCTCGTCGGCGATCGTGCGCAGCAGTCGTCCAAGCTCGTTCCGCGCGATCCGGCGGTTGGTGGCGAAGAACTCGAGAGCGCCGTTTTCATCGAGGAAGCCGAGCCCGCGCGCGACGCCGAGCAGGGCGGGTGCGCTACTCCAGGGCCATCCCTCGGCCGTTGGCGACAGGCCGGCCCGGACCGGGTTGTTCGACACGTACACGATGGTCGCGATCAGCTGCCGGTCGCTTTCGATCAGAACCGATCGATAGCGACCACCGAAGACATGGCCGCTTTTCGCGCTGCGCTCATTCTTGGCCCGGGCAAAGCCTCCGAGGAGATCCCGCATCCCGTCAGACACGTTTGCCCGTGGGGTTCTCAGGACGAGATGAAAGTGGTTGCCCATGAGGCAATACGCGTAGCAGTGCCACTGGTGACGAGCAACGATGGTGGCCAGGCGCGTCAGGAACTCGTGGCAATCCTGCGGGGAATCAAAGATCGTCCGTCGGTCGTTTCCGCGCGCCATGACGTGGTAAATGCCGTCCGGGACGGAGGGACGCGGATCCCTACCCACGAGACTCCCTTCGCCGGGCGAATGCGTTCATGGCAAGGAGCATCGGCAATGAAGCCGCACGGGAGACGGACCGCGTGTGCGTTCAAAGTGACGTGTCTGCGTATAGCCGGTGTCTGGCACCAGCCATCCGTTCGGCAGCCGGACAATCCACCAGATCCTCCGGATCGGACGCTTCTCGGTTGCGTAAACACCTGCTGACGTAGTCGGGTGAGCCATGTGGTCCTCACGGCGACAGGGTCGGCGTAGGGCACGTCTCGCCGCAGTGCTCGGCGCAGGCGCCATCGCGCTGGGCGGGGCCACCTCGGCGCAGGCGACCACGCCCCTCGGCGTCCAGGCGCGGATCTCCCTCACCGGCGCCGACGGCGATGCGAGTCTCGACGGCACCGACCCCAGCCTCGCGTACAACCCCATCGCCAACCAACACCTCGCGGTGTGGGAGGCCGACAGCGCCGACGGGACCGAGATCCTCGGACGTCTGATCGACGCAGCGGGTGCGCCCGTGGGGGCACAGTTCGCGATCTCCGACATGGGGCCGGCAGCCAACCTGGCCTTCGAGGCCGAGGAGCCTGCGGTTACCTTCAACACGCAGACCAGCGAGTACCTCGTCGTCTGGAGCGGCGACGACGACCGGGGTCCTCTGGTCGACAACGAAAACGAGATATTCGCCCAGCGTCTCACCGCAACCGGCGACGAGGTCGGACCGAACGACCGACGGATCTCCGACATGGGGCCCAACGGCAACGTCAACTTCTCGGCCCAGAACAGCGCCGTCATCTACAACCCGACAAGCAACCAATATCTGGTCGCCTGGGAGGGCAACGACGCGGTCGCGGGCACCAACGGCGACGACGAGATCTTCGTCCAGCGCCTGAACGCCACGGGTGCCCCGATCGGCACCAACGACCAGCGGGTCTCCGACAACGGCCCCCTGAACGACGCGACGTTCTCCGCCGACAACCCGACCGTCGCCCACAACTCTCGAAGCAATGAGTACCTCGTGGCGTGGGAGGCCGATGACGGCGCCGGCGCGCTGGTGGAGAGCGAGGACGAGATCTATGTCCAGCGGCTCGCCTCCAACGGCGCCGAGGTGGGTGTCGACGACCGGCGCATCTCCGAGGCGGGGCCCGACGGCAACGGCGACTTCGAGGCCGACACGCCGAGCGTCGCCTACAACCCCATGAGCAACCAGTACCTCGTCGCCTGGGACGGCGAGGACGACGCCGGCGCCCTGGTTGTCGATGAAGACGAGGTGTACATCCAGCGCCTCGACGCGGGCGCCGCTCCGGTCGGAATGGATGATCAGCGGATCTCCACGATGGGTCCCGATGGCGATACGACATTCGGTGCCAGCGTGCCCCGTGTGGTCGTGAACGTGCGCGCGAAAGAGTACCTGGTGACGTGGGATGCAGAGGACAATGTCGCCCCCCTGGTTGAGGGCGAGAACGAGATCTTTGCCCAGCGCCTCGCTCCGGATGGCACGGAGATCGGGGCAGATGACATCCGTGTCTCGGCGATGGGCGCCGACGGAGACATCGCCAGCGATGCCTTCGACCCCACCGTTGCGTACGCCTCGCAGACCAACGAATACCTGATCGCCTGGGAGGGCGACACCAACGTCGCGCCACTCGTCGACAACAAGTTCGAGATCCACGCCCGCCGGTTCGGCGCAGGACCGCCCGTGGCGACCGCGAGTCAGGTGTGCAAGGCGCTTGCACCACCGCCCCCCTCGACACCCGGCGACCCGAGCGACATCACCTTGACGGTGGGCCAGCTGCTGATCAACCAGCGGATCGATCAGGCGGCCGTCCGGCGGGCGAACGGTGTGCAGGCGTGGCTCGACGACGGCATCGAGGGGCGCGATCTGTGCCAGGGGGCCCTCGGTGCCGTCGAGCTCGCGCCGGGGATCGTCACGGACGCCGCGGGCCCCGTGGTGGCGCTGACCGCGCCGGATCCGCGGCCGATCGTGATCGCCGCCGCCCAGAACACGAATGCCGGGACGGTCACGCTGACCGTCGGCCAGATCCTCATCAACCAGCGCATCTCGCAGGCCGCGATCCGCCGTCTGAACGGTCTGAAGGCGCGCATGGATGATGGTCTGACCGGCGGCGATGTCGACGACCGCACCCTGACCCGGGCGGTCCTCGTCTCCGGGCTGCGGGTGCTTGCCGCCCCGCCCCCGGCGAGCCCCCCGGCGGCATCGGTGACGGTGATCGCGGCTGCGACCCCGGGCAATCCGGACGACGTGGAGCTCACCACGGGGCAGCTCCTGATCAACCAGCGGATCTCGCAGGCCGCGGTGCGGCGGGCGAACGGGCTGATCGCGCGGATCGAGGACGGTTTGGTGGCGAGCGACGTCAAGGACGGCTCGGTGACCGCCCTCGACCTCGCGCCCGGCGTCGCACCCTAGCCCGGTGCCTTCACGCCCCCGCCGTGTGACCACCTTTTGCGTGGCCACCGTCGCCGCCGTGGGCGTCGCCTGGCCGGCGACCGGGGCCGTGGACGACCTCGACCTCGTGAGCCGTAGCAGCGCCGGCGTGGCGGGCGACGACGTCTCCCAAGACGCGTCGATCTCGGCCGACGGGCGCTACGTCGCCTTCTCCTCGGACGCCGACAACCTCTCAACGGAGGACGACAACGCCCAGCGCAGCGTATTTCTCCGCGACCTCGCCACCGGGACGACGACCCTGGTGTGCCGCCGGCCGGCCGCAGCGGGGGGCGCCGTCGCCGACGACGGATGCGAGGACCCCGCGCTCTCCGCCGACGGTCGTTTCGTGGCGTTCGAATCGGGTGCCGACAACCTGTCGAGCTCCGACGACGACTCGGTCACGAATATCTTCGTCCGCGATCTCCAGGCGCGGAATACGACCCTGGTGAGCCGCCGGTCAGCGACCGATGGCGGTACCGCCGCCAACGGCTCGAGTCTCAACCCCGTGATCTCGGGCGATGGGCGCTATGTCGCCTTCGATACCTTCGCGGGCAACCTCTCGACTGCCGACGACAACGTCGCCAAAGACGTCTTCGTCCGCGATCTGCAGGCCCGGACGACCACCCTCGTGAGCCGTGAGTCGGCGTCGCAGGGCGGGGCCGGCGGGGACGGCAACTCCTTCGCCGCCTCGATCTCCGCCAACGGCCGCGTCGTGGCTTTTGCATCGACGGCCGACAACCTCTCGACCGCGGCCATCCCGTTCAGAACCGATGTCTTTGCGCGCGACCTCGGCGCCGCCACGACGACCTTTGTGAGTCGCGCGTCGGGCCCCGCCGGCGCGGGCGGCGAGGGCTCGTCGGACGAGCCCGTGATCTCCGCCGACGGGCGACACGTCGTCTTCGAGTCGGATGCCGACAACCTCTCGGCCGACAGCGACGACACGTTTCAGAACGTTTTCGTCCGCGACCTCGCGGCCGACCTGATCACCGTGGTGAGCCGAGCGGACGGGGCGGCAGGGGCCGCGGGCAACGACCGCGCGTCTCGCCCGGCGATCTCGGCCGACGGACGTTACGTCGCGTTCACCTCAGGTGCGGACAACCTTTCGAGCGCCGACAACAACGCGCACAACAACGTCTTCGTGCGCGACCTGGCTGCGACGACGACGAAACTCGTCAGCAGGGCGGCGGGTCAGACCGGCGCCGGTGGCGACGCCTTCTCGGACGACCCCGTGATCTCTGTCGATGGCCGGTACGTCGCCTTCGTTTCAGAGGCCGACAACCTGGCGGGTGACGACACCGAGAACTTCGAGGACGTCTTCTGGCGCGACATCCTCGGCGCTCCACCCTCTCCACCGACTCCGCCCTCCCCGCCCGGCGGGATCACGTCGGCGAGCGGGGTCTGCAAGGCCCTGCCGATCCCACCAACCCCGACTCCGGGTGATCCCGATGACATCACTCTCACCACGGGCCAGCTGCTGATCAATCAACGCATCGACCAGGCGGCGATCCGGCGCGCGAACGGTGTGCAGGCGTGGATTGACGACGGCATCGAGGGGCGCGATCTGTGCCAGGGGGCGCTGGGTGCGAACGAGCTGGCGGCCGGCATCGTGACCGATGCGGGCGGTGGGCTAGTCGCCTTCGTCGCCCCTGATCCGCGGCCGATCGTGGTGGCGCCGGCGAAGGCGGGGGACGCCAGCCAGATCACGTTGACGGTCGGTCAGCTGCTGATCAACCAGCGCATTTCCCAGGTCGCGATCCGGCGACTGAACGGCCTGAAGGCCCGAATGGATGGTGGTCTCACGGGCGGCGATGTGGATGACCGCACCCTGACCCAGCCGGTCCTGGTTTCCGGCCTGCGGGTGCTCGTCGCGCCGCCTCGGGCCAGCGCGCCCGCGGCCTCGGTGACGGTGATCGCCGCGGCGACGCAGGGTGACCCGGGTCAGGTGACGCTCTCCACGAGCCAGGTCCTGATCAACCAGCGGATCTCCCAAGCCGCGGTGCGGCGGGCGAACGAGCTGATTGTGCGCATCGAGGACGGCCTCGTGGCCACCGATGTGAAGGATGGCTCGGTGACCGCCCTCGATCTCGCACCTGGGGTTGCTCCCTAGATCAGCCGATCACCTGACAGGTCGAGAACTCCGACGTGTGGCTGTCGGAGCTCGGAAAACCGATCGCGTCAGGGCCGATCGGCGCCAGGGCGAGGCTCGTGGCCGTGGCGGTGACCGACTGGCCCTGGGGGGCGAACGCCACCGTCGCCGTCCCCGCGGCGAGACCGGCCGCGTCGGTCGTGGCGAACGAGGAACCGAGGTAGACCTCGCCCTCGCCGTTCTGCGACGGATCGCAGGTGGCGTTCGAGTAGAAGTCGACCAGGAAGGTCCGCGACGCCGTGGAATCGAGCGTCCACGTGACACGGCTCCGCACGGTGAACACGGGCAGGCCGTTCGGCCCGGGCGTCTGCTCGACGAACGGCGTGGCGGCCGTGAGCACCGGGAAGTTCTGCCGGTCGTTGGCCCCGCTGTCGCCGTCCTGCACGAGCGGGTCGTTGTCGGTCACGTCGTCGCCCTCGAGGTCGATGCCGAGCTCGCCGTTATCGCGGATCGCGTTGTGCGAGATACGGTTTCCGACGCCGTTCTCGACGGTCACGCCATCCTCGTCGTTGACGGCGACAGTGTTCGGCGGCCCCACGCCGTGCTCATCTCCCACCCGGTTGAGGTCACCGTCGATGCGTACGCCGCTGCCCCCGTTGCCGAAGTCGAGTGTGTGCGTGGCGTCGGTGCCGATCGCGTTGCCGAGCACCGAGTTGATGTCGGCGTCATCGAGCTCGATGCCGTCCTCTCCGTTGGCGGCAATCACGTTGGCCGCGCGCGGTTTCAGCCCACCGACCGTGTTGCTGTCGGCGGCGAAGAAATTGATCCCGTCCTGGCCGTTCGGGAGCGCCGTCGTCCCGGGCGAGTCCAGGCCGATGACGTTTCCGACGATCCGGTTGCCGGCGGCCGTCTGGCCGATCGCCTTGACCTCGATGCCGTTGTCGCGGTTGCCGGAGATCAGGTTGCCGGCACCGGGTTTCAGTCCACCGATCGTGTTGAAGTTCGAGTCGAAGATCTCGACTCCGTCTCCCTCGTTGGGCAGGGCGAGCGTGCCGGCGAGGTTCGTGCCGATCCGGTTACCCTCGACGCGGTTCGATGTGGCGGGGTCGAAGGCGAGGTCGTCGGTCATGAAGACGCCGGGCCCCCCGTTGCCGGAGATCACGTTCGCCTTGCGGGTCGTGCGCCCACCGATCGTGTTGCCGTCCCCGCCGTTGATCTCGACGCCGATGTCGTTCGGCAGCGCGACGTCCCCGGCCAGGGTGGTTCCGATTCGGTTCCCGACGACCCTGTTGGCGTCGCCGTGCAGGACGACGCCGGAGTCGTTTCCGCCGATCACGTTTCCTGCGCCGGTTGGGGCGCCGCCGATCAGCGTACCGGCTGATCCGGCCTCGACCTCGATGCCGTCGCTGCTGTTGCCGAGGTCCTGGGTTCCTGTGACGTCGGTGCCGACGAGGTTGCCTTGGATCCGGTTTCCCGTACCGTCGCTGCTCTTGATCCTGACCCCGGTCGTGTTGTCGGAAACGAGGTTCCCCTCGCCCGCTGCGCGCCCGCCAACGAGATTTCCTGGGCCGGCGAGACCGATTCCGTCCCAGGAGTTGCCCAGACCGAGGGTTCCCGTCTCGTCGGTGCCGATGTAGTTCCCCTGAATCGCGTTACCCGTGCCGAGCTCGACACGGACGCCATCCTCGTTGTCGGAGATGACGTTGCGGGTGGCGGGGGTGGAACCACCGACGACGTTGTTGTTGCCGGTGATCTCGACACCGGCGTCGTCGTTGCCAAGGCCCAGCGTGCCATCGGTGCCGATGTGGTTGCCCTCGAAGCGGTTGCCGTTGCCGGTGACGGTGATTCCATCAGCGACTCCGACGCCGAGGTTGGCGTTGGTGATCTGGAGCCCGCGTACCAGGCTGCCGTTGGTGGTGAACTCGAGACCGCGGTTGGTCAGGGTCGCGTCGAGCACCACGCGGATCTCGGCGGGGGAGAGCACGCCGGGTTGGGCCTGCGCCGAACCGGGCTGCGTGTAGCCGTCGATGGTGACCTTGCCGGTGATTGTGTCCAGGTCGTTCACCGGGGCGATCACCTGCGGAACTGCCGGGGCCCCGGGGATCGTGAACTCAATCCGGTCGGCGCCGGCGAGTGCGTTGGCGTCGATGATGGCCTGACGAAAGCTACCTGCTCCGGCGTCGTTTACGTTGTCAACGGTGAACGTCGCTCCCTGCGCCGGGGCGGCGAACGCAGCGACGCTCATGGCCGCGAGCGCCGCTGCGACGGGGGTGCACTTCGTCGTGGTGATGGGGTTTCTGTGAGGCACGGTGAGTCCTTTCAATGAGGGTCGACCGCGTGGCCGTGCACCCTCCGAAGACCCCGTCCGGCGAATGAATATTCCGGCTCGCAAATCCCTTACATCGGTCGTCCTCGCGGGCCTCAGTTCTTCATGTCGGCCTCATCTCTAGGATCCCGCCATGATGCGCACCTACCCCGCCCGCGGCGGCTGGATCGAAGTCATCTGCGGCCCCATGTTCAGCGGCAAGAGCGAAGAGCTGATCCGCCGGTTGCGCCGCGCGGAGATCGCCGGCCAGAAGGTTCTGATCGCCAAGGCCCAGATCGACGACCGCTACGACATCTCCCATGTCGTGAGCCACTCGGGTCACAGCATCCGGGCCGTCGGGGTGGAGGATCCGCTCGCGATCGAGCGGTACGCGGAGGGCTGCGATGTCGTCGGCATCGACGAGGTCCAGTTCTTCGACACGTCTGTGGTCGAGGTCTGCGTCGCCCTTGCCGACTCGGGCATCCGTGTGATCGCCGCGGGGCTCGATACCGACTTTCGGGCGGAGCCCTTTGGCCCGATCCCCGAGCTTTTGGCCCGCGCCGAGATCGTCGACAAGCTCCAGGCCGTCTGTCATCGCTGCGGCGGCCCGGCCACTCGGTCGCAGCGCCTCATCGACGGCACGCCCGCCCCGTTTACCGGGAAGACCATCCAGGTCGGGGCATTGGACGCCTACGAAGCCCGCTGCCGCGACTGCTTCGAGCCGGGGATCGGGGCGGCTTACGGGTTGGGCGCCGGGGAAGCCGGGGTTGGAGCAGGCGAGGGCTGAGCCGGAGGAGGAGGTGTCGGCGCCGATCGAGGTTCCGGAGTCGGTGTCGGGGGCGCGGGTGCCGGGATCGGAACCGGAGCGCGCGAGGCAGCGCCGTTGAGGCGCACGCGTGTCGGGTAGGTCGCTGCCCAGAAATCGACGCTGACCCGACCCGCGGGTCCCGAGGCCATGACCGTCAGCCTTCCTTGCGGAACGGTTGCGGTAACGAGGGCGACGTTGTTCCGCACGCGAGAAGAAGCATCGCCGATCGTGAGCTGGTCGTATCCGTCCGCGACGAGACCAAACCATGTAAACCGTGCCGTTCCCTGAATGCGCGAGGCAGCAAAGTGGGGAGACCCCACGAACGGCAATCGTTTGGTGGGACGCGTGATCGAGGCACTGAAAGTTCCGCCGCTTTGGAGAGGGAGCCTCCAAACAACGAAGCCACCTGAAGTACCGTCGAGCCATATTCGGTCCGTGCCGAAGGTTCCCGCCAGCCGGGCATCCTTACCGAGGAATCGAAGGCTGTTCGGTAGCGGCCTGTTACTCGGGCGAGGTCGGTCAACGACCGCCACCCCGAGGCGCCGACCGCCGGGCTGAGCGTCCGTGAAACCCTCTGGAGGAGCCGGGGAAACCAAGGTCCTCTGCTCAGCGGGCCCGGTCGCGAGGTATGCCTCCCCACGCGGTGCCTTCCGAATGACCGCGACGTTGCCAACGACGGGCTGATCGACACCTCCGAATGAGACCGTGGTAATCCCGTCCGGCACGGCGACGGCGACGTCCTGCCGCGGGGCCACGTAGGTGGAGAAAGGAGACAGCATCATCGAGGTCTCCAGTACCTCCGGTCGATAGCAGGCCACGCCCCCGCGGCTGCCGCGGGTCGTTCCCGGTAGGGCTCCGCCCCAGAGCGCGTCGACAAGGCAGACCTTTCCCGGGGCCCGCGCAAGCCAGAAGATGCGATCGCCTTCGCTGCGTGCCCACCGCGAGCTACCGGCGACGATGCCGAGCTTGCGGGCCCTAAAGTCGTCGAGGATCCATCGGGTAGTTGATCTTTGGTTGTCTGCGGCCGCGAGAGCACCGAGAGAGTCCCGGCGCTCGTCGGTGCAGGGGGCGACTCGCTCCCGCGGGGAATCGCCAGAACGGCAACGACCACGCCTGCGGTCACGCCCGCCGCGGTGAGGCCCCCAGAGACCACCGCGCGCCGACGTCGCATACGTTTGGCGTCACGCTCGACCGCGACGCCAAGCTGCTCGCGGAAGTCCGAAAGGCGGGGTGGCAGGGCGGTCACTCGATAACCTCCGTCGTCTCTGAATCGCGCAGTCGGCGCAGAGCGCGCGACACACGCAGGCGGGCGGCCGCCGGCCGTACTCCCAGCCGGGCGGCGATCTCGTCGTAGCCGAGCTCGTGAAGCACTCGTAGCTCCAGGGCCTCGCGTTGCTCGGGCGGTAGGGCGGCACGCCGTGTGAGGGGAGCGGTGGGAATCGACATCCGTTCGTCGACGGCCTCAAAGCCGGGGGCGACGGCTCCCTCGACGGGTAGCCCGAGCTTTCGGCGGGCCCGGTTCTCGGCGGCCCGTGTGCGGATGGATCGGTGGAGGACGTTCCGCGCGATCCCGAGCAGCCACGGTAGGGCCGAGCCTTGGCCTCGTCGCGGAAGCGATTCCTCGAGAGCCAGCCTTGGGCGAACACCTCGGCGGTCAGGTCTTCGCTGAGCGCACCGACCTGGCGGCTGAGGTACGCGTTCACCGCGCCTGCATGCCGGTCGTAGACCAGGCAGAACGCCCTGGGGTCAGACCCGGTCGCAGCCAGCAGCTCGGCGTCGGTTCGGTACTCGCTCATCTACCCATGCAATGCCACCCCGGGCGGGGCGTGTATCCGCGGCCGGCTATGCGGCCGCCACGACCGCCTCGACGTCGGCGCAGATCGCGTCGATCTCCTCATGCGTCGTGGCCCATGAGCACATCATCCGGGTCACGCCGCCCGTGAACTGGTAGATATGCCAGCCGCGGTCCTCAAGCGCGGTAAAAGCGGCGTCGGAAAGGTCGAGAAACAGGCCGTTGGCCTGCCGCGGATACGCCGTGCGCACGCCGATCTCCGCAAGGCGGCTCTCCAACTCGGCCGCCATTCGATTCGCGTGCTGGGCGTTCGCCAGCCACGCACCGTCGCCCAACACGCCGACCCACGATGCCGACAGAACCCGCATCTTCGAGGCGAGCTGCCCCGACTGCTTACGGCGGTACGCGAACTCCTCCGCAAGGTCGGTGCTGAGGAAAACGATCGCCTCCGACAGCGGCAGGCCGTTCTTGGCACCGCCGAGCGTGACGACATCGACGCCGACATCCCCGAGAATCTCGCGCGGCGAGAGGCCAAGGCCGGCGACCGCGTTCGCGAAACGGGCGCCGTCCATGTGCATGATCAGCCCGTCGGCCGCGGCCCGGATCGCCGCGAGCTCGTCCGGCCGGTAGACGGTGCCGAACTCGGTGGCCTGGGTCACGCTGATTGCGCGGATCCGTGGGAAATGGACGTCGCGGCGTCCCGACCGGGCCGCGGTGATCGCCTCCGGGGTCAGCTTGCCGCCGACATGAGGGGTCGTGATCAGCTTCGTCCCGCCCGTGAAGAACTCAGGTGCCCCGCACTCGTCGGTGTGCACATGGGCGACATCGGTGCAGATCACCCCGTGATGGGGCAAGCACGCGGCGGCGAGGGCCATGCTGTTGGCGGCGGTTCCCGTGAGCGCAAAGAACACCTCGGCCTCGGGTGCCCCGACCAGATCGCGGATCAGCTCGGCTGCCTGGGTGGTCCAGGGGTCGTCGCCGTATGCCCCCGTCGGCCCGTCGTTCGCCGCGACGAGCGCCGCCAGGGCCTCGGGGCAGAGACCTGATGTGTTGTCGCTGGCGAATGCGTAGGGGCTGACGTCCATTTGTCGAGGATAATGCCCCCTATGGACCGCGTGCGCATCGACAAGTGGTTGTGGGCCGCCCGCTTTTTCAAGACCCGGTCGCTGGCAACCGACGCGATCCAGGGCGGACGAGTCGACGCCAACGGCACTCGTGCCAAGCCCTCCAAAGAGGTCAGGATCGGCGACACCATCGACGTCACCGTCGGACAGATGCGCTGGACGGTGGTCGTCGACGCCCTCAGCGACAAGCGTGGTCCGGCGTCGGCAGCCGCGCTGCTTTTCACTGAGACCCCGGAGAGCACCACACGCCGAGAGGCGTTCGCTATCCAGCGGCGGCTGGCCCCCGCGCCCGGCGCCGACATGGGATCGCGCCCCACCAAACGGGACCGGCGTCGCATCGAGGCGCTGAGATCCGACTGGGTGGACGCCGCCCGCGAGGAGCCTCCCGAGGGTCGGTAGGGTCGCCGGGTGAGAAAGCCCGCCCAGTACGCCGTGCTCGCCGCCGCCCTTCTCGTGCCCGCAGCCACTGCCCTTGCCGACCGGCCGCCCGGCCACGTCTTCACCTGGGGTTACGAGCTGAACCAGGACGAGCTGCCCGCCTGGAACCCCGACGGGGAAGGCGTGGTCGTGCCCGCCCGCCGCTGGTACCGCACCATCAACCAAACCCTCGCCCGATCGGGCGCCGCGGGACTGTGGTTCACCGGCCCAAGCGCCCTCCCGTTCCCACCACTGCCGTTGAGCCCGCGCGAGCCGATCAAATGGCGCTCGCCTGCGAACTACGTTCGGCAGTACCGGGCCACCGGGCTGTCGTGGGACGTCAGCTACGAGGTCTGGCCCGCCCGCAACCTCATCCGCAAGAAGACCGCCGTCGCCGTCGACCCGCGCACCGACGTCCATGCCCGGCGGATTTCATTGCTTGACCCGTCATACCGGCGCGAGTCGCTGAAGGAGATCCGCCGGATCGTCCCGACCGTGCGCGCGAAGCCCTACGTCTTCGCCTACCAGGGGGCAGACGAGCCGTTCATCCCGCTGCCCTACGGCCCGAAGGCCGAGCGCTCGGCCTACGCGAAGACGATGCGCGCCCAGGTGCGCGCCTACGGCGCGGAGGCCCCGAAGGCGAAGGCGAGAAAGACCGACGATCCCGGTGAGGGGTTGCGCTGGCTCGCGTACTCACGGTGGACCGGCGACCGTCTTTTTGCCCTGAAGGCCGCCCAAGCCGCGGAGATCCGTCGCCTCGACCCCGCCGCCAAGATCATCCCGGCCGACTTCGGTTTCATCGACGGCTTCACCCCGTGGGACTACAGTCGCCTGGGGGAGTTCGGGGACATCGCCGAGGCCGACCCGTACGTCAGCCTCGCCGAGGCCGAGAACCCTGGGCGGGGCCGCTACAACCCGGGGTTCACCGCGAAGTTCCTGTCGGATCTCTCCGGAAAACGCACGCGGATCGTCCTTCAGGCGTTCACGTACGCCAGCTACACCCCCGAGACCGCCGACCTCTACATGTGGGCCGCCCAAGCCCTGCGCGCCGGCGCCACCGACATCAGCCTTTTTGCGTCTGGCAATCCCCGCTTCACCGACCCCGACAGGTACACCGGGCTGCTCACGCTTTCCCAAAGCCTCAAAGGGGCGACCCTTCCCGACCCGCCGGTCGATCCCACCAACCTCGTGGTCTACGCGACCGCATCCGAGGGGCAGGGGCAGCCGAACCGGATCGGTGGCGCCCGCTACCGCGCCTCGGGCGATGCCCTCTACAGCACGTATTCGCTGCTCGGGGAACTCGCCCACGGGGCCTTTTCGTTCGACGCCGACACCCGCCTCCTTCGCGACCCTGCGCGCCTTGGCGCCGCCCGCACCATCTGGCTGCCTCGGGCCGACACGCTCGACCGGTCCTTCGCCGACGCGCTCGTCGCCTGGGTGAAAAAGGGCGGTACCCTGATCGTCACCGACCCCGACGCTTTCACCCGCACGCCGACCGGCACTCCGCTTGCCGACGTCCGGGATGCCCTCGTCGGAGCACCGCTCGGCCCACCGCGCCCGTCGAGCCTCATCCGCGTCGAGCCTGCGTCGCTCGCAGCAGCGCTCCCCATCGAAGAGCTCTACGCGCCGATCGAAGCCGGCACCGCACGCGCGTTCACGACCCTCCCCGCCGGAGCAACGGTGGTCGCTCGCTACCTCGACGAGGCACCTGCCGTGATCGCCCGCCCCGTCGGCAAGGGCCGCGTGCTCGCCGCCGGCGCCGACCTCATGCGCCCCGAAGCCGTCGAGGCGCCGCTCGACACGGTCCGGCTGGTCGCAGCCCTCCAGACATGGAGCGGCGGCAGCCTCGATCACCCCGCGTGGAATTACCGGATCCCCGGCGATCCCGAACCCGACCGGCCGCCGTGGGAGGGCGCGGAGCCGCCCCTCGGCTGAGGCCGCCACTTTCGTCTGCGGACGCTGGCAGGATGGTCGGGTGCCGAGAGACGTCGCCAAGGTTGTGATCGACGAAGCATCTCGCCGCGGCGGGCTGAACGCGATGAAGCAGCGAGCCACGGGGCTTCTGATTCTGGCGGCGGCGGTCTTCGTCGTGACGCGCATCTTCGGAGACGAGTACGGGTGGCTGAGGTTCGTCGAGGCCGCGGCCGAGGGGGCGATGGTGGGTGGCCTCGCCGACTGGTTCGCCGTGACCGCGTTGTTTCGCCATCCCCTCGGAATCCCGATCCCCCACACGGCGCTGATCCCGACCCGTAAGGACCAACTCGGCCGCGCGATCGGCGAGTTCATCGAGGAGAACTTCCTCACCGGTGGGGTCGTGCTCGAAAAACTGCGGGCGATCGGCGTCTCCGGCTGGGCGGCGCGGTGGGTGGCCGACGAACGCAATGCCGAGACCGTCGCCCGCCACGCGTCGGCCGCACTTGCGGGCGCTGCCGGGGTGCTGCGCGACGAGTCGGTTCAAGGGGCGATCGAAGAATCGATGATCGCCTGGGTGCGGCGCGTACCGCTCGCGCCCCTGGCCGGCCGAGCCCTCGCGGTCGCGACGGCGGAGGGCCGCCATACCGAGCTCGTCGATGCGGCCCTACGCGGCGGAGTGAAGTTTCTCGACGACCACCGCGAGAACCTGCGTCAGCGGTTTGCCAGCGAGTCTCCGTGGTGGGTGCCCGACGCGGTCGACAACCGTGTTTTCGCCAAGCTCTTCGATGGGCTGCGCAGCTTCCTCACCGAGGTGTCTGCCACACCCGACCACGAGTTCCGCGCCTACTTCGACGAGCGGGTTACCCAGCTCGCCGAACGGCTGCAGCACGACCCGGAGCTGGCGGCCAAGGGTGAGGAGATCAAAGAGCAGCTGCTGTCGCACCCGGCCGTGCGCACGTGGACGATGTCGCTGTGGCACGACCTCAAGGCCGCGCTGAACCGCCAGGCGGGTGATCCCTCGTCGCAGCTGCGCCAGCGCATCGCCGCGGAGGCCGCGCATATCGGTGCCCGGGTGGCCGCCGAGCCCGCGACCCAGGCAAAGCTCGACCGTTGGGTCGAATCGGCGGTGACCTACCTGCTCGACGAGCACCGGCACCAGGCCGGCGACCTGATCGCCTCGACCGTCGAGCGCTGGGATCCGGATGACGCCTCGACCCGGGTCGAGCTCGCGGTGGGTCGTGACCTGCAGTTCATCCGCATCAACGGCACCGTCGTCGGTGGCCTTGCCGGTGTGGCGATCTACGCCATCGGCCTTCTGATCGGATAGGTCAACATGTGGTGCCCGGCACCAGATGTTGACATTGTCCTTTACTCGGACGTCAGTTAGAAGCGCCCGTCGGAGTCGACGACCCGAACGAGACGGGTCACGACTGCCGTATTGCCCGCCTCATCCCTGGCGGTAAGGCGAATCCGGCGAACACCGGTGGTTGTGAACCGGTGGCGCGCCTGCTTGCCGACCGCGGTGCGACCGTCGCCGAAGCTCCAGCGATACGAACCGGGTTTCGCCTTGGTCAGCGCGTCGCGAACCCGGGCGACGAACTCGGTGTGGTCGCGGCGGTCGCGGATCTTGAATGTCACGCGCGGCGGGGTGCGGTCGACGACCACGCGCCTGACGACGGGAGTCGTGTCAACGGAGCCGTCGACCGCGATCGACTGCGCCTCGATGACGTGCCGTCCTTCCGCCACATCGACCTGGAAGATGGGGTCGAGCGTCGGAGCGCTCCACTCGCCGCCGTTGAGGCGCCAGCGATATGCGCTGGCGTTGGAGATCGCGACCTGGAACCTCAGCGTGGTTTCTTGGGTCGCGGCGGGCGGGGCACCGATGTAGCGGGTGTCCGGGATCGGCGCCATCGCCGCGCGCACGGCGGCCATCGCGTCGACGCGACCCATGCCGAAGCGGGTGTCGGCACCCGGAGCCCCGAGGTCGGCCGCCGTCTGGCGCACGACATCGGCCGCTGCCTGGCCGCGCAGCGCCGGGTTGGCCTGCGCCATCAGGGCGATGATTCCCGCGACGTGCGGCGCGGCCATCGAGGTGCCCGAGAACGCGAGGTAGCCGCTGCCGACCGTCGAGGTGATCGCCACGCCTGGGGCCACGACGTCGGGCTTGGTGAGAACGGTGCCGGCCGCCGGGCCAAGCCCGTCGAGGTTCTCCCACGTCACCGGGCCCTGGCTGGAGAAGCTCGCGAGAGTGCTGTTCGGGTTCACCGCTCCGACGGCAAGTGCTTCCGGATAGCCGGCGGGGCTCCCGATCGTGCCGGCGCCCGGCCCGGAGTTGCCGGCGGCGAAAACGGGGACGATCCCCAGATCGAGCCAACGGCGGATGAGCGCACGGAACCATGGGTCGTTCGGGTTCTCGGCCGACCACGAGTTGTTGACGACGACCGGTTGGTCGGCGGTCGCCGGGTTACCATCGGGATCGGTCATCCACTGGGCGGCCGCCAACAGTGCGCTTCCCGGCCCGACCCCGTTGGCGCCGATGGCCTTGGCGACGATTGCGGTCGCGCCCGGTGCCACGCCGACCGCGGCACCGCCGCGGTCGCCGCCGATCATCGTGCCGATCGTGTGGGTGCCGTGGCCGTTGTCGTCGTACGGGTCGGGGCGACCCGAGACGAAGTCGTGCCAGCCGACGATCTTGCCGGCAAGATCAGGATTGCTCGCGTCGACGCCGGTGTCGATGCTTCCGACCCGCACCCCCGTGCCGTTGATGGCCAGGTCACGCCACACCGCCGGTGCGTTCACGGCCTCCAGGCCCCAGTTTCCGGTACCCGCGTCGGGGAATGGGCTGTTCGCGTCGTCCTGGGTGATCTGAACCGGTACGTCGAGGTCGACGGTCTCGACCCCGGGGTCTGCGGCGAGCGCGCGGGCCTCGTCGGGGGTGACCGTGGCAGCGACCGCGTTGACGATCCAAAAACGCCGAACGCGACCGTCGATTTCATCGATGACATCCGGCTGGCTGGCACGCGCACTGGCGCGCAGGGCAGCCATCAGGGCCTGGGGTCGGCCCGCGTAGTCGGCGCCGTCGACCTGATCGCGGAGGGTCACGATGACGGCGATCGTCGCGTCGCGAGCGGTCGTGGCGAGCCGCGCGTCGAGCGCCGGCGTGGTCGCGGCGTCAGCGTGCGGCGCCGGCGATGCGGCGAAAAACGCGAGTACCGCGAGGACGACGGCCGTCGAGCATCCGTGCCAGGTCCCCGGGCGTGTGAGGCCCGTGCGCAGAGGAATCCACTCCGTTGGATCTGCAGGTCGTGCACAGGCTTTATCGGCGCGGGACCCCCTCGTCTTGACCGTCGCCGAGAAGGTTTTGCGCCGGTCTCCGAGCCGGGTCGCCGCGGCGCTATCATCGACGGCCGATGCCGGCCTTCATCTGTCCAAAATGTGCGCGTCGCGAGCAGAGCTCCGACCGTCACGTCGCCCACCAGCCGAAGGGCTGCTCGAAGTGCGGCTTCGGCTTCATGTTCGAGCTGCTCGAGCCCTACTACGCCGGGCCCATGACGGCCTTGATCGTCTGCGACCGGGAGCGACGGATCATTGCCGCCGCCTACGGGGCGCAACCGGTGACGGGCTTCACCGAGAAGGATCTCCTCGGCCATGAGGTCATCACCCGGCTGCGGATGGGAAACTTCCCCAACGGCGATCCTGCGGCGACCTCACTCGAGTGGGGAGTGCGCGTTCTCGACGTCGCGTGTACGTACCGCCCGGCAGGGCTCGATATCGACAAGCCGGCGATCGCCGATTTCTTCCCCGCGTACGACGACGATGGTGGCCTGATGGTGGCGCTGACCCCCAAGTAGACTCGCGCGAAATCGCGGGGGAGATGCGGGGTGGAGCGGCGCACATTGGGGGGCACCGGCATCGAGCTGTCGGTGATCGGGCTCGGTACCTGGGTATTCGGCGGCCGCTGGGGCGGTGCCGACGACGACGACTCGCTCGCGGCATGCCATGCGGCCATCGATGCCGGCGTCAACTGGATCGACACCGCCGACATCTACGGCCAGGGCCGGGCCGAGCAGATCGTCGGCAAGGTGGTGCGTGACCGCCCCGGAGAGGTGCTTGTCGCCACTAAGGGCGGCGTCGCCTGGGAGTTCGCACCGGCGCTGAAGATCTGGCGCGAGGCCTCTGGCGACTACATGCGCATGTCGCTCGAACGCAGCCTGACGGCCCTCGGGGTCGACGCAGTCGATCTCTACCAGGTGCACTGGCCCGTGGCGGGTGTCGGGGCGGACGACACCATGTCGGCCATGGCCGACCTCAAGGCGGCGGGGAAGATTCGCGCGATCGGTGTCTCCAACTATGGCGCCGACGACCTGCGCGCCGCTGGTGCCGCCGGGCCGCTCGACGCCTTTCAGCCCGGCTATCACCTGTTTCGACGCGACATCGAGACGGCCGAGCTGCCGTGGTGCCAGGAGAACAACGTCGGCGTGATCGCCTACGGGCCTCTGGCGCACGGCCTCCTGACGGGGAAGATGACCACCCAAACACGGTTCGGCGCCGACGACTGGCGCGCGTCGAGCGAGCTTTTTTCCGACGACGCCTTCGCTGAGCGTGTCGCTGCGGTCCGCGAACTTGATCAGGTCGCCCGCGAGGCGGGTCGGGCCGGTGGGGTTGCCGAGTTGGCGGTCGCCTGGGTGCTGCGCCAACCCGGGGTCACCGCCGCGATCGTCGGAGCGCGTAACGCCGAGCAGGCCCGCGCGAACGCTGCCCTGGCCGGTGCGCCGCTGTCGGCTGATGAAGATCGCGCGATCGAAGACGTTCTTGCGCGCCATCCGTTGGTCGCGCGCCACTACGGCCACGGCGAGCCGCCGAACCGCGCGGACGTCGCGTGAGCCCGCGCCGCCGCCGGGCCGACGCCCAGCCGCCGCGCCCGCCGCTGATCGCACCGACACCTCCGGCCGCCGCAGCGCCCGATGCCGGGGAGGTTGTTCAGTCAATCACCCTGGCTCTGGACGCGGCGAAGCGCACACGCCGCCACATGACTCTCCTGACCGTCGCCGTGGTGCCCGGTGGGCGCGACCCCGCCGCCGACCTCGACGAGCTGATCGCCGTTGTGCGCCGCACCATCCGGGCAGGAGACGGGGTGTGGCGCGACGGCTCCGATGGCCTGGCGGTGCTGCTCGCCGACGTCGATGCCCCGACCAGTGAACCGGTGCTGGCCCGGATGCGGCTGCGCATGAAAGGCGGCCCCGGCCGCGTGCGCATGGGCCGGGCCATCGCGGCCCCGGGTATCGCCGCCGCCGACCTGCTCGAGCTGGCCCATTTCGACCGAGATTCGGGTTAGCCCACCCGCAACGCGGGTTCCGCGAGAGCCCACCTCGGGTCGCGCGCAGGCTAATCGCACTTTGGCGAGGCATCCGACTGAACTTTGGCGACATTGCTAAAAGTCTCTTGGCGACGCTGGAACGTCATGATGTAGACGTTCTCCGAGGTGGTACCGAGATCGACCTTGTTATCGAAGACCTCTCGGGCGGCTTGATGGCCGTGGAGATGACGCGGCGGCGTCCCTAACGCGGCACTCGAGTGGCTGCGAACCAGCGCTCCGATCGATTCCGCCTCGGGGTCGTGGTTTATGCGGGGGAGCGGACTCAGCAGATCGGAGATCGGCTCTGGGCACTTCCGGTCAGTTCGCTTTGGACCGCCTCGTCCTGACGGACGAACTCCTTTTTGCGGATCCCGTCGCGGGCGCGTGCCGAGTCGGTCACTATTCACACCGAATCGCGAAGAGGGAGCAGGCATGAAGGTGGCGATCGTTGGTGCAACGGGGATGATCGGGCGGCGTCTGGTCGACGACCTCACCGAGCGTGGCGACACGGTCATCGCCATCTCGCGCAAAGGGCGCAACATCGGTACGGCGGCGGCGATCGCGTGGGACCCCGCCCTCGGCGGTCTGCCCCCTGACGCTCTCGACGGAGTTGATTCGATCGTGAACCTGGCCGGGGCCGGGATCGGCGACGCGAAGTGGAGCGATGCTCGCAAGGCCCTGATCCTCGACAGCCGCGTGGCCACGACCCGGGGAATCGTTGCCGCACTCGACCCCGCCAAACCCCGCGTGTTGGTCAACGCCAGCGCGATCGGCATCTACCCGCCAGGTGAGGGTCAGCTCGACGAATCGAGCGCCCCGGGCACGGGTTTTCTGCCCGACGTCTGCACGGCGTGGGAACGCGAGGCCGCTGCCGCGGCCGCCAAGGGATCGCGCGTGGTGATGCTGCGAATCGGCGTCGTCATGGCGGCTGAGGGCGGGGCGCTCAAGAAGCAGCTCCTCCCGTTCAAACTCGGCGCGGGCGGGCCGCTCGGCGGCGGCCGCCAGTGGGTGTCGTGGGTGCATATCTCGGACGTGATCGGCGCGATCACCCTGGCACTCGACACCCCGTCGATCTCCGGCCCGGTGAACGTCACCGCGCCAAACCCCGTGCGGCAAAAAGACTTCGCCCGGGCCCTCGGAAAAGCGCTCGGCCGACCGGCGTTCCTTCCCACTCCCGGCGTCGTCCTGAAGGCGGTCATGGGGGAGATGTCGACGCTTGCTCTGGATGGCCAGCACGTAGCCCCGAAGGTATTGCAGGCCTCCGGCTACGTGTTCCAGCACACCGACATCGGCCCGGCCCTACGCGCCGAGGTCGGCTGAGCCGCCCTACCCCTCGGGGAAGAGCTTCTTCAGCTCGGCTTCGACCTTCAGCCAGTTCTCGCGGACGAAGGTCGTTCTCACGTGGTACTTCGCGCCGGGCAGGGTCCGCGCCAGGGAGACCTTGTCGGCGTCGCGACGCTCCTCGAGACCCTCGAGGAGTTCGACGTAGTCGCGAACGATGCCGGCCATCTCCATATGCGCGACCTGCAACTGATCAAGGAGATGGTAGGCCGAGCCGAACGGATCACCGCTGGACGTGCTCATCGGAAGGCCTCGAGGTCGGGAGTCGCGAGCGGTCGGATGCTACCGTGCGGCCACCCGGGGGGATTAGCTCAGCTGGGAGAGCGCCGCCTTTGCAAGGCGGAGGTCGTCGGTTCGATCCCGTCATCCTCCATGGTTTGCCCCGAGGCCGTGGTCAGCCGGGGATATCCGAGGCGTCGAGGTGGCCACGCGCCGCTGCGGCCGCGATGACCCGGCGGATCGCGATCTCGTAGGCGGCCTCACGCATCGTGAGGCCTCGCGAGTCGGCCCGGTTGAGCACCGCGTGCAACGCGGAGCCCATCGTCATGGTCAGGCGCCCGTTGATGTCGGCTTCCTCCCATTGCAGGTGCTGGAGGTTCTGCACCCATTCGAGGTAGCTCACGATCACCCCGCCGGCGCTCGCGAGGACGTCGGGCACGACCAGAACGCCCCGTCGGGCGAGGATGCGATCGGCCTCGGGCGTCGTTGGGCCGTTGGCGCCCTCGACCACAAGGCGGCAGGGCAGCCGCTCTGCGCGTTCGGCGGTGAGGACACCACCCAGGGCGGCGGGCACGAAGACCTCGCAGTCGAGGGTGAAGAGCTCGTCCGGCTCGATCTCGGTGGCGCCCGGCATCTGGCCGATCCGACCGCCCTCCTCGAGCAGGCCTTTGAGAGCCCTCGGGTCGATCCCATCCGGGCCGTGAATCGCTCCGTCGACGTTGGCGACGCCGACGATTCGGCAGCCCAAAGCCTCCGCGGACAGGATCGCCGCCCAGGACCCGACGTTACCAAAGCCCTGGATCACCACGCGGGCACCGACGGGGTCGACTCCCGCCCGATGGGAGGCGTCGTTCAACGCCAAGGCGACTCCTCGGCCCGTGGCCTCCGCGCGGCCGGCCGACCCGTGCAGCACCATCGGCTTGCCGGTCACGATCGCGGGTGCGTAGCCGTTCATTCGCCCCCACTCGTCCATCATCCAGCCCATTGTCTGCGGGCCGCTACCGACGTCGGGGGCGGGGATATCGCGCTCCGGGCCGAGGACGATCTCGGTCTTCGCCAACCACGTACGCGCGACGCGCTCGAGTTCCGCGGCCGACAACTCGTGCGGCGCGCAGTCCACGCCGCCCTTGGCGCCCCCGAACGGCAGCTCCATCAACGCACATTTGTACGTCATCAGCATCGCCAGCGCCCGTACCTCGTCCAGGTCGGCCAGGGGGTGGAACCGCACTCCGCCCTTGTAGGGGCCGCGCGCCCCGTTGTGTTGGACGCGGTAGCCTTCGAAGATCCGCAGCTTGCGGTCGTCCATGCGCACCGGCAGCTGGGCCCGTACTTCCCGCCACGATGTGCGCAGCAGATCGACCACTTCTGGGCCGAGGTTCAGCCGTCCCGCTGATTCATACATCGATTGCAGGACCGCCTCAGACGGCGAAATGTGCACCAGTTGAGCGACTGTCGCCGGGGCCACTGCGCCGCTCGTGGGAGT
>JANLSO010000198.1:0-23877 GCA_031362405.1 Thermoleophilia bacterium | reverse complement strand
GTTCCCGGGCGTCGACGTCAGCCGCGCCGTCACCGCGAAGTCGATTCGGACGCCAGACATCGCCCCGCCGACGACACCGACCGAACCCGCTACCCCGGCGACCCCGGACACCGCGCAGCTCGAACAGCGGCTTGCGCAGCTGGGCTACCTCGACTCCGCCAAAGCCGATGGGGTCGCCGACAGCGCTACCACCAACGCCATCATCGCTTTCCAGAAATGGCAGCGGGTCGGACGTGACGGCGTGGTGGGCCCGGCGACATCTGCCGCGCTGGCAACAGCGGTCGCGCCCACCCCGCGGTCAACGGGTGACCCCACGCGCGTGGAGGTGCTCCTCGATCGACAGGTGGCCCTCTACATCGAGAACAACCTTGTCGTGAGGACGCTGCACACCTCGACCGGAAAACCGGGCTACGAGACCCCTGCGGGGAGTTACCGCATCACCCGTCAGTACGTCAGAGACTGGTCGGTGCCCTACAGCGTCTGGCTTCCCTACGCCAGCTACTTCGTCGGCGGGGTCGCCTTCCACGAGTACTCGAGCATCCCCACCCAACCCGCGTCGCACGGGTGCCTGCGCCTGCCCGCCGGCGACGCCCAGTGGCTCTACGCGCGCACGCCTGTCGGCCGCCAGGTAATCGTTCTCGGGAGATCGGCATGAAACGCATTCTTGCTTTGGGTCTCGCTGTCGCCGCCGGCGTCGTTCCGCCCGCGCTCGGGCAGTCACCCCCGACGAAGACGCCCGGCGAGCTGGTGGTCGCGCTCAGCCTCCCGAGCACCGCACTTCAGACGGGCTCGGTTATCGGGAGCGACGTCGTCTACGCCGAGGGGATGGAGATCGACCTCACCCGAGCTCTCGCCGCCCAGCTCGGCATCGCCCAGGTCCGCTTTGTGAACCAGCCTTTTTTCTCGCGATTGCTGACCGCAGGACCAAAGCCCTGGGACTTCGCCCTCGCGGGTGTCTCGATCCTCCCGGATCGCCGTTCACGGGTCGACTTCTCACGCCCGTACCTCACGGCGGACCAAGGCGTGCTCGTCAGGCGCAACCTCGCGGCCCCGCCCAAGACCATCGCCGATTTGACGGGTCTTCAGCTCTGCACGGAACGTAACTCCACGGGTGCGCGGCTGATCGGCACGACCATCCGGCCGTCTCGAAAGCCCCTTCTTGCCGGCAACGCCGCGCGCCTTTTCCAGCAGCTGCAGACGGGCCGCTGCGACGCGGCCATCTACGACGCGCCGATTCTCGGCGCCGAGGTCGGATCGGCACCAGACCGCTACGGGCCCCTCGTGGGACGCATCGCGACCGGAGAGCGGTACGGCATCGTCTTCCCCGAAGGCAGCAGGTTGCGGGCACCCGTCGACCGCGCGCTGGGCGCGTTGATCACCAATGGCACGCTGCGCGGCCTCTCGACGACCTACCTCACGACCGACGTGAACGCCCTGCCGATCGTGCCGTAGGTCTTCGCGCGAGTCCGCCGTGCGCCGTGCGCTTGACACCTTGCGCGAACGGGGCGGACGATGGCCTCGTTGGCGTGCCGACCAAGGGGCCGAAGATGCGGACCGATGTCGAGTTCGACGCCGAGGGCGTGACCCTTCGGGGGTGGTTCTACGTCCCCGAAGGGGCCAGCGGACCGGTGCCCACGATCATCATGGCGCACGGCTTCTCGGCCGTGAAGGAGATGTACCTCGACCGGTTCGCCGAGGCTTTCGCCGTGGCCGGCCTCGGGGCCTTGGTCTTCGACAACCGCAACTTCGGGGCCAGTGACGGGGAACCACGCTACGAGATCGACCCGTGGGAGCAGGTGCGCGATTATCGCCACGCGATCAGCTACGCCATCACCCGGCCCGAGGTCGATGCCGACCGCATCGGCATCTGGGGATCCAGCTACTCGGGCGGACACGTGCTCGTGGTGGGCGCGATCGATCGGCGCGTGAAGTGCGTTGTCGGCCAGGTCCCGCTGATCAGCGGACACCGCAATGCCCGCCGGCTGGTACGCGCCGACTTCGTCGCGCCGGTGCAGGGCATGTTCGACGCCGATCGCGCCGGCCGCTACGCCGGCCATCCCCCGGCGATGATCCCCGTCGTCGACGCCGATCCCATGGCCCCGTCGGCCCTGCCGACGCCCGATTCGTACACCTGGTTCACCGCGACGGCTGCGGCGCACGCACCGTCATGGACGAATGAGGTGACCTTGAGGAGCGTCGAGATGTTCTGGGAGTACGAGCCTGGGGCCTATATCTCGTACGTGTCCCCCACTCCGCTCCTTGTCGTGGTGGCCCAGGGTGACCACCTCACCGTGTCGGACCTCGCGATCGAAGCGTTTGAGAACGCGCGCGAGCCGAAGAAGCTGGTGGTCCTCCCCGGTGGCCACTTCGACGCTTACGTCGCGGGCTTCGACAGCGCATCCGGCGCGGCCACGGACTGGTTTTCGCAGCATCTACTCGGTCGTTAGCTGCTGCAAAGCCGGCCCCCTCGCGCCGGGGCGAGCGCCCGCCGATGCTCGTGTAGGGCGAGGAAACACCCAGAATCAGCGCCTGGTAGTCACGGGCGGGGGGCTCCCTACACCCGAGGCTTTGCGCCCAACGACATCACCCGCGGCGGACGCCCCCGGGACCTTCCACAGAGGGATTCGCACCCTGGGTTCGATCTACGATGAGATCGGGGGCGCAGAAGCGGTCGCCGCCACTGTCGACGAGTTCTATGTTCGGGTACTGGATGACCCGATGCTGGCCCCCTACTTCGTCGACTCCAACATCGCCCGTCGCCGGATAGGCCCTCTGTCCCTGGACCGGCGCGCTGACGCTGGTCCAGGAGAGTCTCGAACCGTCTGTGGTGCCTACCGCCGACGGGCTGGCCTCTTCCCCGATTCGGCGGCGTTGCCCGAACCGGCTAATGTATGAGCATGTCTAAGTCAGAGCGGCTACAGGTACTCGTGGAGCCACGCCAACAGGCTCAGCTTCAAAGGGTGGCACGGCAGCGAGGTGTGTCTGTCGCGGTGGTCGTGCCACAGGCCATCGATCGTGAGATCTCCGGGGCGGCGACGCGGCGATACGAGGCGGGCCAGTTCATCCTCGACTCAGAACCGATCGAACTGCCGGTCGACCCCGCGGATCTCGAGGCCGAACTCCTGGGTGAGTACAACGAGAACGAATGATCCTCGACACCAACGTCCTGCTGTACGCCATAGGTGCCGAGCATCCCCTGAAGACCCCGGCTCGACGAATCGTCGAAGCAGTCCGCACGGGCACACTGACGGCCACCACCTCGGTCTTGGTGGTTCAGGAGTTCACATACGCGTACCAGCGTCGGCACGGGAGTCACCGAGCGGTCGCAATGGCACGCGCATACGTCGAGCTCCTGGAACCGCTTCTTGCCGTAGATCAAGCCCACCTCTCACGGGCGTTCGATCTCGTCGAGTCGGCCGACCTTCGTCCGACCGATGCCCTCCTTGCCGCCGCCGCTCTTCATGAGTCACACGCGCTCGTCAGCGTTGATCGAGCCTTCTCGAGAGTCCCTGGCCTTCGGCTCGTGAGCCTCGACCAGCAGAACATCGACCGGCTGCTCACGACGTAGCCCTATCGTGCCCGAGGTGATTGTGCTCCCGCGAGTGCGAGGAATGGTGGGCTACTGGGCCAGTGCGGACCACGAGATCGAACGGGCGCCGGTCCACACCGCCGACCAGACCCGCGTGCACGTGATGGAGGATATCGGGATCGAACCGATGACCTTCGCGCTGCCAGCGCGACGCTCTCCCAGCTGAGCTAATCCCCCGGGACTCGGCGAGTATAGGTGACGCTCAAAGCATCGTCCACGTGGCCGGGAAAGGTGAGGTTTGGGGCCTGCCTTACGGGGCGGTGGTGACGATCTCGCTCTGCGGTGCCTCGCCCCACAGCCGATCCAGGCGGTAAAACTCGCGTGCCTGCGGAGTGAAGATGTGGACGACCACATCGAGGAAGTCGAGGAGGATCCACTCGCCCTCGCGCTCGCCCTCGGCCCGGCGGGCGTGGACGCCGTAGGTCTCCTTCATCTGAAGGCGAACTTCGTCGGCGATCGACTTCGTTTGGCGTGGGGTCTGGCCCGTGCACACGATCAGGTAGTCGGTGTAGACCACCAGCTCGCGCATATCCAGCAGGACCACATCGCCGGCCTTCTTATCGAGGGCTGCGTCGGCGGCGGTCTGCGCAAACTCGCGGGTGACCTGCACGTCGTCGGCGTCAAGAATCGTCACAGTCGCCGCCAAGGGTACTCGTGTCGCGGGCGACAGTTCAAGCGAGCCCGTCGGCAGATGCTTCTGGCAACAGGCGGGCAACGCCGTCGGGCACGAGGTAACGCACCGGCTCACCGTCGGCCAGGCGCTGGCGCACGAGGGTCGAGGAAACCCCGATCGGCGGGCATTCCACGACGTCCACCCGGCCCGGTGCGACCCGGGCGCCGAGCACCCGCGCCTCGGCGGCGTCAACCCCTCCTCGGGGTACCACCGCGAGTCGGGCGATCTCGAGAATGCCGGCGGGGTCGTGCCAATCGGGGAAGCCCGCGAGGCGGTCGGCGCCGAGCACGAACCACAACTGGCCGGCAGGCTCGGCGACGCCCAAATGCCGCAGGGTGTCGACGGTGTAGCTCGGGCCTGCACGGTCGACTTCAAAGCGGGAGCAGCGAAGCCCCGGATGCCCGGTGACCGCGGCCTCGACCATACGAGCCCGCAGGTCGCCCGAGCGCCCGGCGGCGGCACGATCGGCTGATTGCCCGACCGGAACGATCAGGACCTCGTCGAGACCGAGGCGCCACCACACCTCCTGCGCGACCACCAGGTGCCCAATGTGGGGAGGGTCGAAGACGCCCCCGAACACGCCCACGCGGCGGCCGCTAACGGACCTGCCCGTCCCCGGTCACCAGGTACTTGTAGGTCGTCAGCTCCACGAGACCCATCGGGCCGCGCGCGTGCAGCTTCTGCGTCGAGTTCGCGATCTCCGCGCCCATGCCGAACTCACCGCCATCGGTGAAGCGCGTCGAGGCATTCACGTAGACGCAGGCCGCGTCGACCTCTTTCTGGAAGGTGCGCGCCGATGCCAGCGATCGGGTGATGATTGCCTCGCTGTGGCCGGATCCGTAGAGAAAGATGTGCTCGATCGCCTCGTCGAGGGAATCCACGACTCGGACGGCCATCACCAGGTCGAGGAACTCGGTGCCGTAGTCGACATCGGTCACTGAGGCCAGCTTTGTTCCCGCATCGCCGAGCACGACCCGCGAGGCGTCGTCGATACGGAGTTCCACCCCTTGGCCGCCGAGCGTCTGCGCCGCACGTGTGAGGAACGCCTCGGCCGCGTCGCGGTGAACGAGGAGCGTCTCGGCGGCATTGCACACACCGGGCCGCTGCACTTTCGAGTTCACGGTGATCTTCAAGGCCATGTCGATATCGGCATCGGCATCGACGAACACGTGGTTGTTGCCGGAGGCCGCGTAGATCACCGGCACCGTCGCGTTGTCGACGAGGAACTTCTTCAGCTCCTCGCCTCCGCGCGGAATCACCAGATCGATAAGGCCCTCCATCTTGACCAGCCGGGCCAGCTCATCGCGATCGGTTCCCAGCATGCACAGGGCCTCGCGGGGCGCGTCGGCCTCAAGCAGAGCACCGGTGAGAACCTCGGCGAGGATTCGGTTCGAGCGCACGGCGATACGGCTGCCTCGCAGCACAACCGCGTTGCCGCTTTTCAAGCACAGCGCGGCAACGTCGGTGGTGACATTCGGTCGGCCCTCGTAGACCACCGCGATCACCCCGAGCGGGACCCGCACCTTCTGGACGTCCAGGCCGTTCGGCAGCCGCCAGCCGCGCTCAACCACCCCGGTCGGATCCGGCAGGTCGGCAACCGCACGCATGCCGGCGGCCATGTCGGCGATGCGATCCTCATCGAGGAAGAGCCGGTCGACCATCGCGCCGGCCGCCTTGGCCTTCTTGGCGGCGGCGACATCGAGGGCGTTCTCACGCAGGATCTCCGCGGTGCGCCGCTCCAACGCATCGGCCATCTCGCGCAGGATGAGATCGCGGTTGTGCGACGACATTCGGGCCATCGTCCGGCTCGCGACACGGGCGTCGCGCACGACACGTTCAAGGTTCGTCACACGGGCCAAACTACATCACCCCCGTCACTCACCGAGGATGAAATGGTCGCGATGAATGACCTCGGCCGCCGCGTCAGGCAACAGAGTGTTCACCTCACCCGACTTTCGGCCCGCAACAAGGCGGATTTCCTCCGATGAGAGGGCCGTGATGCCCTTACCCACGAGGGTTCTGCTCTGCTCGATCACATCGACGGCGTCACCGGCCGCGAAGTCGCCGTCAAGCCCGGTGATACCAACGGGAAGCAGCGACGTGCCTTTGGTCCGCAACGCCCGGGCGGCGCCGGCGTCGATGCTGATCCGGCCCATCACCGGTTTGGCGTATCGGAGCCACAGCTTGAAGGCCGACTCGCGCCGCTCCTGCGCACGAAAGCGCGTGCCGACGTGCCGGCCCGATGCCACTCCGGCGATGACACCGTCGTCGCTGCCCGACGCGACGACACACGTCACGCCACCGGCGGTGGCCATCGAGGCCGAGGCGATCTTCGACGCGACGCCGCCGCGCCCATGGCCGGAGCCCGCTATCCGCGCGAGGTCGATGTCTTCGGGTCGCGTGCCGGGCGGCACGTCGCCGATCAGCTGCGGTCCCGCCGGCCCCGGGCCATAGAGCCCGTCGCGGTCAGTCAGCAGCACCAGCCACGTGGCGTGCAGCAGGATGGCGACCTGAGCGGCCAGCACGTCGTTATCGCCGAAGGTGAGCTCGTCGGTGGCGGTGGTGTCGTTCTCGTTGATGACCGGCACAACACCCAGCTCGAGCAGGCGCGACAGCGTGTTGCGGGCATTGACGTAGCTGGCACGGCGTTCCAGGTCGGCGGAGGTCACCAGCACCTGCGCGGGCGTCATCTCATGGGGCGCGAAGGCGTCGAGATAACGTCCGAACAGCACCCCCTGCCCCACCGCCGAGGCGGCCTGAAGGTCGGGCAGGGCCGTCGGCCGCTCACGGATGCCCAGGCGCCCGAGGCCACAGGCGATTGCTCCACTGGTCACCAGCACCGGCTGATGTCCGAGCCGCCGCACCCGCACGAGATCGCGTACCCGTGCCTCGAGAACATCGTCGCGCAGCGCACCGTCGCCATCCACCAGGGTCGACGACCCCAGCTTGACCACGATCACGCTCATTCGGGGTCGGGCACCGCCATGAGCTTTTCGAGCAGCGCGTCGCGCAGAGCGTTGATCCCCTCGCCGAGCTCCGCCTCGACCGCCATTGCGCACCAGGCGGGCGGGTCATCGGGGTCTGCGTGGGTCGCGATGATCCACTCCTGCGCGCCACTGCGGAATGTCGCAAGGCCCTCACGCACTCGGGCGATCCGGGCCTCGGCATCCTCAGGGTCGTCGGCATCGACGCAGTGCAGCAGCAGCGCGGCCCGCTCGATCTGATCGAGGTGGCCGTCCCGGCGTGCGGTGCCGTCGGCCCCAAGCCCGGGCAGGTCGACGATCACGAACTGGTGACCGTGGTCGTCTTCAATCGGCCCGAAGGCCGGCTCACGCGTCGAGTGCGGATACGGGGCAACCACCGCGGCGGCCCCCGTAAGGGCCTTCAGCACGGCGCTCTTGCCGGAGTTCGGTAGCCCGACAAGGGCCATATCGACGTCCAGTCGCAGCTCGAGCGTGATCCACGCGCCCTCGCCCTCGCTGCCAGGGATGGTCTCGCGCGGTGCACGGTGCGTGCTGCTTTTGAACGCTTTGTTGCCGACGCCGCCATCGCCGCCGCGTGCCACCTGTACTCGGTCGCCGGGGGCGTCAAGCGTCGCGATCACCGCGTCGTCGCGTGAGATGCGCGTGCCCGGGGGTACCGAGATCTCAAGCGTTGGCCCCGCCTTGCCGTGCTTCGCACTGCCCTCACCCGGCGCCCCGGACAGCGCCTTGTGATGCACCGCGTGACGGAAGTCGGAGAGCTCGGTCACCTGCTCGTCGGCGACGAGGAACACCGAACCGCCGCGCCCACCGTTGCCGCCGTCGGGCCCGCCACGCGGGATGTACCGCTCGCGACGGAAGGAGAGGGCCCCGCCACCGCCGCGTCCACCTTCGACGTGGATCCTTACCCGATCAGTAAATGCCACAGCGCCGCCTCAACGACCATCAGGCGACCGGCAAGGCCTCCGGGTGCACGAAGATCCGCCGCCCTTTGCGCCCGGTGGTGAACTCGACGCGGCCGGTGACCGTCGCAAAGATGGTGTGGTCGCGGCCGATGCCGGTGCCGTCGGCGGGGTGAAAGCGGGTGCCGCGCTGGCGCACGATGATCGAGCCGGCCGGAACCACCTGGCCGCCGAACACCTTCACGCCGAGCATCTTCGGCTTTGAGTCGCGACCGTTGCGGCTTGAGCCGCCACCCTTCTTATGCGCCATTTCTTACGCTCCGGCGATCGAGGTGATGCGCACCTGCGACAGACGCGACCGGTGGCCGCGACTCTTGCGGGAGTTGCGCTTGGGCTTGTAGGTGAAGACGCGGATCTTCGGCCCGAGCAGGTGCTTTTCCACCGTGACGGTGACCGCCCCGCCGTCGGCGATGCCCGCACCGGTCTCACCGACCGCGAGGGTCGTGGGCTCGAACGACGAGCCCTCCTCGAGGTGGAGCCGGTCGACGAGAAGGGTCTCTCCCTCGATGACCTTGTACTGCTTGCCCCCCAGGGCGATGACCGCGTAATCCGGCACTCTGTTGCTCCCACCCACTCGGTGTCACTGACTGACTTCGCAGACGCGAAGAAATCTCTCGCCCGAGGACGACGGGGAAGCTTAGCGATCCACTCGGCGCCCCGCCACCTTCTCGACGGGGCGCCGGCCGTCGCGGATCACGCGACCTTGCTTCTGCCCGACCCCGCACCGGCGCGAACGCGCGCCTCGCGGAATGCCAGACCGCGCTCGGCCTCGACCGTGATCTTCTTGCCGGTGACCTCCTGGACGATCTGCAGCCGGGCCCCGCCGTCGTCGTTCAACAACTCGGCGGCGCGCGGCTCGACTTTCACCACAAGCGCGTCGTCCGGCGAGTTCTGGGCGGCGTACATCACCGCCCGACAGGTCTCGATGGCGATGGTTTCCTCCGAAAGCACCACCCCGGCGCTCATGCCGTCGGGGATCGGCTCGGTCATGACCTCACGGGGCCCGTCGGAGATGTTCTGGCGGGTCATCTCGACCAGCCCGAGCGCCGAGATCTCGGCGACGAAGGTCCGGGACCTATCGCCTTCAAGTGCCGATTCCAGCGCCTGCTTGACGGCGCGACGGTTCTTCTCGTCGCTCATGTCGATGAAGTCGACGACGATGATGCCGCCGATGTCGCGCAGCCGCAGCTGACGCGCAACCTCGGTCGCGGCTTCCAGGTTCGTCGTGGTGACGGTGTCCTCAAGCCGGTTGCCGCCCTTACCCACATTCTTGCCGCTGTTGACGTCAATGACCGTCATGGCCTCGGTGTCATCGATGATCAGGTAGCCGCCACCGGGAAGCGGGGCGCGCCGCTCGAGCGTCGAGTGGATCGCCTTCTCGGCGCCGTACTCGACCAGCAGGGGAGCCGAGCCCTCGTGGCGACGCACCCGCCCGGCCATCGACGGCGACGTGCGCTTCAGGAAACCGACGATGCGCTCGAACTGGCCGGGGTCGTCGACGATCACCTCGTCGACGTCCGTATTCAGCAGGTCACGGATGACCTTCAGCGAGACGTCGGCCTCGCTGTACTGAAGAACCGGAGCCTTGGCCTTCTCGGCACGTTCCGACAGGGTCTTCCAGAGCAGCTTCAGGGCCGCGAGGTCGCGGGCGATATCTTGCGCCGAAGCTCCGGCGGCGGCGGTGCGCACGATCAGGCCACCGGTCTCCAACGGCAGAGCGCCGCAGATCGACCGCAGCCGGCGGCGCTCGTCGTCGAGCAGCTTGCGGCTGACGCCGACCCCCTCGCCGAATGGCACGAACACGACGAACTGACCGGCGAGCGAAAGCTGCATCGTCAGGCGGCAGCCCTTGGTACCCATCGGGTCTTTGGTCGCCTGCACGAGGACCGTGTCGCCCTTCTTCAAGAGCTCGGCGATGAGCCGCTTGCGCTTGGGTACACCGATCGCGACAACCTCGTCCACGTGCAGGAAACCGCTCTTGTCGAGGCCGACGTCGATGAACGCGGCCTCCATACCGGCGAGCACGTTGCCGACTCGCCCCTTCCAGACATGACCGACGACCGAGCGCTGTCCGCGGCGCTCGATGTGGGCCTCCGTCGTGCGGTCCCCTTCGAGCAGGGCGACGCGTGTTTCCCATGGGTCGACGGACACCAGGATTCTCTTCAGGACTCCCCCTTCGAGGAAGGTGAACGGGTTGCTGCGAGGCGTTCGGACACGAGCCCGACGCTTCGGGTTGCGGCATAGGCGACACCCGCGCGAATGGCGGGTGCGGCCGAGGGGGCGCGGCGCGAGAGACGACGAGCCGCCTCCCGCCACGCAAAAGCGGATGCCATGACGCCGGCGCTGTGGCCGGCAAGTTGCCCGTTGAGAGGGCGCGCGTTGGCATTGGAGAGATCAGCGGCGAGACCCAACTGCAATGAGGTGAGGATCGGCATCGCGACGCGGGTCAGCCCAGGAACGGCGGCAACGACAGCCGCACGGCGTGCCGACGACGCGACCAGACTTCTCGAGACGGATTCGCGGACCGCAGGCATGGCCTTGGCCGCGCCGATCCGCTGATCGCCGAGCCCTCGAGCCACCACATCACGCACTCTGTCGCGATCGTCGAGGTCGTCGAGATGGGTGATCGTCGCCGCCGAGACGTCCCGATCAGCAGTCATCAACGCGTTCTCGACGCGTCGACGCTGGGTGGGCGATCCGATGACGATTGCCAGGGCACGGCCACCGCTTCGACGGTGGTTGCCGAGCCCCTGCGCGGCCGTGTCGAGATCGGCCTGCGGAACCGCCGCAAAAACGAGGAGACCTTCCCCCGAAGCGCCGCCGCGCGTGGCACCGGTGATCTCGACAAGCCGGTCCGTGGACGCCGGCTCACCGGTGAGGATGGTCACCGCCCCACCGCGATTCGCCGCCAGGGCCGAGCGGCCGATGGCCTTTGCCGCGGGGCGCGCGACGGCTCCACCGCGGGATACAAGGCCGCGAACCACCTTCACCAATACGTCCCGCGACTCATATCAACCCGCCCCGCCGGCGATGCACGGCCAAGAGCAGGCCGATTGCGGCGAGGTTGGTGACGGTGTGGCTTCCCCCGTAGCTGACGAACGGAAGCGGGATACCGGTAACGGGCATGAGGCCGACATTCATGCCGATGTTAATGAACGTCTGCATGATCAGCATCGCGGCGATGCTGCCGGCCACAATCTGATCGAAGTGCGTCGAGGCCCGGGCGGCGATCCGCAGTGCTCGCCAGATGATCACCCCGATGAGCCCCATCAGCAGCGCCGCACCCACGAAGCCGTAGACCTCCGACACCGCGGCGAAAATGAAGTCGGTGTGGTGCTCGGGCAGCAGGTCGTTCTTGATCTGAGTGGCCCCCTCGGGGCCGCGTCCGAGCGCTCCGCCCGCACCGATTGCGATCTTGCTCTGGCGAAGCTGGAAGGTCGCCCGGTTGCTGCTGTCGTCGGTGTTGACGAACGCCGTGAGGCGGTCGGCCTGGTAACCCTTCAAGACGGGTACGCCCGCCGCCGGTAAGACCCAGAGAACGAGAGTCGCAAGGACCGTCAGGGCAACCGCACCCACCGCGAAGTGCTGCCACGGCGTGCCGGCGATCAGCAGCACCGCGACCAGCACAACGCCGTAGATGATCGACGTGCCGAGATCGGGCTGCACAAAGACGACCGCAGCCGGGACGGCGATGGCGCCGGTGAGGAAAAGCGTGGTGCGCCAGCTCCCGATGTCGCTGCGTTCGACGACGAGGCCCGCGAGCACGGCAATCATCACCACCTTGCCAACCTCGGAGGGCTGCAGGTTGAACGGTCCGAGGCTGATCCACCGGCTCGAACCCTTCACCGATGAACCGAGCACGAACACCATTGCCAGCGACCCGAGCAGCCCTCCCAACAGCGGCCACGACAGCGATGCGATGCGATCGAGGTCGAACGCGGCAACGACGATCATCACCGCGACCCCGAGGCCGATGAACAGCAGCTGCCGCGTGAAGAAGAAGTCGGGGCTACCGGCGATGTCGTTCGACGTGGCCGTCCGCACCATGAATGCGGAGAACGCGCAGACCATCGCCACGGCGATGAGGAGGATCCAATCCATACCGAGGATGGCCCGACGAACGCGACTCTCGGTGCGTGGGAGCTGGGGTCGCGCGTCAGATGGGCGGGCGAGTGTGGTCAATTCTTCTTCAGAGAAACACCGCACAACGACTGATCAAACTTCAGGTACGTGGCCATCGTCCTGCATACGGCGGGAGCAGCTCCGCCCGCACCGGTGCCACCATTCTCGACGACGATCGCGACGAGAACCGTCGGGTTGTCAAACGGCGCATAGCCGACAAACCACGAGTGATCCTCGCGCTGGTTTCCTGCGCGGTCCTTTCCGGCTTCTGCGGTCCCGGTCTTTCCCGCGACCTTTGCCCCTTCCGGCACGTTGTGGAACACGTCATAGGCAGTGCCCTGGCCTCCGTTTGCCGCCCTGAAGAGGCCCTCCCGAACGAACGCGAGGTTCGCGGTCGACGCGGGAAGTCGGCGTGTCGGTCGCGCTGCCGCAAGTCGGCGTCTGACGGTTCCGTCTGGCGCGATGACGTCCTTGCCGAGGGTCGGAGTCACGATCGTTCCGCCATTGGCGATAGCCGAGTAGGCGGTCGCAAGCTGAAGGGGTGTCACTTGCAGGAAACCCTGACCGATGGAAAGGTTCACGTCGTCTCCCGGCTGCCAGGAACGCTGATACGAGGCGAATCGTGGGCCCGCGTAAGCCTTTCGTTTGTACGCCTTGTCGGGCACCAGACCCGGGTCTTCACCAGGGAGGTCGATCCCCGTCGGCGCGCCAAAGCCGAAACGACGCGCCCAGGTGGGTAGCCGTTCGTTCGTCGTGTCGTCATAGAACCTTTTTCCGACCTCGTAGAAGAAGGTGTCGCTCGAGAGTTCTAGGGCCAGCGGAAGCTGTATCTCCCCTTGGCTGAGGTCGCCAAAGTTTCGAAAGCGCGTCTTGTAGATGATTCGCTCAGACGGTGAGTTGATGTATTCGTCGGGCCGCAGAATCTTCTCTTGGAGCGCCGCTGTGGCCGTAACACCCTTGAAGGTCGACGCGGCGGGATAGCGGCCCGCTATCGCCCGGTTGAAGGTCGGCTGATGATTGCTCTCCTTCAGGTCGTTGTAACGGGCGATCAGCTTTGCGTTGCCTGTCTCGAAAGCGCTGGGCGAGAAGGTCGGATACGACGACAAACCGAGGATCTCTCCGGTCTGCGGGTTCATCGCGATACCCGCGGCGGCGTTGGACGTAGGGGAGATCGCTACCCGGGCCTTCACCTCGTCGTCGAGCGTCCTCTGCGTCGCCGCGTCGATCGAAAGGCGCAGATCGTTCCCGCGGCGAGGGGGAACCGACTCGTAAAGGCCGCGACCGGTCGGCTCACCCAGTGCGTCGACTTCGTATTTGTTGTAGCCCTTGGTCCCTTTCAGGTACTCCTCGTACTGCAGCTCAAGGGCAGAGATCCCGACACGCTCGTTCCCGACGTACCCTCGGTTGCGATAGGCGGCGAAGTTCTCCTTAAAAATTCGCCCGGTATAGCCAAGGATGTGGGCAGCGGTGGTGCCGAGCGGGTACGTCCGCACGTACGACGTCCCGAGCTGAATACCGCGAAACTGTTGACGTCGCTCCGCGATGTTCTGCTGAACGGCGGGCCCGACATCGTCCGCCAACACGACCGGTTCGAAGGGCGCGTTCTTGGCCCCAGCGTCGACCTTGGCCAAGATGGACGCGAAAGACTTCCCGACGATCGGCGCAAGCTTCTTCAACACCTGGACGCGCCGCTCGTCTGAAAGCTGACCAAGCTCCTGCGGGATGGCGACAACATCCTGGCCGGGGCGGTTGTCGACGAGGACCTTCCCGTTGCGGTCCGTGATCTTCCCACGGGGCGCCTGCACGACAACCTCTCGCAGAGAGTTCTGCTGGGCGGCGGCGGCGAAGTCTTGCCCGCCGATGACCTGCAAGAACCAGAGCCGGACGACGAGGATTCCCATCAGGCCAATCGCGGCGGCGCCGATGAGGGCGATCCTGACCGCCACCCCGTGGGTCAGCGCCGGGGCGCCGCCACTACCGGTCGAGCCTGACCGCCGCGGCGATGGAGTGATGTAGCCCCCGCTCATCGGGGCATCATGAACGGCTCGACCACCCGAGGCTCACCAAGCAGTCGCCGCGCCACCACCAGCACCAGCGGGCCCAGCAGCGCGCTGAGGATCAGAGTGGGCACGAGAACACGCGCGGTGAAGTCGACGGCGAAGACCGACGTGCCGAGCAGCAGCTGGACGCTGCCGTATCCGAGCTGCACGAAAGCCGTCGCGGCGACGATCAGCACCATCGGCGGAAGGAGAGCAGTGGCCTCCGCTCGCTCGCAGTAGCGGCCGCAGACCGACCCGACGATGAGGTAGAGCAGGGCGAGAACCCCGAGCGTTCCGATCGGGGCGGTCAGCTCGATCAGCATTCCGCTCGCAAACCCCGTCACGGCGCCAACCAGGGAGCCGCGGAAAAGGGCGGCAGCGACAACGACCGACACGACGATGTCGGCGATTCCGTCGGCAACGCGGGCGTAGGGCAGCAGCGATACCTGAACGAGCACGCCGATGAGCGCCATCAGGGCGACCGCCCACAGTGCCCGGCCGCGCTCGGGCACGTCGAGGGTGTGCGCGCTCGAGCGCCCCGCCGTCAGAACTCGCGTCGGTCGAGTACTCATCGGCCGCTCGCGCGGCGTTTGGCCATGTCGCTCGTCGGGGCGAGCACGACCACGTAGCTCACGCTACGCGGATCGACGAAGGGCTTCACCTGCACAGTTTGCTGGGCATCAGGATCGGGCGATCCGACGCTCGTCACCAGCCCGACGGGGATCCCCGGGGGAAACACCGATGGCGAATCGATCTTCGAGAAGCCACCGGTCGCCACGACCTGACCGGGCTCCACGCGACGCTCGCGAGGGATATTCGTCGCGACGAGCTGCCCGGGGGTGCTGGAGGCTTGCAGAATGCCGCGTGCCCGCGGGTCGGGAATGGTGATTCCCACGTAGAAGGCGCTTTCGGTGATGAAGGTCACGACACTCGAGTTCGGCGTGACGGAAGTGATCTTGCCGACCAACGCTTCGCCGCCGGTGACCCCCGCGAGCACCGGAGAGTTCACGACGACCCCGCTGTCGGAGCCGACATAAAGCGCCCCACGGGCGTACCAGTTCGTCGGGGGAAAGCCGATCAGCTCGGCCGGGACGCGCGCGTAGTCGGTTTTGTAGTCCTCCCCCACGCCGTTGAGCAGCTTCTGCTGACGCAGCTCCTCCTGGTCGATCTGCCCCGCGGCGGCGAACGCATTCAGACGCGCGTTCTCTTTCTCGAGAGTCGCGGCCCGATCGCGTGCGTTCACGAGGCTGGTCGACCATCCCCACAGGTCGCGAAGGGGACGCACAGCGCTGGTCGCGCCCTTTTGAACCGGAGCAACGATCGAGCTCACGCCGCTTTGCAACGAGTGCAGCGGGCCCGCATCGCCCGCCTCACGAAAAAAGAGCGTGAAGGTGGCCAGACAGACGACCACGAGGGCACTGACGATCACGCGTCGTGCCGTCGAGCGCCGACGACCAAGTCCACTTCCGGTCTGAGAACCCATCAGGCGTTCACCGCGAGAGGCGGATCAGAAGCGCCTTCTCTGGCGCCCCTTGGCGGATTTACGCATGACCTCGAACTCCTCGAGCGAACGCCCCGAACCGACGGCCACACACGTCAACGGCGACTCGGCGACGTGAATCGGCATCTCGGTCTCTTGGCGCAGACGCTGGTCGAGCCCCTGCAGCAGCGACCCGCCGCCGGCGAGCATGATGCCCCGGTCCATGATGTCCGACGCCAGTTCGGGCGGGGTCTTGTCGAGCGTGCTCTTGACGGCATCGACGATCTGCGCGATCGGTTCCTCCAGCGCAACGCGGACCTCTTCCGACGACAACACCACCGTCTTCGGAAGACCGGAGATCATGTCGCGGCCGCGGATCTCGGCCTGAACCTCTTCGCGCAATGGGTACGCCGAGCCGATCTCGAGCTTGACCTCTTCGGCCGTTTGAGAGCCGATCATCAGCTTGTACTCGCGTTTGACCCAACTGATGATCGCCTCGTCCAATTCGTCACCGCCGATGCGGATCGACTGCGCCACCACGATGCCGCCGAGAGAGATCACAGCGACCTCGGTGGTACCGCCGCCGACGTCGACGATCATGTTCCCGGTGGGCTCCGCTACGGGTAGCCCGGCACCGATCGCCGCCGCCATCGGTTCCTCGATCAGATACGCCTGACGCGCCCCGGCCGACAGCGTGGCCTCCTCGACCGCGCGCTTTTCGACCCCGGTGACGCCGGACGGTACGCACACCACGACGCGCGGGTGCGCCCACCGGTTCTGATGGACCTTCTGGATGAAGTGGCGCAGCATCTGCTCGGTCACGTCGAAGTCGGCGATGACGCCGTCCTTCAGCGGCCGAATGGCGCTGATATTGCCGGGTGTGCGCCCGAGCATCCGCTTGGCTTCGATGCCGACGGCATGGACCTCGCCCGTACGTTGATCGATCGCCACCACCGACGGCTCCGACAGAACGATGCCGCGGCCGCGGACGTAGACAAGCGTGTTTGCAGTGCCGAGGTCGACGGCCATGTCACGGCCGCCGAACCCGGTCAGGTATCCCCAGAGCCCGATCGGTTTCCTCCCGAGAAGTGGCCGTGCGTGCCAGACACAATCATCCCTGCACGCAGCGGACTATAGCCGCCTTCCTCGACGGCACCGCCCTACGCTAACGCCCTCGCGGCAGACTCGCCACCGGGCGGGGCCGTTCGCTACTCTGGCCGGATGCCCTCGTCTCCCCTGTTCGCCGACGACAACAGCGCCTACCGGCGTGCCCAACGCCGCAACGCGAAGGCAGAACGAGAGCGCGAAGAGCGCCGTGAGAAGATCATGGCGACCCTGCGGCGCCTGCGGGACTCCGCCGTCGACCCGGCGGCGATCGCCGAAGTGGAACGCCGCGAGCGTCATAAAGATCTCCTGGATCGCTACCCGCCGCTGTACTGAGGGCGCGAAGCCGCCCGACGGTGTAGGAATCACCCGACGGGCGCGACGGGTGCGGCCGCAACAGGGGAGGTCGACATGGCTGAGTTGAGTGAACGCGAGCGCGGGGTGTTTCAGAAAGTGGCATTCGTGCATCTGTCGACGCTTGATGCCGGGGGCTCTCCTCACGGGAGCGTTGTGTGGGTCGACGTCGACGGTGACACGATCCTCATCAACACCGCCGAGGGACGCGCCAAGGTCAACAATGTTCGCAACGACCCACGTGTATCGGTATCGGCTGCCGATCCCGACAACCCATACGACTCGGTCTCGGTGAGCGGAACGGTCGAGGAGATCACCCACGACGGCGCCGACGCACACATCGATGCCATGGCCATGAAGTACATGGGCAAGGAGACGTACCCCTTCCGCGCGCCCGACGAGGTCCGTGTGCTCCTCAAGATTCGCCCGACGTCGGTGAAGTCGCTGTTCATGTCCGACTTCATGTAGCCGAACACCCGTGCCACTCGAGTGACATGACATCCAAAGTGCGTTCATTCAGCGCATGTGCTTCGAGGGTCGGCTGCGCGGCGGCCCGAAGGCGCCATCTCACGGTGCTTCGCATCGCCATTTAGAAACTTGCGGCAGCAACTAATGTCATTCGAGTGGCACGGGCCTCGTCGGTTCGGCAAACGGGCCGAGGCCGAGCTCCCCAAGCAGTTCGGCCACGGCCCCGACGGGCAGGCCGATAACCGTCGCCGGGTCTCCGGTGATCCCGGAAACGATGACGGCGCCGGCACCCTGAATCGCATAGCCGCCGGCGCGCTCGCGCCACTCGCCGGTGTCGAGGTACCAACCGAGAGCGGCGTCGCTGAGCGCGCGAACCTCAACCGTCGCCTCTTCGACCCGCGACCGTTGGCCGTCGGCGCCGACCACCACGATGGCCGTCATCACGATGTGCTCGCGTTCGGCCAAACGCCGCAGCATCACGGCGGCGGCGTCTCGATCGGCCGGCTTACCGAGCGTACGCCCGTCGAGCACGACCTCCGTGTCCGCAGCGATTACCGCGCCGCCCGCCGGAACGCCGGTGCGAGCCACGACATCCCACGCCTTACCTTCGGCATTAGCGAGCACCCGCTCGCGAGGCGTGTCGCCCGGACCGTTCTCCTCGAATCCCGAGGCCACGACCCGGAACGAAAGCCCAAGAGTCGCGATCAACGCTCGCCGCTGAGGCGAGCGGGACGCGAGGATCAACATTGGCTTTGTTCTTGCGTCCCGGGCACCGGGGTTGTGCGAACTACCCGAGGTTCGGGAAGTGAAGTGCCAGCTCGCGGGCGGCCGACTCGACTCCGTCGGAGCCGTGGATGATGTTCTGGCCGATCTCAAGGGCGAAGTCGCCGCGAATCGTTCCGGGATCAGACTCGAGCGGATTCGTCGTGCCCATCATCGTGCGCAGGGCGGCGATGGTGCCCTCGGGGCCCTCGACGGCCATCATCACGACCGGGCCGGAGGTGATGAAGTCAACGAGTTCACCGAAGAAGGGGCGTTCGCGGTGCTCGCCGTAGTGCTCTTCGGCGGCCGCGCGCGACATCACCTTCTTCTCGACGCCGACGAGCACCAGACCGCGACGCTCGATGCGGGAGATGATCTCGCCCGTCAGCCGACCGGCCACGCCATCCGGCTTCACCATCACGAACGAAACTTCAGTCAATTCTGGCCTCTGGGTCAGGGTTTACGCTGCGACGAATACGGCGGATCATCCCGCGGCCGGTGTCGCCGCCCTCGCCGACCTCGACCGAACGGGCGGACGGACGTGTGCCCGGGTCGGCGGCCTTACGGGCCGACCCCTCGGGCGAGCGGTCCATGCGCAGGCGGAACTCGAGCTCGGTGAGCCGCAGGTCGAGGTCGCGGACGTCCTCACGCGTGGCGGCACCGGCCTCACGCAGTGCGTTCTGGATCCCGGGCTTGCCACCCGGTACGCCCTCGCGCTCCATGATCCGGCCCATCAGGCGCTGGCTCTCCTCATCGCCCGTCGCGCCGATCCGGCGCTCCAAGGCAATCAGCTCGAGCTCTCGCTCGCGGGCGTCGTCGAGGTATTCTGGCGGCCGCAGCACGAGGTAGATGACCGTTCCAAGAAAAGGAATGAATGCCGAGAGGGTTACCGCGCCCCAGACGAATCCGTGAGAGTGCGTCCGCCGACGGGCGTCCTGATAGGTCCACCAGATCAGCGAGATCCAGAGGAGGACGACGAAAACCTGGATCAGGAACTGCGCGACGCCCCATATCGACGACGAGAAGAAATTCGAGATCGACTCGAAGGGATCGCTGGAACTCGTTGCAGCCACGTTCACCGTCTTTCGAGAAAATGCGACCGCCAGACTATCAGCGACCCGTCGAGCCCCCTACCGAGGCGACCAAAAGGGGTCGTATGTCGGCGAGCAGGTAGAGAGAACCGCACACGACAACCGTTCCGAGCTCTCCCGCTCGGCGCCGTGCCACATCGAGCGCGTCGCGGGGATCTTCCACGGCTTCGGCCGGTATTCCTGCGCGACCTGCCAGTGCGACCAGCGAATCGGGCGAAACCGCCCGCTGATGATGCGATCGGGTGGCGACGATCGCGGTCACGACCGATGCGAGCGGCCCGATCATCGCCTGTGCGTCCTTGTCGGTGAGAAGAGAAACCACGGCGACCGGGCGTGCCCACGACGGCGTTGCCGTCAGCGCGCCGACGAGAGCCTCGATACCGGCGGGATTGTGGGCGCCGTCGATGACGACCGTCGGTTGGCCAGGGAACTCCTCGAGCCGACCAGGGATGCGCACCGCGCTCACCGCCATGCGCAGGGAGACGTCGTCGAGCGGGCGGTCGAGAAAACGCTGGCAGGCGGCAACCGCGACGGCCAGATTCTCGTCTTGGAACGAGCCGCCGACGCCGAGTCGCAGGTCGTTGTACCGCCCACCGGGGCACCGTACCTCCACGCCGGCGCCGGTGCGGATGACCGTCACGTCGCGATCGAGCCACCACGCCGACATCCCGCGACGTGCGCATTCGGCGGCGACTCCCGCCGCCGAATCTCCGTCGAGGCGACCAAAGACCCATCCGTCGAAACCATCCGGCGCGATGGCGAGCTTCTCCGCAGCGATCTGCGCGACGGTGTCACCGAGGAGTTCCGTGTGCTCGAGAGCGACGTTGGTCAGCACGCGCACCGTGGCGCCCTTGAGGACATTGGTCGCATCGAAGCGCCCCCCAAGCCCGGCCTCCACGACGGCAGCGTCAACTCCGGCCTCGGCGAACGCGACGAATGCGGCGGCCGTCAGGGCCTCGAACTGCGTAACGCGGTCATCCGGCCCACGGTCGAGCCCGTCGGCGGCGGCTCGTACCCGGGCGATCGCCCCCGCGAAGGGGTGCGCGGTAACCGGCTCACCGTCGACGAGGATGCGTTCGCTCCAGCCCGTGATGTGGGGCGACAGGTACGCGCCGACGCGAAGGCCTTCACTGGCCAGGATCGCCGCGCAGAAGCGCGTGGTCGACGACTTGCCGTTGGTCCCGACGATCGCGATCGCGGGCTGCGCGCGCTCCGGGTTGCCGAGCGCCGCGAGCAGACGATTCATCCGCTCCAGGCCGAAGCGCATACCGAGGATGTCGAGCGCCTCGATCCAATCGACCGCATCCGCGTCGACCGGTCGCTCAGACGGGGATGCCGCTACAGCTGCTCCTTCAGAGCTGCCAACTCAGCGGCGAAACGGGCGATCTTCTCGCGCTCGGCGGCAACCAGCTCGGCAGGGGCCCGGCCGACGAACTTCTCGTTGGCGAGCATGCCCTCGGAGCGCTTGAGCTCGTCTTCGACGCGACCGATCTCACGAGTGATGCGGGCTCTCTCCGCCTCAACGTCGATCTCTTCCGCCGCCCGAAAGACCTCGAGGCGACCGAACGAGATGGGGATGACGCGTAGCTCGCCGTCGGAGCCACCGGCCTCGACAAGGTCCACCCCGGCGAGGCTGCCAAGGGCCGCGGTCGGTAGCTTCACGTCGTTCTCGGTGACAACCCTGACCGCCAAACGCTCGCGCGGCGGGATCCCCAGGTCGGTGCGAAACGCGCGCATGGCGACGACGGCCTCCTGCACGGCGACAACCTGCGCCGCGGCGTCCGCGTCGATCGCCCCGGCACGCGCGGGAGGATGCGTGAGCAGCAGACCCTCGCCGCCGAGCACCGACCAGCATTCCTCCGTGATGAACGGCATGACCGGGTGCGCCAGAGCAAGGATCTGCTCGAGCAGGTCGCCCGCGACCTCGGGAGTCGCCTCGTCCGCCTTCAACAGCTCCAAGTACCAGTCGCAGAAGTCGTCGAAGACCAGATGATAAAGGGCGTCGGCCAGCTTCGAGAACTCGAACCGGGCCAGAAGAGCATCGCACTCGGCCACCGCCTCGGTGACACGTGAGGCCATCCAGCGGTCGCCAAGGGTCGCCGGTGTCGGGGCGGTCGCTGCGCCGACCTTCCCCCCGCGGCCGGCGACGAGGCGCGTCGCGTTCCAAAGTTTGGTGACGAGCTGCCGCCCCTGCTTGACCTTCTCGGGTGAGAAGCGGACGTCCTGCTGGCTCGACATCAGGAGCATCCCGAACCGCAGGCCGTCGGCGCCGTGCTCGGCGATCAGCTCGAGCGGGTCGATACCGGTGCCGAGGCTCTTGCTCATCCGACGGCCGTCGGGGGCCTGGATCACGGAGTGGATATAGACGTCTGAGAACGGCACCTCGCCCATGTACTCAATGCCCATCATCACCATCCGGGCCACCCACAGGAAGATGATGTCGCGCGCCGTCGACAGGGTCTGGGTGGGATAGAACGCTTTGAGTTCGGCCGTTTTTTCGGGCCAGCCGAGGGTGGCAAACGGCCAGAGGGCAGAGGAAAACCAGGTGTCGAGGACGTCCGGGTCGCGCTCCCACCCGTCGCCCGCTGGTGCCTCGCTGCCGACGTAGATCTCTTCGCCCCGGTACCAAACGGGCAACTGGTGCCCCCACCACAGCTGGCGCGACACGCACCACGGGCGGATCTCGTTCATCCACCGCAGGTAGACGCCACCCCAATGTGGGGGAGTGAACTTCACGTCACCGTTCTCAACCGCGGCGATGGCCGGGGCGGCAAGCGCCGTCATGTCGCAGAACCACTGCAGGGAGATCAACGGCTCGACGCGCACACCGCTGCGCTGGGAGAAGGGCACCGTGTGCAGGTAGTCCTTCTCGTCGCGCACGAGGCTGAGCTCACGAAGATCGGCCAGAACGCGCTTTTTGCATTGATCGGGCGTCAGCCCGACGTAGGCCTCCCCCGCCTCGGCCGTCATCAGGCCGTCCTCGCCGATCACCCCGATGACCGGCAGATCGTGACGCCGCCCGATCTCGAAATCGTTCGGGTCGTGCGCCGGCGTGACCTTCAGCGCCCCGGTTCCGAAATCGAGCTCGACGTACTCGTCGGCGATGATCGGGATCTCGCGCCCCACCAGGGGCAGCGTGCACGTCTTTCCGACCAGCGCGGCGTAACGCTCGTCGTTCGGGTTCACCGCGACGGCGGTGTCTCCGAGCATCGTCTCCGGCCGGACGGTCGCGACGACCAACTCGCCGGAGCCGTCGGTCAGCGGATAGGCGATGCTCACCATGGTGTCGGTGACCTCGCGCTCCTCGTCCTCGAGGTCGGAGATCGCCGAACCGAGGCCCGGGTCCCAGTTGACCATGTAGTTGTCGCGGTAGATGTGACCTTTCTCGTACAGATCGACGAAGACCCGCACGACCGCTGCCGCGTACGGCGCGTCCATGGTGAAGCGCTCACGGCTGTAGTCGAGCGTGAAGCCCATTCGGCGCAGCTGGCCCAAGATGTTGCTGCCGTGCAGGTCTTTCCACGCCCAGACCTCATCCAGAAACGCGTCGCGGCCCATCTCGCGGCGGTCTTGGCCTTCGGCGGCAAGCTTCTTTTCGACCTGCGCTTGGGTGGCGATCCCGGCGTGGTCGGTGCCGCAGATCCACATCACCTCTTTACCCGCCATTCGGTGGTACCGGATGAGGACGTCTTGGATCGTGTTGTTCAGAGCGTGGCCGAGGTGCAGCGATCCCGTGACGTTCGGGGGCGGGATTGCGATCGTGTACGTCTCACGACCCGAGTTCGGGTCGGCGCGCAGCGCGCCCGACCTCTCCCAGGCCTCGATCCAGCGGGGCTCGACCTCATCGGGCGAGAACCGCCCGGGTGCTCCCGTCACCCGCCGGCCTCGGCCGCCCGCTTATCGGGGGCACTCGTGACCAGCGTCGGCGGCAGGCCCTTCTCGATCGTCTCGCGGGTGACCACGCACTTGTCGACATCGTCGCGCGACGGCATCTCGAACATGACGTCCATCAGCGCGCCCTCGACGATCGAACGAAGACCACGGGCGCCGGTCTCACGCTCGAGCGCCTTGTCGGCGATCGCCGCGAGCGAGTCCTCAGAGAAGCTGAGCTCGACCCGATCGAACTGGAAGAACTTCTTGAACTGACGGGTCAGAGCGTTCTTCGGCTCGGTCAGGATCTTCACGAGGTCGGCCCGCGAGAGCTGATGCACCGCGGAGATCACGGGAAGACGACCGACGAACTCGGGAATCA
>JANLSO010000144.1:0-2686 GCA_031362405.1 Thermoleophilia bacterium | reverse complement strand
GAGGAGTTCCACCGGTCCCGAGACGAGGTACGGGCCGTTCGCAGTGGCGGTGATCGTCACATCAGGCATCTGGCGGCTCCGGGTCTCGGTGGGCACGAGACCTCTACCATGCTTCGCGTGGCGCCTGATCTGCAAGCCGTTCGTCGGCACCTTCCGCTGCTGGCGACCGAGGCGTATCTGAACACGGGCGGTGCGGGGCCGCTGCCGGATGTCGTCAGCGACGCCGTCTCGGCAGCGATGCGTCGCGACCTGGCGCGCGGTCGCATGGGGCCCTCGGGGTTTGTCGCGTCCACGGCGCGGCGCGATGCGATGCGCGCTCGGGCGGCCGCACTCGTCGGGGGAACCGCCGAGGAGGTCGCGCTGACCCAGAACACCACCGCCGGAATGAACGCGGTGATTTGGGGGCTGGATCTGGCGGCGGGCGATGAGGTCATCACCACCGACGGCGAGCATCCCGGATTGATGGTCCCCTTGGCGTTGGCCGCGCGCCGCCGTGGGGTCAGGCTGAGGATCATTCCGGCAGCCGCCGCCGAAACCGACCTCGCGGGTGCCGTCGCCGCCGCGCTGACGGCGCACACCCGGCTGGTGGCGTTATCGCACGTCAGCTACGTCACGGGAGCCCTTCTCGACGTGGCTGCCGCGGCGCGGGAGGCCACGCGGGTGGGGGCGATCACGCTGGTCGACGGGGCGCAATCGGTCGGTGCCATCGCGGTCGATGCGGCGGCCCTCGGCGTCGATGCGTGCGCGTTCCCCGCGCAGAAATGGTTGCTCGGGCCCGAAGGGCTCGGTGCGCTGTGGGTTCGGCCGCAGGCCCTCGGTGCCATCGCGCCGACCTTCTCGGGGTTCGACGCCGGAACCGCCCATACCCCGGCGGGAGAGTTCACCGTCCACACCGGCGCACGGCGGTTCGAGAGCTCAACCCAGCCCCTGCCCCTCATCGACGGTTGGTTGGCCGCCCTCGATTGGCTCGATGGCCTCGGCTGGCCCTGGATTTTCTCGCGCACGATTGACACGCAGGCCCAGGCCGCGCGCATGCTCGACGAGATCTCGGGAGTGGAGGTCGTGACGCCCCCCGGCGTTCATGCGGGGCTCACCGCGTTCACCGTGCAGGGCGTCGCTCCAGAGCAGGCGTGGTTGGCGATGGCCGCCGAAGGTGTCGTCGGCCGCTGGCTCGATGACCCGTCGGTTCTTCGGGTGAGCACCGGCTTCTTCACCAGTGACGATGATCTCGATCGGCTCGCGAAGGCGGTGGCGGGGTTGGTCGGCTGATACCGTCAGATCTGTGAGTCAGAAGTTCCTGATCGAAGGGGGCCACCCCCTTCGCGGCACCATCATCCCCGCCGGTAACAAGAATGCGGCTCTGCCGATCCTGGCGGCCTGCCTTCTCACCGACGAAGAAGTCGTGCTCGAGAACGTCCCGCAGATCGTCGACGTCCACGTAATGCTCGCGCTGCTTGACGATCTCGGCGTGATGGTGCGCGAAGACGGCCCGAACACCCTCGTGCTGAGGGCCGCCGATCTTCGGACCACACAGCTCGACCCCGAGCTGTGTCAACGGCTGCGGGCATCGCTGTTACTTGCCGGGCCGCTGCTTGCCCGCTGCGGCCACGTCGAGCTTCCACTACCCGGTGGCGACTTCATCGGCCGCCGTCGGGTCGACACCCACATGCTCGCCTTTCGGCGGCTCGGCGCGGAGGTTGAATCAGGTCGCTTCTACGGAATCGCCGCCCCCTCTGGACTAAAAGGCGCAGAGATCTTCCTCGACGAGGCGTCGGTGACCGCCACAGAGAACGCGCTCGCCGCCGCCGTGCTTGCGCCGGGGCAGACCGTCATCAAGAACGCGGCCAGCGAACCCCACGTCCAAGACATGGCCCGTTTTCTCGTTGAGCTGGGTGCGAAGATCGAGGGCATCGGCACCAACGAAATGCGCATCGAGGGCGTCGAGCGCCTGCATGGCGGACGTTTTCGGATCGGCCCCGATCACATCGAGATCGCATCGTTCATCGGCCTCGGCGCGATCACGAAATCGGATCTCACCATTCCCGACGTGCGCCCGGACGACCTGCGGATGATCCTGATCACGTTCGAGCGGCTCGGTATCCGGGTCGAGATCGATGGTACGACGCTGCGGGTGCCGCCGAATCAGGATCTCCGCGTCGTCAGCGACGAGGGCGACGCGATCCCGAAGATCGACGACGGAATCTGGCCCGCATTTCCCGCCGATCTCACGAGCATCGCCACGGCCGTCGCCACGCAGTTGGACGGCACGGTGATGATCTTCGAGAAGATGTTCGAGAATCGACTGTTCTTCGTCGACAAACTCGTGGCGATGGGTGCCCGGATCATCCTGTGCGATCCGCACCGGGCCGTCGTCACCGGCCCCGCTCAGCTCTACGGCGCGCGCGTCGTAAGCCCGGACATCCGCGCGGGCATGGCGATGCTCATCGCCGGTCTCGCGGCGGAGGGCACGACGACCATCGGCAACGTGGTCCAGATCGACCGCGGGTATGAGCGCATCGATGAACGCCTGCGGGCCGTGGGCGCGCACATCGATCGCGTCGATGACTGACGCCCCCTCGGTGGTGCCGGTGTCGCTTCCCACAGGGGCACGTGATGTTCTGCCCGTCGAGGCGGGACAGCTGCGCGCCGTCGAGAACACGCTGCGTGGCGTGTTCCACCGGTACGG
>JANLSO010000119.1:0-1631 GCA_031362405.1 Thermoleophilia bacterium | reverse complement strand
GCAGACCTGGCCCACTCGTCGGCGCCCTCGGCCGTGGCGAGGCGCTGCTGCAGGTCAAGGCGGTCGCGACGCAGGCCGGACAACCCTTCCTGGACCTCAGCGACACCTCGCTGCGCGGCCGCGATACCCTCGTGTGCTGTCATTCGCGAGGATCGCGCCTCGTCGAGCGCGTGACGAACAGCCGCGTCCGCTTGGGCGGCAAGGTCGTCGATCGGCTGGCGCAAGAGCCGCAGGAGGCCCCTCTTCACTGCCGTCAACGGGCGGCCCACGATGGCTGTCGTCGATCGGGCATGTTCCGGCCTCAACCGAATCGTGGGGTCCTGGGGCGCCTGGTCGGGCAGGATCGCCTCGATGTTCTGCGACTCCACCCGTGTGTCGAGCCAGGGAAACTCGTAGTCGCCGGCCTTCTGGCGGGCCTCGACGCGCCGCTCAAGCTCGGCCATCAACGTTCGCCGCTCCTGCTCGTCCATGGCCGTCACGCGGCGGCCCGTCGTGGAGTGGTTACCGCGCGCACCAGTTCTTCGAGACGCTGCCCAACCGCCTCTGGGCGGAACCGGCCGCGGGCGTAGCGCCTGCCCTGGGCTCCCAGCCGCGCCGCCGCTTCGGGATCCTCCGCGAGCAGAGCGACGGCCTCGGCGTACTGCGCCGAATCGCTGTACCAGAGGCCCCCAGCCGAGCGGCGTACCTGCCCAACGAGCACCGGAGAGCGGTCGCTCACGATCACCGGCCTGCCCTGCATCCAACACTCGAGCACCGCCATCGACAGGCTTTCGTACGGGGAGGGCAACACAACCGCGGCGGCTCCGGCCAGGAGATCGGCCTTCTCCTGCTCGGATACGAAGCCGCGAACATCGAGCCATGCGTGCTCAGGCAGGTCCATGGCGATCCTACCCGCCAGTACGAGACGCGGCACTGAGGCGTTCATACGGCGTGCGGCGCGGTGGTACTCGAGCAGATCAACACACCCTTTAGCGGACTCGATGCGCCCCAGGTAAAGAAGGTACGTATTCTTCTCGGGATCGCCCGCCGAAACGGTCTCCGGGGTATCGACGCCTACCCCCACCAGCCGGCTCTCGGCCCGAAGTGGTCCGAAGCGGGAACGACAGAAGTCGCGCTCTTCGGGGGTGCTGAACGCAAGGCCGCGGGCGAGCTGAAAGGTGCGGTCCATGATCGGGAACGCCGCCGGCGGCTCGTCGTGAAGGGCGGGGATCAGCAATGAACGATCAGCGACCAAAGGCAGCCCTTCCCAGGTCGTGGCGTAGAGGTAGGGCACGAAGAGAACCGCATCGTACCCGGCCCCCTCACGGTCGAGGTGGGCGAGGAGCTCGGGCGAGTGCGGGCCCTGTTCGCGCATCCACCGCTCGAGCCCACGCACGCCAAGATCACCGCGCAGCGCGGCGCCGTACCAGCGGTTGAAGCGTTTCGTGACGCGGGGCACCGGCACGGGGAACCGGTGAACCTCGACGCTCGCGTCCCGAGACCGACCGCGAGGGTAGTGGTCGGCCCACGTCTGGTGGTCGAGAGCACAGGTGGTGAGCACCGTCACGTCGTGGTGGCGGGCAAGCCAACTCGCGACCCACCGTCCGAGGCCTTCGGCACCTCCGCCGATGTCCGGCCCATACCGAGGTACC
>JANLSO010000114.1:0-3255 GCA_031362405.1 Thermoleophilia bacterium | reverse complement strand
GCGAGGGGTGGACGCCCGCAGGAAGAGCGTCGGCGACGGCATCCTCGACACGGGCGCGGTCGGTGAGCCGGGCGTCGTCGGCGGGGTCGGCCTCCACCGCGGCGTCGAGGATGCCGTCGCCGACGCCCTCCCGGCGGGCGTCCACCCGTCGCAGGTCGCCGACTCTGACGCCGCAACGGCCTACGCGAAGGCTCAGGACCTGTCGGTCGCCGACAAGCGCTTCGACCCCGACATCATCGAGGGGGCCGTTCGTCGTGGCGTCGCCGCGTGGGCCGAGGCCGTCGACGGCGACGACAGCGCCTTTGCCTATCTCGCCCAGCCGACCCTTCTGCAGGAATTGCTCTACCCGCCGAGCCCCGGCCAAAGCCTTCGTCTCGTGCTTCGCGCCCCGGCCGTGACGTCGGTGACGCTCACGAACCTCAACACCGACGCCACCCCCGCGACCGCCACCGTCTACATGCAAATCGAAGGCGTGCGCTACATCGAAGATCGCAACACCCTGACGACCGTCGCGGGCTCAAAGACGAGAGCCACTCGGTTCGACGGCACATGGACGCTCGCCCTCGACGGCCCTCCCGACGCTCCCTGGCGGATCAGCGAGGTGCGCGACGATCCGCTACCTGACGAGGCCTCCGCAGCGGCCTGAAGTCCCGTGATCAGGGCTCGGCCGCGCGCACCGAGCCGCGGCGCCGGTTTTCGATTGGCTCAGGTCCGAGGCCTCACCCCGCACGAAGCTTCTGTCGTGCCCCAAAGCAACCAACCGGGGAAGGCCATGACCGACCCTCCGACCAACGGGCTGTGCTCCAAGATTGCACACCGTCTGCCGTGGATTGTTGCGGCGGCGCTCGTGGCGGCCGTCGCGGCGGCGGTCGTCACTGGCCGGTTCGTCGGTGGGGGCTCGGCGTCGAACCCGGACGACATCCACACGATCAAACACATCGTGATGATCGTCCAGGAGAACCGATCGTTCGACTCCTACTTCGGCACCTATCCGGGCGCCGACGGCATCGCCATACGCGACGGACAGCCAATCGCCTGCGCTCCCGACCCGCGCGATGGCGGCTGCCGACGCCCGTTCCACGACCCCACCGATTCCCAGGGGGGAGGCCCCCACTCGGCCGCCGCCGCACGAACCGCCATCAACGGCGGGCGGATGGATGGTTTCGTCGTCGCTTCCCAAAAGGCACGCGATCGCTGCGCCACCGCCGTCGATACAAAGTGTGCACCCGGCGGGGCACGGGTGATGGGCTACCACGACGCGCGGGAGATTCCGAACTACTGGAAGTACGCCGAGAACTTCATCCTGCAGGACCGCATGTTCGAGCCGAACGCCTCGTGGAGCCTTCCGGCGCATCTGTTTCTCGTGTCGGGGTGGTCGGCCCGATGCAGGCGCTCGGGCCATCCCGCGACGTGCGAAAACGCCCTTGAATCGCCGCAACACACGTTCACGCCGGGCGGCCCGCACTACGCCTGGACCGACCTCACGTACCTCCTGCACAAGAACGAGGTCAGCTGGGGCTATTACGTGGAGAAGGGCTCGGAGCCCGACTGCCGCGACGACGGGGCTACCTGCCCCAAGGTCCCCCAAGACGCCGCGACCCCCGGCGTGTGGAACCCCCTGCCGCGTTTCGACACGGTCCGCGACAACCGCCAACTGGGCAATATCCAGGACCTGTCCTCGTTCTTTGCCGCCGCCAAAGACGGCAGCCTCCCGGCCGTCAGCTGGGTGATTCCCGACGACGCGCACAGTGAGCATCCGCCGGCGACCCTCAGCGCCGGACAGGCCCAGGTGACGCGTGAGGTGAACGCCGTGATGCGCTCACCCAACTGGGACAGCACCGCGATTTTCATCACCTGGGACGACTGGGGCGGGTTCTACGACCACGTCAGTCCTCCGCGGGTCGACGGCAATGGCTATGGCCTACGAGTGCCCGGCCTGGTGATCAGCCCCTACGCCAAGCGTGGGTTTATCGACCACCAGACCCTCAGCTTCGACGCCTACTTGAAGTTCATCGAAGACGACTTCCTCGGAGGCCAGCGCCTCGACCCCGCGAACGATGGGCGCCCCGACCCACGGCGGCATGTCCGCGAGAACGCCAGGATCCTGGGAGACCTTCGCGCCAGCTTCGACTTCTCCCAGGCCCCTCGGCCCCCGATGATCTTGCCGCCCGACCCGCTGGGGCACGCCTCCAAGAGCCCTCCAGACCCTTGAGCCCGGAGTCTCACGAGCACCCAGTTCCGGATTCTCACGGGTCGGATTCCGGATCTCGATGGAGCGGGTCCCGAATCGGGAAGCTCGCGATCAACAGGATCGTCGCTCCAAGGCGGCGTCCTGCATTCGGGCCGCAGTGCCCGCCCCCTACCAGGGAGACCACGCCGGTCCTCGGGCAGAAGTCCTGGACAACGCGATGAGGAACGCTCCCGCAGTACCGCCGTGGCAAGCGCCCTCCCCACCACCCCCGCGAGGGATCCCGAGATCTCGTGCACCTCAGGTCAGGCGAACGCGGGGAGCACCGTCTGGACTATTTGCACCGCGTAGTCGGGCTCCAGAGGCCGGCCACTCAGAAGCAGCCGGTAGTAGACCGGCCCGAAGAGCAGCTCGTGCAACAGCTCCGGGTCGGCGTCCGGGCGCATGTCTCCGCGCTCGATCGCCACCGCGACCATCCTCCTGACCTCGTTTTGGCGGACGGTGACCACGCGAGTCTGGAACGCGTCGGCAAGGTCGGGGTTGGCGGCGAAGTCGGAGACCAGGCCCTGCATCACCCGGCCCATCAGCGTGGTTCCGAGGATGCGGATCGCGCCGGAGACGAACGCAGTGAACTCCGCCATCGTGTCGTCGAGATCGGGGACCGCCACGAACTGCTCGACCATGTCGATGAGCACCGCCAGGGCGAGTTCGTCCTTCGACTTCCATCGGCGGTAGACGGTAGTCTTAGCGACGCCCGCCCGAGCGGCCACCCCTTCGACGGTCAACCCCCGCACACCGACTTCGACGAGGATCTCCCGGGTCGCGCGGAGGATCGCCTGGTGTGTGGCCTCGCTGCGGCGGCGGCCGCCGCGACCCGGCGCTGCCGGCACACTCTTCGAAGTTGGTGCGTTTTGCATCAAACGAAACGTAGCGTTTCTTTTCTCGCGGCGCCAGTGCTACGTTGAAAAACGCTACGTATCGTTGAGAAGCACCGGCGAAAGGCCATCCCCCATGACCATCTCTGAAACCGCCGAGTTCGGGGCCGTCCGGCACCTGCTGGATAGCCC
>JANLSO010000020.1:0-5654 GCA_031362405.1 Thermoleophilia bacterium | reverse complement strand
CCGGGAGGCCAGAACCCCCGTGATGGAGTTCGCGGAGGTGATCGATCGGGCCCAGGAGGGTGGTCCCGACGACGTCTTTCGCCTCTTCGACGAGGTCGGCCGTGTGCTGGTGCTGCGTCCTGATCTGACGATCCCGATGGCACGCCTGATCTCAACTCGGATGGCCGATCACCCCGGGCCGGTTCGCGTCGCCTATACCGGGGCGGCGTTTCGCACGCCGCAGCACGGCCGGCCCCGGGCCGTCGAGCAATGGCAGGCGGGCGTGGAACTCGTGGGCCAGAACGGCCCCGGCGCGGACGCCGAGATCATCGCGATGCTCGTCGACGCACTCGCTGCCGCAGGGTTGTCCGACTTCCGAGTCGGCATCGGCGACGTGCGCCTCACGCGGGAGGTGCTCGATGCGCTCGGCGTCGACGGTGAGCCGCGTGCCGACCTCGCGAAAGCCGCCAGCGAACGTAACTTCGTCGCATGGCGGCATGTGGCGCAGGATCTCGCGTTGCCCGAGGCGCAGCGCGCGCTGATTGCCGCTCTGCCCACGCTGCGCGGTGGGGCGGACGCGTTGGCGCGAATCGTTGACGTCGCGCCCGCTGCCCGTGAGGCATGTGACTACGTCCGCGAGGTTCTCGAGCTCGTGCGCCGCGCCGGCGTCGCCGATGACGCGGTGCTTCTCGACCTCGGCGTTTCGCGCGACTGGACGTACTACTCCGGGCTGATACTCGAGGCCTACTCGGGCAAAGAGGGCACCCCGATCGCGTTCGGCGGTCGGTACGACGGTCTGTTCGGGCGGTTCGGCAACCCCCGTACGGCGGTCGGCTTTGCGGTGTTCGTGAATCCCCTCAACCGGGCCCTCGCCGCCAGCATGGGCGACACGTCGGCGATGGCTGCCGGTGTGGTGCTCGTCGGGGGCCTGGATACCGAGCTCGATGCGGCGAACGCTCTGCGGCGTACGGGCGTACCGGTCGTCGCACTGGCTGCCGCGGACGCGCGCGCCGAGGCAGTTGCCGAGGCTGATGGCTGGCGGTTCGTCGCGCGACCCGGCACCGGTGGCTACGCCGTGCGCGACCGGTCAACGGGCGAGGACTTCTCGTGTCGTCGGCTCGAGGAGGCGATCCCATCTCGGGTCTGAAGATCTGCGTGCCGCTCGGCGCCCTGTTTGCCGACACGATCAGCCGCCTCGAGGCGGCCGGTGTCGATGTGAGCCCGCTGCGCGACACCGGCCGCCGGCTCGTGCTCGAAGCCGACGACGGCACCGTGTTCATCACCACCCGCCCGAGTGACGTGCCCACCTACGTCGAGTCGGGCGCGGCGGACATCGGAATCGTCGGGAAAGACGTCCTGCTCGAACGCGCGCCGGATGTTTATGAGCTGCTCGATCTGGGCTTCGGCGAATGCCGGATGGTCTACGCCACGCTTGACGGCGAGGATCCCACCCCCCGTGTCCTCGAGCGACTGGGTACCGTCAGAGTCGCGAGCAAGTACACCGAATCCGCGCGTGCCCACTTCGCCGCGACCGGCCGCCAGGTCGAGATCGTGAAGGTCAACGGCTCGGTCGAGCTCGCGCCCCTGGTGGGGATGGCTCATGGAATCGTCGATCTGGTGGCGACCGGACGCACGCTTCGCGAGAACGGGTTGGTCGAGCGTGAGGAGATCTTCGTGTCGTCGGCGCGTCTGATCGCCAACCGGGTCAGCCACAAGCTGCGCTGGTCGGAGATCGACGCTCTGGTCGAGCGACTCGGCGCCGACGCGTGAGCCGCTCGGTGCGGCGGATGTCGCTGCCGGTCGGTGACCTCACCGAGGTCGTGAGCTCGCTACGGGTCGCATCGGAGGCCGACAACTCCCGGGCCGAGCACGTCTCCGGGATGATCGCCGACGTGCGGGCGCGCGGCGACGATGCCCTGGTCGACGACGCGCGGCGGTTCGGTGCGCCGGGGTTCTCTCGCGACGATGTTCGCGTTTCTTCGCAGGCGATGGGGGAGGCCGTGGCACGCATGCACGGCGACCTGCGCGATGCGATCCTCATGGCGACGGCGCAGATACGCGCGACGGCCGAGGCGCTCGCCCCGCGCGACACCGAGGTGGCGCTGAGCGCCGGCCAACGCATCACCAGCCGAGCCGTCCCGGTGAATGCGGCTGGTTGTTACGTGCCCGGCGGGCGGGCCGCGTATCCATCGAGCCTATTGATGACGGCGGTTCCCGCTCAGGTTGCCGGAGTCGGTCGCATCGCGGTGATCAGCCCGCCCGACGACGACGGCCGACCATCGGATCTCATCGTCGGGGCAGCGGCCCTGCTTGGCATCGACGAGGTTTATGCCGCCGGTGGTGCCAGTGCCATCGCAGCGCTTGCCTACGGCACGGCGACGATCGCCCCGGTCGATGTGATCACCGGGCCGGGTAACGCGTGGGTCACCGAGGCCAAACGCCAGGTCTTTGGAACGGTCGGCATCGACGGGCTCGCCGGACCGAGCGAGGTGCTGATCGTCGCCGACGTCACCGCCGACCCACGGGCCATCGCGCTGGACCTCCTGGCCCAGGCCGAACACGGCCCCGACTCGCCGGCGATCCTCGCCAGCGACAGCTCCGCATTCATCGACGCGGTTGAGGTGGTGCTGGCGGAGGAACCGCCGAACATCGGGCCGGTGACGCTTGTCGAGTGCCCCAGCCGTGCGCGGGCCCTCGAGCTGGCCGACGCATTCGCCCCCGAGCACCTCGAGCTCTGCTTCAACGGGGCGGCGGAGGCGGCGCGTCGTGTGCGCTGCGCCGGTGCGGTCTTCGTCGGGCCCAACTGTGCGACGGCGTTCGGCGACTATGTGGCCGGTTCGAACCACGTGCTGCCCACCGGCGGCTCGGCACGTTTCGCCTCGGCGCTGGGTCCGGCGACGTACACACGACGCATGTCCGTGGTCGACATGACCGATGATGCCGTGGAGACGTTGGTTCCGCACCTGTCGGTACTGGCGGAGGCCGAGGGCTTTGAGATGCACCGACGCTCCGCCGAGATACGCTCGGCCGGTATGAGGGAGAAGGCATGACGCAGGCACGGGTGGGAGAGGCCAAGCGCGTAACGGGCGAGACCGATGTGCGCGTACGGGTCGACCTCGACGGATCGGGCGTGTGCACGGTCGAGACGGGCGTCGGGTTCTTCGACCACATGCTGACCCTTCTGGCGCGCCACGCGTTCATCGACCTCGACGTCGAGGCCCGCGGTGATCTGGAGACCGGCAGCCACCACACCGTCGAGGACGTCGGCATCACGTTGGGGCAGGCGCTCGATCAGGCACTCGGCGATCGCTCGGGAATCGCCCGCTATGGATCCGCGCTCATTCCGATGGATGAATGCCTTGCACAGGCGGCGATCGACATCTCGGGGCGCCCGTTTCTGGCCTGCGACGTGCCGCTCGAGTTCGGCGTTGTCGGGGGCTTCGAGACGGATCTCCTCCCGGAGTTCCTGCGAGGGCTGGCCAATAGCGCCCGCCTGACCATGCACCTTCGGTTGCTGGAGGGCAAGAATCCCCACCACGTCCTCGAGGTCAGCTTCAAGGCCGTGGCCCGCGCTTTGGCGGCGGCGGTACAGCGCGACTCCCGCGTCGCGGGAGTGCCGTCGACCAAGGGTTCTTTGTGACGGCGCGAATCGCCGTGCTCGACTACGGCATGAGCAATCTGCGTAGCGCGGTAAAGGCGTTCGAGTTGTTGGGTGCCGAGGTGACGGTCGCGCAGTCCGCTGGTGACGCCGCGGGTGTTGACGCGGTCGTCCTGCCCGGAGTCGGCGCGTTCGGTGAGGCGATGCGCCGCATCTCGGCCCAGGGGCTCGATCGTCTGGTCGTCGACACGGCACGGGCCGGCCGGCCGATCCTCGGAATCTGTCTGGGAATGCAGCTGCTGCTCGACGGCAGCGACGAGAACCCCGGGGTGACGGGGCTCGGCCTGGTTCCGGGTCGTGCCGTGCGCCTGGAGACGGCGCGCAAGGTCCCGCAGATCGGCTGGAACACCGTGACGTGGTCCGCCCCGGCCGGGCCGCTTGCCGGTGAGACGACCGACGCGCGTGATGCGACGTTCTACTTCGTACACTCGTTTGCCGCGCGGCCCGAGTCGCTCGACGACGTTGCGGGCACCGGCGACTATGGCGGCCCGTTTTGCGCCGCGATCGCCCGCGCGAACGTTTCGGGCGTCCAGTTCCACCCCGAGAAGTCGAGCCGAGCCGGGCTCGCCCTTCTGGGGCGCTGGCTGGCAGGGGTGGCGGCAGGCGCCGCGGTGGCCGCGTGATCCTCTACCCGGCCATCGACCTGCAGGGCGGGCGTGCGGTTCGGCTCGTCCAGGGCGACTTCGACAAGGTCACCGTCTTCAACGACGACCCGGTCGCCCAGGCGCGTGCGTTCGCCGACCAGGGTGCGACGTCCTTGCACGTCGTCGATCTCGACGGTGCCCGTGCCGGTGAGCCGCTGCACGCCGCGGTGATCGCGAGCATTGCCGCGGCATTCGACGGTGACGTTCACGTCGGCGGCGGGTTACGCACGAAGGCGGCGATCGAGACCGCGGTGGCCACCGGCGCTCGGCGGATCGTCGTGGGCACCGCGGTTCTCGATGACGAGGCCCTTCTCGAATGGGCCGTCGGGCGGCTCGGGGACGGGCTGGTCGTCGCTCTCGATGCGCGCGACGGTCTGGTCGCCACCCATGGCTGGACGCACGTCAGCGATCAAGATGCGATTGCCGTGGCCGAACGGCTCGTGTCGATGGGCGTTCGCCACCTGCTCTACACCGACATCGGTCGCGACGGGATGCTCGAGGGGCCGAATCTTCCGGCGCTGCGGCGGCTTGCGGCGGCGGTGCCGCCGATCTCAGTGATTGCCTCAGGCGGAATCTCCTCACTGGAGGATCTGCGTCACTTGGCGGCGCTGAAGGTTTCGAACCTCGCCGGTGTCATTGTCGGGCGGGCGCTGTACGAGAACCGGTTCACGGTCGCCGAAGCCCTGGAGGCCGTGCTGCCTGTCGCGCCGAAGAGCGACAAGAAGTGATTCGTGTCATCCCCTGCCTCGACGTCAACCAAGGGCGCGTGGTGAAGGGCGTGAATTTCGTTGATCTGCGCGACGCCGGTGACCCGGTCGAGCTGGCCTCCCGGTACGACCAGGAGGGCGCCGACGAGCTGGTGTTCCTCGACATCACCGCGAGCCATGAAGGCCGCGCGACGATCGTCGCACTGGCCGAGCGCACCGCCGAGCAGGTGTTCATCCCGTTCACGATCGGCGGCGGCCTGCGCAGCGAAGACGACATCGCCGCGGTGCTGGCGGCCGGAGCCGACAAAACGTCGCTGAACTCGTCGGCGATTCGTGAGCCGTCTCTGATCGAGCGCGCCGCCGCGCGCTTTGGATCGCAGTGCATCGTCGTGGCGATCGACGCCAAGCGCCGCGACGACGGCTCCGGCTGGGAGGTCTACCTCAACGGCGGCCGGGTCACCACGGGCCTCGAGGCGGTGGCCTGGGCCCAGGAGGCGACGGGGCGGGGAGCGGGGGAGATCCTTCTGACCAGCATGGACCGCGATGGCACGAGGAGCGGATTCGACCTCGCGCTGACCCGCGCGGTCAGCGAAGCGGTCACCATTCCGGTCATCGCCAGTGGAGGCGCGGGCAGTCTGGACCACATGGTTGACGTCCTCTCCGAGG
>JANLSO010000018.1:0-2643 GCA_031362405.1 Thermoleophilia bacterium | reverse complement strand
CTGAAGGGCAAGCAGGGCCGCTTCCGTCAGAACCTGCTCGGAAAGCGCGTCGACTACTCGGGCCGTTCGGTGATCGTCGCCGGCCCCGAGCTTCGCCTGCACCAGTGCGGTCTCCCGAAGCTGATGGCGCTCGAGCTCTTCAAGCCGTTCATCATGAGCCGTCTCGTCGAGCGTAAGCAGGTCCAGAACATCAAGGCGGCCAAGAAGCTGGTCGACGCGATGGTGCCCGAGGTCTGGGACGTGTTGGAAGAGGTCATCGAGGAGCACCCCGTGCTCCTGAACCGGGCCCCGACGCTTCACCGTCTCGGCATCCAGGCATTCGAGCCCGTGCTCGTCGAGGGCAAGGCCATCCAGATCCACCCGCTGGTCTGCACCGCCTTCAACGCCGACTTCGACGGCGACCAGATGGCCGTTCACCTGCCGCTGTCGGTCGAGGCTCAGACCGAGGCGCGCATCCTGATGCTCTCGGCCAACAACATCCTGTCGCCGGCGCACGGACGCCCGATCACCGTGCCCAGCCAGGACATGGTGCTGGGCCTCTATTACCTGACCTACTGCAAGTCGATCGACGTCAAGCCCAAGAACAAGGACGAAAAGGGAACGGCCGTTGAGCTGATTTCTTTGATCGAGCCCGAAAGCCGCGAGTGGAAGCTGCCCAAGGGCACCGAAGCCCGCTTCGAGGGTGACGCCGACTGGACCACCAGCCCGTTCAAGCGGGCCGGCCTGCCCGAGCGCGTGCCGGCGTACGGCGGCATCGCTGACGTCATCATCGCGCTCGACCACGGCCAGGTGGCATTGCAGGACGTCGTGCAGCTGCGCGACCGGGCGACCGGCGAGCGCATCTCGACGACCGCCGGCCGTGCCGTCTTCACCCACGAGCTGCGCACCACGCTCGCGGGGGTCGTCGGTGAGGAGATCCTTGCGGCTAAGCCTCTGCCGGACACCAACAAGGTCTACAACAAGCGGGAAATCGGTGACCTCATCGACGAGATGGTCAACCTCTACGGCCCGACCTCGGTCTCGATGTGCCTCGACGCCTTCAAGGCGCTCGGCTTCCGGTACGCCAGCCAGTCGGGCATCACGATCTCCAAGAACGACATCGTGATTCCGCCGAACAAGTCGGAGATCATCGCCAAGTACGACCTCCAGGTCGACGAGGTCGAAGCGTACTTCGGCCGCGGCGAGATGAGCGCCGAAGAGCGTCACGAGGAAGTCATCTCCATCTGGGAGCGCGCGACCGACGAGGTTGCCAAGGCCATGGAAGATCACCTCTTCCGGCTGAACCCGATCTACATGATGGCCAACTCAGGAGCCCGAGGCTCGTTCAAGCAGATTCGGCAGCTCGCCGGTATGCGTGGCTGCATGAACAACCCGAAGGGCGAAACGATCGAGCGCCCGATCCGCAGCAACTTCATGGAGGGGCTGTCGGTGCTCGAGTACTTCATCTCGACGCACGGTGCCCGTAAGGGTCTCGCCGACACCGCCCTGAAAACCGCCGACTCCGGCTACCTCACCCGGCGCCTGGTCGACGTGTCGCAGGACGTCATCGTCCGGGACCCCGACTGCGGCACCAACGACGGCGTCCAGGTCAAGATCTACCGCAACGGCGAGCTCAACCCGAGCCTCGCCGGCAGGGTGCTCGAGGGGCCGGTCGTCGACGGCGAGACCGGCGAGGTCATCATGGACCTTCGGGACGCGCCGGAGGATGCCGAACAGGGCGCCCGGCCGCTGTCGACGCAGATCTCCAACCCGATGGCCAAGCAGATCGATCGTGATTGCCGCTCTGCAAAGGACGGAACCCCGCGCAAGGCCGCGGTGGTTCTGGTGCGCTCTCCGCTGAAATGCCGTAGCGACGTGGGCATCTGCGTGCTGTGTTACGGACGCAACCCGGCCTCGGGCAAGATGTGCGAGCCGGGCGATGCGGTGGGCATCATCGCCGCCCAGTCGATCGGTGAGCCGGGAACCCAGCTCACCATGCGTACGTTCCACACCGGCGGTGTCGCCGGTGCCGACATCACGCACGGTCTGCCGCGCATCGTCGAGCTCTTCGAAGCGCGCAAGCCGAAGGCCCTTGCCCACGTGGCCCAGGTCGACGGCTGGATTCGCATCGAAGACGACGAGGCCCGTTTGGGTGCCGCGCGTCTGGTGCTCGTCGAGCCGGAGTACATCCCGGTCGAAGACGCCGGTACCGGTGCCAATCGTCAGGCGGTGCGCGAGCACTCGGTCAACATCCCGAAGCGCACCCAGATTCGCGTCGAGGATGGCGCGTGGGTGAGTGCCGGCGACCTGCTGACGATCGGTTCGGCCTTCCCGGCCGACATCCTCGCCGCATCGTCGGGTGTGACGTTGGGTCTGCACGGAACGGTGACCTCGATCAAGGAAGAGAAGGGTGCCGCGAAGCGCGCGGAGCGTTGGCTGAAGGTCGAGGTCGCCACCGAGGCCGGAGCCTCCGTGCGCTACCTGCGGCTGCCGATGGACCGGCCGATGCCGCAGATCGAGGTCGGCATGGAAGTCACGCCCGACTTCGCGCTGCTGCCCGCGGGCACACGTCGTGACCCCTCGACCCGCACCGAGCAGTACCTGGTCGGTGAGGTGCAGAACGTGTACCTGTCACAGGGTGTGGACATCAACGACAAGCACATC
>JANLSO010000019.1:0-12422 GCA_031362405.1 Thermoleophilia bacterium | reverse complement strand
CTTCGGCGAGATGGCCGAGAAGCGAGGCGTGATCACACTGAGGGTAAGGCCGGGCTTGACCTGGAGAACCGACGCCAGCACACCGACGACCATTCCGCCGATCGCGAACGGGGCGGTGAGCTTCATCATCACCCCGCCGGTGTCGTTGATGAGGCCCCACGCGTCGTCGGTGGTGAAACCGTCGACGGTGCCCGACTCGGAGAGCATGCGCGTCATCACCGAGGCGAAGCCGTTCATCATCCAGCCGCCGAGGGCGGCCAGTAGCGCGAAGAGTGCAACCAGGCTGGCGCCGGTGTTGAGCTCCATGCTGCGGGCGACCTGCCCACGTTGGCGGGACTCGTCGCGGCGTTTGGGTGTTGCCTTCTCGGTGCGATCCTCGGCCATATGGCGGCGCCAGACTCCCTGAGTCTTGGGCCATCCCTGGCGGAGTTTCGTGTGCGCACCGGCCGTCCTGGTTGGTGCGAAGCGCGCGGTGGCGAGAGAGGCCGTAGCGCGCTCGACCCTTCAATCGACAACTACCGCCCGCGCTTGAGCGTCGTGCCCACCCGATAACCGGTACTGCTCGACGAACCGCCTACAGCGGGGCGGGAGTCCCTCCGACGGTGCGTACGGTGATCACACCTGTAGCGACCGTCACCTCGAGTGTGCGGCCGGAGTTGCCACCTGTTTGGGCGGCACGCAGGCGCAGACCCGCCGCCTCGAGAGCGACCCGGACGGCGACGGCGTTGCGCTGACCGATATTGAGAAGACCGGCGCCGGATCCGGCACCGAACATCTGGGCGCCGCCGGCCATCGCGCAGATCAAGCGGGAGCGGTGAGCACCGAGAGCACACACCGCGTCGATCAGCGACGGCACGGCGGTGTCGGCGTACTTGCCTTCCGGGCCGGGTCGCGTGGCGATGTCGGAGTCAGGAAGCATCACGTGGACCATCCCGGCGACACCCGCCGACGTGTCGGTGATCACCAGGCCAATGCAGGAACCCAACCCGAGGGCGCTGAGAACATCGGCGGGGTCACGGCTGACCGCCAGTTGACCGAGGCCGACCTTGATGCTGCTCGCCCTGATGGCCGTGTGCGCACCGGTGGCAACGTTCGTCGTCATGCGTGCATGCCCAGGCCGCGTAGCACGGTCCCGACCGACCCGGGCTCCGGGACGTAGATGAACTGGCCGACCGATGCGCTGGCGTCGTCACCGAAGGCGGTCTCGATCATGAGTGCGAGCTCGGTTGTCCGCGAGACCTCCGACATCACCGCGCCCAGAAGCGCCGCCACCATGTCGACGCCCAGGGCCGGTGGAGTCGGCTCGAGGTGAAGCCCCGTGAGGTCGGCGAGGGCGCGCAGATACGAACCGGTGAGGATGTTCCCCACTTCCTGCAGGGCCGACAGCTGCATGTCGCAAAAGCCCGAGGGGCCGGGCTCACCGACGGGCAGGCCGCTGAGCAGCAGGTCGCAGACCGAGTGCGCCACATCCAACGGCATGACGAACATGATGTGACCGGGGGCATTTCCGACGACGCCCATGTAGGTCGCCGCGATGACGTCCTCGGCGGCCCCGATCATGTTGGGGACATCCTCGATGGGGACGAGCGATGCGCGGGGAACGGCCATCGCGACCGGCTGACCGGTCATCGTCGACAGCGACGAGGCTGCCGTACCGGCGCCGATGTTCCCGACCTCGCGCAGAGCGTCCATGTGCATCTCGCTGAGGACGTACGGATCGAAGACCGTTGCGGCGGTTTCCGCGCTGCCCTGCTCGCTCATGCGCGTGCTCCCGTTCGGGCCCCGAGAGCTCCGACATCGACGATGAGAGCGACGGAGCCGTCACCGAGGATGGTCGCCCCGGAGACGCCGGCGATGTCGCCGAGGTACTCGGGCAGATGCTTGATGACGATGTCCTGCTGGCCGATCAGCGCATCGACGACCACGCCCATGCGGGCGGTTCCGCTCTTGACCACGACGACCGACAGCTGGGTGCTCTCGTCGCCATCGACGGCGATGCGCAGACGGTCGCGCAGCGACACCAGCGGGACGACCCGATCGCGCAGCACCATGCAGTCCGTCCCGTCGACCGGGCGAGTATCGCTGCGGGCAATTACGACGGTTTCGTCGATCGCGTCGAGGGGTAGCGCGTAGACCTCGCCGGCGGCGGTGACGAGCAGCGCCTGAATGATCGCCAGGGTCAATGGAAGGCGGATCGTAAAGCGACTGCCGGATCCCATCTCCGAACGGATCTGGACCGTGCCGTTGAGACCGGAGATCTTGTCGCGGACCGCGTCCATGCCGACGCCACGGCCGGAGATATCGGTCGCGACCTCGGAGGTCGAGAAGCCTGGCAGGAAGACCAGCTCGACGGCTTCTTGATCGGAGAGCGCATCGACCTGCGTGCGCGCCATCAGACCCTTTTTGGCGACGAGGTCGCGCAGCGCGGCGGGGTTGATGCCGCGCCCGTCCTCGGACACCTCGATGACCACGTTGTTGCCCTCGTGGCGCGCGGACAGCCGAACGGTGCCGACGGGGTTCTTGCCCGCGGCGGTGCGCTCGTCGGGTGTCTCGAGGCCGTGGTCGACCGCGTTGCGCAGCATGTGCACGAGCGGGTCGCCAATTTCGTCGATGACCGTGCGGTCGAGCTCGGTGTCCTCGCCGGTGATCACGAGCTCGAGCTGCTTGCCCAGCGTGTTGCCGAGGTCGCGGACCATCCGTGGAAAGCGCATGAAGACGGCCTCAACGGGCATCATCCGCACTTTCATGACGAGGCCTTGGAGGTCGTTGGTGACCCGCGTGACCTCTTCCACTGCCGAGCGAAGATCCGACAGGTCATGGTCAGTGGCGAGTTGGGTCAGGCGGGTGCGTTGGATGACCATCTCGCCCATCAGGTTCATCAGCGAGTCGAGGCGGTCGGTACCGACACGTACCGTCGGGGCGGCCTTCGAGCGTTTGGTGGTCGTTTCGACCGGGCCGGCCGTGGTCTGCACCTCGACCGTCTCCGGGAACGTCACAGACTCCACATCGCGCGATGGATCCTCGAGGTGAGCGACCGGCGGTGTCGTGGAGGAGCTCTGGTCGCCGCCGGTGATCTCGTGGACCTCGCACGAGGCGATTTCGCTGACTCCATGAACCGTCGCGCGGATTTCGTCGCCGGGTCGATCGCTCGCGACCCAGAGAACGAACGAACGCTCGAACGCCTCGCGCTCGAGGTCGTCGACCGGCGGCGTCGACTTGATCAGCTCGCCGATCCCTTCGACCTTTTGGACGACCATGTAGGCCCGTGCGGCCTTGAGCATGCACTTCTCGTCGAGCAGAACCCGGATCTCATGGACCCTCAGGTCGCGCTCGTATGCCTCGCCGATCATCGCGTTCTCGTAGTGGCTGAGCCCGGCGATGTGGAACGTGGAGGTCTCGGTGGTGGGCGTGCTCGGAGCGGGTGCCGTCTGCGTCGCGGCGACCTCGGCGACAGCCAGGGCCTCGCCCGCGACGACGGCGGCGAGGCGCGCCAGCAGGGCGTCGGTGTCGCCCGTCCCGGTGCCGCCTTCGGCGATCTGATTGACCATGCCCTCGAGCGTGTCGAGACATGCGAGCAGCACGTCGGTGACGCTGGTCGTGACCGGCGCCGCACCATCGCGAAGCGCCGATAGCACCTCTTCCATGCGGTGCGTCAGCCCCGCCATGGCCTCGAAGCCCATCGTGGCGCTCATACCCTTCAGCGAGTGCGCCACCCGGAAGATGACGTTGAGGGCTTCTTGAGAGTCGTCGGGGTCGCGCTCGAGGTCGAGGATCGATGCATTCAGCGCCTGCAGGTTTTCCCTGCTCTCATCGAGGAACAGGCCGAGATACTCCTGCATGTCCACGCGCGTCGCCTTTCTCAGATCACCAACCGCCCGAACGTGGGGATCCCCGCGGTCGGTTGGCCAGTTCTCATTACCCGTACGGGTGGTGTGCGGTCCTCAGGAGCCGCTCTACGCTGCTCGACACCGTTATCGGCCCACCAGCACGAGGCTTTAGCTATCGACACGACGTTGACCATCCATGGATCGGATCCGACCGCGCTGACGCAGCTGTCGATGAGGCTCGAATCGGCCCTCGCAGCGTGCGGCGCCGGTGAGCGAGAGGTCGTCTTCGCATGCATCGGGACGGATCGCTCCACCGGTGACGCCCTTGGCCCGCTGGTCGGCCAAAAGCTGCTTCGCCTGGGCTGCGATCCTGAGACGGTCCTCGGAACTCTCGAGCACCCGCTTCATGCCTTGAACATGGGCGAACGCCTTGGTGCCCTCGGCGAACGGCACCCGCGACCCTTGATCGTCGCGATCGATGCGGCCCTCGGAGCGGCGGCCAATGTCGGGCTGATCGCACTGCGTCTCGGCGGCTTACGACCCGGCCAAGGGGTCGGAAAGAACCTTCCCGAGGTTGGTGAGGTGGCGGTCACCGCCACCGTGAACATCGCGGCTGGGGCTCTCGATGCGCAGGTCCTGCAAAGTACGCGCCTCTACGTCGTCCAGAACCTCGCCGAGACGATCGGCACCGCGTGCTGGTGGGCCCTGCGCAGCGCCCGCCGCGAAGCAACGAGCTCCGTGAGCGTCGCCGCCTAAAGGGTGGCGAGATGTCACACCCGGTGCCTGGCACCGGGTGTGACATCTCGGGCTGTCGTGAGTGCCCACGTTCAACCAGACAGTTGCCTTCCGGCAGGTGGAGCCCCGAATGCCCAGGTCCTCGAGAACGTCTTGTTCATGGGGTTCGACCGCGCGCAGCCGGGTCCGTCGTTTTGGAGCCATGGCACCACCGGGGCCGGGCCCCGGTGGTGACATGGCTCGCTACGGCGAGTGCGGTTTTCGGTAGAAGAAGGTGCCGGCGCGCTCCCAGCCCATCTGGTCGGCCTGGGTGACGCGTTCGGTTCCTCCGACGAAGAGGATTCCGCCGGGTTTGAGAGCGGCGAAGAAGCGACGGTAAATCGCGTCCTTCGCATCGTCGTTGAAGTAGATCACCACGTTGCGGCAGGCGATGAGGTCGACATCCATGGGGTAGCGATCTTTGAGCAGATCGACACGACGCACGTCGATGTTTCGACGCAGATCGTCGACGACGGTCCAACGTTCCCGGTCGGTCGGGCTCTGGTTGAACCACTTCACTCGCCGCTCAGGCGTCACGTTGCGCATGTCTGCGGTCGTGAACCAGCCGATGCGTGCGCGGGCAAGAATCTGCTCGTCGATGTCGGCCGCGACCAGTTGGTGGCGCGCCGTGGGTGCCCGTTCGCGCAGGAGGATCGCCAGCGAGTAGATCTCCGCGCCGTACGAGCACCCGGCGCTCCAGACGCGCAGCCCGCCGGGGGCGCGACCCAATAGTTCCGGCAGGTGGGTCGTCTCCAACTCTCGAAAGCGCTCGGGATTGCGAAACAGTTCAGACACGTTGATCGTCATGCGATCAAGAAATGCGTCGCACGCGGCGGGATCACGGCGCAGGATCTCCAGGTACGCAATCAGATCGGCCGCGCCGTTGCGCAGCGCAAACGCGCGCAGACGGCGCTCCATCTGGGCCGGGCGGTAATGAGCCAGATCGATCCCGGTCAGCGCAACGATGCCGTCGCAGAACTTCCGGTAGTCGGCGGCCAGCGGTGTTGGCGTGGCGTCGCGGGGCGATGGACTCTCGATGCTCATGCGGCAGAGAATCGACCGCTGGCCACGCGCACTTGACCGCGCGGGCGAATGACTACCGGTGGGAAACCACGTCGGTGATCGCCAGGTGCATGGAATCAAGCGGCACCGCGGAGTCGCACAGGCCCGCCCGCTGGATCGCGCGGGGCATCCCGTAGATGACGCAGGTGCTCTCGTGCTCGGTCAGCACGCGACCGCCGACGGCCTTCACCGCGCGCGCGCCCACTTCACCGTCGTTGCCCATACCGGTCAGCACAACCACGAGGACATCGCGACCGTAGACGGCGGCGGCGCTCGCGATCGTGATGTCGGCGCGGGGTCGCAGATTCCCGATCGCCGGAGCCGCGGAGAGCGCGACGCACCCGCGGGCCACCACCTCGCGGTGGTGGCCCGCGGGTGCGATCAAGGCAACATCGGGACGGATCGCGTCGCTCGGTCCGGCTTCCCTGACCGTGAGTGCCGACTCCGCGTCGAGCCGCTCGGCGAGCGGCCTGGTGAAGCCCACGGGCATGTGTTGGACGATCAGCAATCCGGCCCCGACACGGGCGGGTAGACGGGGCAGCAGCTCGTGCAGCGCCCGGGGGCCGCCGGTCGACGTGGCGATAACCACGACCACGTCGCCGGCCCGGCCGAACATCTTCGGGCCCGGACGCGGCACATCTCGGGTGGGGGCAATGGTCGCGGCGATCTCCGCGCGGGCCCGCTCGAGTTCGGGCGGCGGCGTGAGCATCGGGCGGATCCGCGCGTGCGAAGCGTTGAGCACCTTCTCGAGTAGCTCGTCGCGTGTACGCCCCCAGAGTTCGGGGGTGAGGCGCAGCGCCGGCTTCTGAACGACATCGACGGCGCCGAGGGCGAGGGCCTGGATCGTCGCCCGGGCGCCGGTTCCCGTAAGGGTCGAGACCATCACCACCGGTGTCGGGCGCTCGATCATCAGTTCGCGAAGGGTGGCGAGGCCGTCCTTGCGTGGCATCTCGACATCGAGGGTCACGACGTCGGGAGACAGTGCGCGGACGCTCGCGAGGAGATCGGCGCCATCGGTCACCTGACCGATGACGTCGAGCCCGCCGTCGACGAGCAGGTCGGTGAGCACTCGCCGCATCAGCAGCGAGTCATCGCACACCAGGACCCGCGGTTTCCTCACCGGGCTCATCCCCCCGCCGCCACGAGCATGCGCGACATGTCGGAGAACATCTGCTGGGTGTAGCCGTCGAAAAGAGTGACGAAGGTCGGCAGAAGAATCGCCGTACCGATCAGCGCAATACCGATCTTCACCGGCATACCGACGATGAAGACGTTCATCTGAGGTGCGGCCCGCGACATGATTCCCAAAGCAACATCGGTGATCAGCAGCGCGGCCATGAGCGGCGCCGCCAGCTGTAGCGAGATCACGAACATTTCGTCCGATCGAGCGATCACGCCCTGCACGAGGAACTCGAACCGGGGCATCTGGGTCGGGCGGATCAACTCGAAGCTGCGCACCACCGAGCCGACCAACAGCAGGTGCCCACCGATCGCGAGAAAGGCCGCGGTCAGGACCATGTTGTAGACCCGCCCGAGAACGGTGAGGTTCATGTTCGACGATGGGTCGATCGTCGATGCGATCGCGAACCCGGCGCTGAGGTCGATGTACGAGCCGGCAAGTTGCACGGCGGCAAACAGCATTTGGGCGAGTAGGCCCATCGCGGCGCCGACGATCAGCTCCTTCAGCGCGAGCGTCACGAAACCGACGGTGCTGTCGGGCAGCGGCCCGCTGGTGTCGGCGGTCAGCGGCAGCGCGATGAAAACCAGCAGCACCGCAAAGCCGGCTTTGATCCTCACGGGGATCGCCCGCGAGTTCAGAAAAGGGGCGGTCGCAAACAGCGCGCTCACCCGCACCAGCATCAGGCCGAACAGCAGGGCGTTGGCCTGCAGGTTCTGGATGACCTCAAGCACGTGCCATCACGGCCCGCCCGACGAGCGTCCAACCGCCTCGATACTCGCGAAGAGATCGGTCGTGTAGTCGAGCATCGTGTTCAACATCCATGGGCCCGCAATGACGATCACGACAACGACCGCGAGGATCTTCGGGATGAACGTCAGCGTCGGCTCCTGCAGCTGAGTGACGGCCTGGAAGACCGAGACGATCAGCCCGACGAGCAGGCTCGCCCCAAGAATCGGAAACGACAGCTCGAGCGTCACCCACATCGCGCGGGCACCGATCTCAATGACCTGGGATTGATCCACCTCTAGGTCACGAACCCGCGCACGAGCGACTCAGAGACCAGGCTCCAACCGTCGACGAGCACGAAGAGGAGGATCTTGAAAGGCAATGAGATGACGACCGGGGGCAGCATGACCATGCCCATGCTCATGACGGTCGAGGCGATGACCATATCGATGATCAGGAATGGCACGAGGATCAGGAAGCCGATCTGGAAGGCCGTCTTGACCTCGGAGATGACGAACGCGGGAATCAACACGCGCGTCGGAACGTCGGCACGGGTCTTGGGTCGCTTCTCTTTCGCCAGATCCATGAACGTGCCGAGATCGCTCTGGTCGACCTGCTTGAACATGAAGTCGCGGATCGGCGCCTCGGCGCGTGTGATGGCGGTCTGCGTATCGATCTTCTTGTCCATCAACGGTTGGATCGCGGTGTCGTTGATGACCGTGAATGTCGGGCCCATCACGAACATCGTGAGAAAGAGGGCCACGCCGACAATCACCTGGTTCGGAGGCATCTGCTGGGTGCCGAGGGCGTTGCGAACGAATCCCAGCACGATCACGATCCGGACGAAGGACGTCATCATGATGATGATCGACGGGGCCAGGCTCAGCACCGTCATCAGCGCGACGAGCTGCAGCGTCGTGGAGATGCCCCCGCTGCCGTCCTGCAGGTTCAGGTTGATGCCCGTGGGGGCCGCCAGCAACACCGCCGGCCAGAGCGCACAGCCCAACGCGACGAGAAGCGGACCGAGCATCGCGCCCCGCCACAGCCAGCGCAGCGACCGCCGTCGGGGCTGTTTGGGAAGCGCCTCGATCAGCCGAACCCGCAGGTCGGACGCCGGCGCGGTCATGCGTGGAGAGATCGCGGTCATCCGCGGCCCTGCGAGCGAGTGGTCATGGCCCGGAGGCGCTCGACCAGGTTCTGGGTACCGGCGGTCTGCTCGGCCCGCGCACGCGGGTCGAGGCGGGCCGACGCCGCCGCCCGCGCTTCAGGAGTCGCGGTAGAGCCAAGGACGTCGGGGCCGAGGGCGCCGAGGGTCTCGTCATCGGAACCGACGCGCATCACCGGGGTGATCGCGTGGTCGGTCGCGCCGATCAGGATCAGCTCATCCCCCACCCGGACAAGGTGAAGGAAGCGGTTCGGACCGAGAGCGGTCGTTGCGACGACGTCAACGATGTCCGAGTCGAGCGGCGAACCGGGAAAGCGTCCGCGCTGGAGGCGCTTCATGACAAACCAGATCCCGAGGATCACGGCCACGACGACGACGAGGCCGATCAGGAGGCGAAGTAGCGAGCCGCCCAGCCCGGCGTCAACGCCGGCGGTCGGGCCCGACGAGCCTTCGGGAATCGGGAGCGACTCGGGATTCTTCGGACGCGTCGAGGTCCCCTGCCCGAGGGCGAGCGCGGGGGCGACCAGCGCGAGCGTGAGCCCGTGCGCGAGCATCCACCCGAGCCGCGCGGAGCGGGTCAGGAAGGGGCGCATCCGGCGCCGGTCGTGTGGCAGTCCCTGCCGTGCCGAGGAAGAGTCGGTCAACGGCTGTCGCGTGCCGGGTCTCCCCGGCGGGCGAAGCGGCGGTGGGCCGCTACGCGAGCGCCTTGGCGATTGCCTCGAGCACACGGTCGGGCTGGAAGGGCTTCACGATGAAGTCCCGCGCACCGGCCTGAATGCTCTCGATCACCATCGACTGCTGGCCCATGGCCGAGCACATCACGACGCGGGCCGTCGGGTCGAGGTCGCGGATCTCCTTGAGGGCAGCGATGCCGTCCATCTCGGGCATCGTGATGTCCATCGTCGTGAGGTCCGGCTTGAGTTCCTTGTACTTGGACACCGCGACGGCGCCGTTCTCGGCCTCGCCAGCAATCTCGTAGCCGGCCTCGGAAAGAATGTTCTTGATCATCATCCGCATGAAAGCGGCGTCATCTGCGATCAGTACTGAGGGCATAGCGTGAGGTCCTCGGCTCGGTTAGTACGAATGTCCGCCACCGGTATCGGCACCGGTGGGTGTGTCTTGACGCTCGGGGTCTCCCGAGGAGTTACGAATTCGGTGCAGGGGGTCACACCTCGGCGAGGTTGCGCAGGCGGCTGGCCTGGCTGGCGATTTCGGTGATGCGCACGCCGAACTCCTCGTCGATCACGACGACTTCGCCGCGGGCGATCGCCTTGCCGTTGACCAACACATCCACGGGCTCTCCCGCGAGGCGGTCGAGCTCGATGATCGATCCCGGCACCAACTCGAGCACGTTGCGAATACGCAGCTCGGTGCGTCCCAGCTCGACGCTGATCTGGAGCGGAACATCAAGCAGAAGGCTGATGTCGCCCGGCACGCCATGGCCCCCGCTCTCGCCCAGAGGCGGGAAGGAAACCGGCTGCGCCACCGCGTCGGAGCGCGTGGCAAAGGTCGCCGGGGGGGCGAGGGTCGCCGCGACCTGAGCCATGGCGGGCTGGGGCGCGCGCGGCGGTGGGGCGGCCAACGGGGGCTCGACGGTCTGGACGTGCGGGACGCCGGTTCGGGTCGATGCCGATCCGCTGATCGCCTCGGGTGCAATGACGGGCTCGGGATCGATGTCGGGCTCGAGCGTACCCGCGGCCGGCGATGTAAGGGCGTCAACGAGAGCGCGGGCAAAGGGCACCGGCATGAGCTGTACGAGCGTCGTTGTGAGCAGGTTGCCCACGCGCAGCTCGAAGGCGGCTGACACAAGCGGCTCGTCACCGGTCGGCGTCAGGCCGATCAGCGCCGCTTCGTCGGTCAGGTCGATGAGCGTGACCTGCGGGGCGGCGATGTCGACGCGTCGGCCCAGCATGTCGGCCATCGCGGTCGCCGCGGCGCCCATCATCTGGTTCATCGCCTCGCCGACGGCGGAGGTGTGGATCGGTGAGAGGTCGCTCGAGATCGCGCCGACGCCGCCCATCATCAGATCGGCGACCACCGAGGCGTCCACCGTGGACAGCACGAAAACATTCGTGCCGTCGAGGCCCTCGGTGTAGTCGATCGAGATCAGCGCCGCGGGGCGGTGGTACTGCCGAACCAGCTCGTGCTCGGTCGTCAGCGTGACGTCGGGGGTCGTAATGACCACCTGGTTCCCGAGCAGGGTGCTCAGGGTCGTCGCCGCCGACGCCATGCAGATGTTGCCGATCTCGCCGAGCGTGTCGCGCTCGTCGAAGCTCAGCAGCCCGTCGAAGTCGACGGACGGCACGCTCGGTGGCGCCTGCGCCGGGGTTTCAGGTGCCGCAGCCGCTTCGACCGGCGCTGAGGCCGCGTCGGGGGCATCCCCCTTCAGGAGCGCGTCGATCTGCTCCTGCGAGAGGCTTCCGCCATCGCTCATGAGAATGCTCCTTGGACCGGCTCGTCGACCTGACGTGTGATTTGAACGGCGAGGCGCTTACCCGACGTTCCGGGTTGCGCGAGAAACGCGGGGCGGTCACCGACACGCACCGAAATGTCGGTGCCGGGGGCCGAATCAAGGGGGATGACATCACCGGGCACGAGCGCGAGGAGATCCTCGACGTTCAGCGTGGCGTGCCCGAGCTCGACGGCGACCGGGACGGGAACGGTTCCGATCTCGGCGGCGACGGTCTCGCGCATATCGACGGGGGTCGACCCGCGCTTGCTCGAGAAATAGCTCTGAGCCGAAAGCTTGTCCATGATCGGCTCGAGCGTGAGGTGCGGGATGCACAGGTTCACGGTTCCCGTGATCTGCCCCACCTTCATCTCAAAGCCCACGAGCACGGCGGCGTCGCCCGTGGCGGCGATCTGGGCGAACTGGGGGTTCATCTCGGTGACCTGATGCTGGAAATCGAGTGGAGACACCGTCGACCACGCCTCGGTGAGCGCGGAGAGCATCATCTCGGTGACGCCCCGTGACAGAGCAACCTCGATATCGGTGAGTTCTCGCAGGCGCGAGCGGTACGAACCGGGGCCGCCGACGAGGCGATCAATGATCGACAGCGTCAGGGGCAGGTTCATCTCGAGCAGAGCGCTGCCCTCGAGCGGCCCGAGCGACACGATGTTGATCAGCGTCGGGAATGGCATCGAGCGCACGAACTCGCCGTAGTTGACCTGGTCGGCGCTCGTGACCTGGATCTCGACGAGCGTCCGTAGCTGCGCCGACAGTTGCGACTGCACGACGCGGCAGAACGTTTCGTGGAGCATTTCGAGCGTGCGCAGCTGATCTTTGTTGAATTTGCTGGGACGCTCGAAGTCGAATGGGCGCACCACGCGCTCATCGGCCTGCTGCATCGACGACGCGTCGATGTCCCCGGTCGAGAGCGCATTGAGCAGCGCGTCGATTTCTGATTGGGAGAGTACCTCGGGCACGACCCACCTATCGACGGGGGGGCATCGAACTTGAGGGTTGACGCCCAACCTGTGCGAATGTCTGGCGTGCCCGTCCGACGGACATGCTCTAATCACAGGCAGTTCGACCGCCCCATGGAGCGTTGCGGATCCCGATGAGCCAGGCCGACCACCCGCGCGATGCGGCCACCGGCACCCGATACCGGGTCACGCTGGGGCCGGACCCCGCCGAGATTCCCCCGGTGCGCCTCGCCATGAAGGCGTACGCCCAGAGCCTGGGCTT
>JANLSO010000180.1:0-6703 GCA_031362405.1 Thermoleophilia bacterium | reverse complement strand
CCTCCGCCGGGGATCGTCTTGGCGCCCCACTCCAGACGCTTCCCGCCCTCGAGGATGCTCCTGATGAAGGGGTGCGTTTTGAAGTCTTGGAGCAGGTCGTGCACCGACATCGTCGCGTCGGCATAGTCGAGGCCGACAACGAAACCGAGGGAGACCTGGTTCTCTCCCATCGGGTAGAGCCACGATCCACCGTACTCGCGGTACTTCTTGCCAAAGCGCAGCGGCCAGCCGGCGGTGTGAATCAGCTTGGTCAGAGGCTTCGGGACCTCCCAGACCTCTTTGACCCCGAGCTCCCACGTCTGGACCGAGTCGCGGTCGAGGTCGAAGTGCTTGCGCACGACCTGGGTGATGTGGCCGGGTGTTCCCTCGGCCAGTACCGTGACCTGCGCGTGCAGCTCCATGCCGGGCTCAAAGGTTCCGAGTTCTTGGCCCTCTTTGCCGCGGCCCTTGTCGCCGGTGACGACCCCGAGAACGCGCCCGTTGTCGACGATCACCTTCTGGCAGTCGGTCTCGGGAAGCATGTAGGCGCCCAGGGCTTCGGCGTGCTCGCCCATCCACCGCGCGAGCTGGCTGATCGAGATCACCCAGTTGTGGTGGTTGCGCATCTGCGGCGGCGCGGGAATCCGGACCTTGCCGGACTTGGTCATCCAGTAAACGGATTCGCCGGAGACCTCCCAGAAGTGCGGAATCTCCTCAGCCGCGAGATCAGGAAACAGGTCGCGGATGGGGCCGGGCTTCATCACGGCGCCCGACAGCAGGTGCGAGCCGGGGGTCTTGCCCTTGTCGGCGACCGCGACCGGCACCTCACCAAGCTTTTCGGCCACGGCAGGGTCGGCTTCCAGGAGCTGCCCGAGGCGTATGGCACCCGCGAGACCCGCCGGGCCTCCACCCACGAAGAGCACGCCGACTTCGATGCGCTCGTCTTCGCCGGCCTGCGGCGGGACGACGTAGTCGGACGGGGTGAACGGAGGCGGATACTGCGACGGGAGTGTGCTCATCAAGGCGCTCACTGGTCGGGGAGTGGGACCTGTTCGTACCGATCAGCATAACGCGGCCTACCGGGTCGGAGATCCCCTTCGGCCTGGGCGTTCGGCACCTCCTGCGGCGACGCGCAGCCGCCGGACGGGCTGGGGCGGGGCCAGCGGGTGCGATGCGAACTCGTCGCGGATCTCGTCGCACACCTCGCGTGCCAGCTCGACGAATGCCTGGGCACTGGGCGGCAGGTACCGGCCGCGATACCACGACAGGCCTTCTCGGCGGGGCGGAACGACAGCGGAGACGTCGATGAGGCTGGTGCACGGATCGTTGGGGTTCGCGCAGAGCCTCGGTATCAGCGCTGCACCGATTCCCGCGCCGGCGACCCCCTGCACCATGCCGTTGTCCTCCGAGCGAAACGTGACGTGCACGGCGTGCCCTTCCGACTCGAGGAATCTCTCCAGCATCTGTTGGCCGCGGCAGTTCCGGTATCCCACAAGGGGCAGAGCGGCGATTTCGGCGAGCGTCAGTGGATCGGCGCGTTGCGCGAGGGGTGAGTCGACCTCGACGGCGAGAACGAACGGGTCGGCGAGCAGCTCGACGGCATCGACAACGTCGGACCGCAGCGGCAGGAGGGCAAACGCGAGGTCTATCTCGCCGCGGCTGAGAAGGTCGTCGAGGCTGACATCGTTCGAGGATTCGTTGAGCTCGAGCGTAACTCCGGGGTATGCGTGGGCGAAGCGGCGGGCCACGTCGGGCACGATCTGGGCCCCGACGCTCTGGAAAACCCCCACCCGCAAGGTGCCGGCCTCCCCGGCACGAAGGGCGGCGATGTCGGCCTGCGCGGAGGCGAGTCGGGTTGTAATTACCGTCGCGTGGGTGAGAAGCACCCGCCCGAACTCGGTGAGCGAGACCTTCCGGGGGCCGCCGGGCCGTTCGATGAGGCGCTCGCCCACGATCCGCTCGAGCGCCGCCATCTGCTGGCTGATGGCCGATTGCGTATAGCCGAGGTGCTCGGCGGCGGCACTGAAGGAGCCGTGGTCAGCGATTGCCTGCAGCGCCGCCAGGTGGCGCATCTCAATGCCGAGAAGGCCATTAGAGCCCATAATGGAAGTTATCTCTCGTCAGATTCGTGCTAATGGAAAGAGTACGCGAGCCTTACCGCATGAGTCCACTACTGAGCACCGAACTCCACCGGGCGCTGGCCCGAGAGCGCGTTGAGGAGCTGTCCCGACGAGCGTCCGATGAGCGGCTGGCCTCGTGCATTGCACGTGTGCGCGGCCGAGACCGGTCGGCGAAAGCTCTCGTGCGATGCCTGCTCGCCGCCCTCCTGATCCGCTAGGCCGGCGCGAAAACCAGCTGGCGCGCGGCGGGGTCGGCCGAGACCAGCCGAACAGAAACCTCGGAGCCGGGGGCGAGCGCACCGACTCCGGGCAGGGTCGCCCGTACGGCGGGATCGCGAAGCTGGATACGAACCCCGTGGCCGCTGAGGCCGGTGACGACGGCCGAGAACTCTTCCCCGACGCGTGGCGCCAACAGCGTCGCCTCGACAAGGTCGACGCAGGCCCCGTCGAGCTGGTTGGCCCGTGAGTCGGCGGTGTTCATGACCTCCGGGAGCCGTGCGAGCGTGGCGACCTCATTGGCGGATGGGGTCAGGCCCGCCGCGAGATCACAGATCAGGTCGAGGACGTACCGGTCGGCAAGGCGGCGAAGTGGGGCCGTGGCGTGCGCATAGGGGGCGGCCACCGCAGAATGCCATGGGGCCGTGTCGGCGCCGGGCACGGCGACGTAGCCGGCCCCGGCGGCTCGTCGAACGCTCGCCAGCATGGCGTGGGCGGCGGCGGGGAACGGTGCGGCTGCGGGCACGGCGAGGTGTGGCTCGGCGATGTCGATCCCGAGGGCCTTCGCCGCGGAGGAAAGAGCGGCCACACGCTCGGGGTTACGTGGCCCGAGAATCCGAAAGACCCCGACTCCGGCCGTGAGCATCATCTTCGCCGCGACGATGTTCGCGCACAGAGAGACCTCCGCGTTCCAGTCTTCCTGGGGCAGGCGGGTCTCGAGCCGCAGCCCGAAACCGGGCGGTGCGTCGGTGGGGACGACCTCTTGGCCAGGAAGGTCGATGCCCGTCGCCCCGCGCCGCGTGGAGGCGGCGGCGAGGGCCGTGCCGACCGCCTCGAGCTCGGGCATCGCCGCACCGGTCGCCTCGGAGTAGTTCATGGTCTGTCGGCTGCGAACGACGGCCCGGTCGACCTCAGAGCTGATGATCTCGCCGTCGGCCGCGGCCCGTACGGTGAAAACGACCGCCGGTCGGTCGCCATCGGTGAGCAGGCTGGCGGCCCCTTCCGAGAGAACCGGGGGATAGAGCCGCACACGCTCATCCGGCGCGTAGAGGGTCTCGCCGCGCTTCCAGGCTTCGGCCTCGATGACTCCCCCGCGGGGAACAAACGCCGCCACGTCGGCAATGGCGTAGCGGATGAGGAAACCGTCGGCGTCGCGGGCGATCGCCATCGCTTGATCCAGGTCGCGACTACCCGGCGGATCGATCGTCACGAACGCGACCTCGCGCAGATCGGCTCGGCCCTCACGCGACCACTGCGCGTGGGCCGCCGCGTCGGCCGCCTGCTGAACCTCCGCCGGGAACTCCCCGGGAATCTCGAGTTCCGCGCGAATCTGAGCAAAGCCTGCGCACAGATCCACTGATCCCTCGGGTGGCACCCGTAGCCGCAGCGCCCTCATCGTCGGATCTCCATTATCTCCGCCAGGCTACCCGGCGGCGAGAAGAATCAGGCGAAAGCGTCGACCTGCTGGCCGGAACCACCCGGCGCCGGAAGAACCGACAAAAGCTGTGCCGCCTGCTGCGTGGCCATGTCGAGGGCCTTGCTCAGCATCAGGACCTGCGCCTGGCCGAGCACGTTGTCGGAACCCGCCGCGGAGATATTCACACCTTCCCTATCGGCAGCGTCCCGGAGATCTCAACGTTGCAGACGCGAACCTCGGTGCCCGGGGTTCGCGTTTAGGCGCTGGCGGTGTCGAGGAGGGAGACGTTGTCGGCGGTGAGAGCCACGTCGGCGGCGCCCATCAGTTCGGTGAGTTGTTCGACGGAGGTCGCGCTGGCGATCGGGGCGACGACGCCGGGGCGTTGCATCAGCCAGGCGAGCGAAACTTGGGCGGGGGTGGCATTCGTGCGATCGGCGACGGTGTCGAGCGCGTCGAGGATCGCAAAGCCTTTGTCGTTCATGAAACTCGCGGCGATACCGGCCGCGCGTGGGCTCGCCGGCAGTGGCTTTTCGGGGCGGTACTTGCCCGACAGAAAGCCGCGGGCCAGCGCCCAGAAGGGGAGTACCGCGACGCCCTCGCTGACACACAGATCTTCAAGTGGCCCCTCGAACTGGTCCCGCTCGGCGATGTTGTAGTGCGGCTGCAGGACTCGGTAGCGGGCACGGCCGTTGCCACCCCGGGCCAGCGCCTCGGCGAGGCGGGGAGCGCTGTAGTTCGACGCCGCAATTACTCGCACCAAGCCGTCGTCGACCAGGCTCTGGAATGCGTGGAGGGTCTCGTCGAGGTCGGTGAGAGGATCGTCCTCGTGTGCGTAGTAGACGTCGATGTAGTCGGTCTGCATGCGTCGCAGTGAGCCCTCGGCACCGGCACGGATGCGCGTGGCGGTGAGCTGGCCCGGCGTGTCGGTGGGTGTCGCGGAGTGGCCGACCTTGGTGGCCACCACGACCTGATCGCGGTTGCCGCGTGCGGCCAGCCAGTTGCCGATGACGGTCTCCGACTCGCCGCCCGAGTTACCGGGAACCCAGGCGGAGTAGACCTCAGCGGTGTCGATGAAGTTGCCGCCGGCGGCCTGATACGCGTCGAGCACGGCGAACGACGTCGGCTCGTCGGCGGTCCAGCCGAAGACGTTGCCGCCCAAACACAGTGGGTGAACCTCCAGACCGGTGTCGGCGAGAGGTCGAAGGGGTGCGCTCATGTCGACGAGACTAACCCACGTGGGGCCCGTGAGGACCCCACGCCAAACCGGTTAGAAGCTGGCGCCTTCCCGCGTGCCGGCGACCTCGGCCGCCATGTCAGAGACGACGGCCTTGGCGTCGCCGAAGACCATCAGCGTCTTCGGGTCGAAGAAGAGCTCGTTCTCGATACCGGCGAAACCGGCCCGCATACTGCGCTTGATGACCATGATGCATTGGGCCTTGTCGGCGTCGAGAATCGGCATCCCGTAGATCGGGCTGGCCTTGTCGTGCCGCGCCGCCGGGTTGACGACATCGTTCGCCCCGACCACCAGAACCACGTCGGCCTGAGGGAACTCGGGGTTGATGTCTTCCATATCGAAGAGCTTGTCGTACGAGACGTTGGCCTCGGCGAGCAGCACGTTCATGTGCCCCGGCATCCGCCCGGCGACCGGATGGATCGCAAACCGCACATCCACGCCCTCCTTGGTGAGGGCATCGGTGAGCTCCCGCACCTTGTGTTGGGCCTGGGCGACGGCCATTCCATAGCCGGGAACGATGACCACCAGGCGCGCATTGCGCATGATCTCCGCAGCCTCGTCCGGGCTGGCCGAGCGCACCGGCGCCGTCTCGACGGCAACCCCGCCGGCGGTCTGGTCCACCGCACCGAAGGCCCCGAACAGGACGTTACGGAACGACCGGTTCATGGCGCGACACATCACGATCGACAGCACGAGACCCGACGTACCGTCGAGTGCACCCGCGACGATCAGCAGCTTATTGTCGAGCACGAAGCCCAGGGCCGCGGCCGAAAGGCCCGCGTAGCTGTTCAGAAGCGCGATGACCGTCGGCATGTCGGCGCCACCGATCGGGATGATCAACAGAACGCCCATGATCAGCGAGAGCACGATCAGGGCGGCGAACAGCCAGACCTGGCCCGTGTCGATCACCAGCAGGGCGATGATGATCACCGCGAGGCCCAGCACGGCGAAGTTCGCCAGGTTCTGGCCCTTGTAGAGGATCGGGCGCTGGGGGAGCTTTTCGTGCAGCTTGCCCGCGGCCATGAGGCTGCCGGTGAAGACCAGGAAACCAAGGAGCACCTCGAAACCGAGCACGGCCATCGTGAACTTCGAGAACTCGTTGTGGAACTCGAAGAACTTCGCGGTGCCGACGAGGCCCGCGGCGAGCGAGCCGAATGCGTGCGACAGCGCGATCCGCTGCGGCATCGCGGTCATCGGAACCTTCAGACCCAGCGGCACGCCGATCGCGGCACCGACAAGCAGGGCGGCGGCGATGTAGCCGTAGCCCTCGCCGGTGATGTCGTCGCGCAGCAGCGTCGCCACGATCGCGACGACGAAACCGATCTCGCCGACCATGATGCCCCGGCGGGCGGTCTTCGGCGAACACATCCACTTCAGCGACAGGATGAAGCCCATCGCCGCGATGAGGTAACCGATGTCGATGATGTTGTCGCGCGTCACGGCTTGGCCTCCGTCTCAGCGACGGCAGGTGTGGGCTTGGGGCGCGGCCGGAACATCTTCAGCATCTTGTCGGTGATGAGGAAGCCACCGACGACGTTGATGGTGGCGGCCACGACGGCGATGAAGCCGAGGATGATCGAGTAGTTCGTCTCCGCCTGGCCGAGGATCACCAGCGACCCCACCAGTGAAATCGCGGAGATCGCGTTCGTCAGTGCCATCAGCGGCGTGTGCAGCAGCTTCGGGACACGGTGGATCACCTCGAGGCCCAACATGCCCGCAAGCGCGAACACGAAGAGG
>JANLSO010000120.1:0-22876 GCA_031362405.1 Thermoleophilia bacterium | reverse complement strand
GTTCCGGTGGGCGCGTCTCCCCGCCCAGAATCGCCGATGAGAAGCAACGGTTCGTCCTGTTCCTGTAGCGCCGATTCTCGAGCTGCAACGCTTTTGCGCAGCGAGGCGGCCTGTCCGAACCGCGAACGTGACGATCTTCGTCCCGTCCGACGCCGCGATCGACGCTTTTTGGTCGACGGCCGCGGACCGTGGTTCTCGATCGCCAAGCGACCAAGCGGTGGGTTCAGCGCCTTCTCGTGAAGAGGCAGATCTCGCCCTCGGGGCTTACGGGCGATCTCTGACGCCCGCCCGGAGGCCCGCCACCGTCGATGTGGATGGATGAAACGTCCGCGTTGGCGGCGAAGGAGCGTCGTGGTGTGCGGCAATATCACCACGGCGGACGCAACGATCTACCTGGTGGACGGGGTGCTGGCGCTGCCGTGAAGCAGGCCCGGTCGAACGTCCCCGCGGGCCGTCCGCTATCGTCCCGGGCATGGTCGAATCTCGTTACCCCAATCGCTTCTTCGGATCCAACCCGCAGGCTATGACCGGAAGTGGCCGGCAATTGACGCCGTTCCACAAGGAGCTACCGAAAGACTGGCGTTCCGCGCTCGGTGCCGCCGCTCAAGACGAGGCTGACGCCAAGGAAGCCGCGCAGGCGGCCGCCATGGATGCCCCCGAGGGTAACGCCGGCTCGTCGTAAGTCGTCAGGCCCCTTCGTGCGGCGCGATGCGTAGCGCGGTGACGGTTTCCCCAGCGGAGAGTCGTCCCCGCGGGGCGACTTCGACGATGTGCGTTGCGTGGGCGAGGCCACTGACGTGGTGCGACATCTGCCCCACGACGGGCATCAGGCCCTCGGGCGTCTCATGGGCACGAATGAGGTCGGTCCGAGGCGTCGGCGAGTGATAGTCGACGGCGAGGACGTGGGGGATCCACGGGTCGTCGCATCCCAGGACGGCCCTCGCGAAGACGAGAAAGCAGACGACCGCGGCCACAGGGTTCCCGGGTAGGCCCAGCACCCGGGTCGCGCCGATCCGGCCGAACCAGAGGGGGTGTCCCGGGCGGATCTCCACTCCCCAGAAGATCTCCTGCGCCCCGAGTTCCTCGAACGCCGGCCGCAGATGGTCGTGATCGCTCATCGACACGCCACCGGTGGTGATCAGCAGGTCGGGGCCGTCGGTGAGGGCGCTCGTGAGGGCCTCAATCGTGGCGCGGCGATCGTCGCGGGCCGCGCGCCGCGACGTCAGATCGGCTTCTGCGGCATCGACAAGCGCCACGAGACCCGGGCCATTCACATCCCAGACCTGCCCGGGCCCCAGTGGGGCGCCCGGCGCGACAACCTCGTCGCCCGTGGTGAGGATCGCCACGCGGGGAACGGGTCGGCACATCACCTCGGCGTGACCGGCGCCCGCCAGCGCCGCCACATGATGCGCAGCCAACCGCGTGCCCACGGTGAACAAACGCTCGCCGGCGCGTGCGTCTGACCCCCGCTCACGAACGAAGGCTCCAGGCTGGGCCTGCGGCACCCGGACGACGTCTCCCTCGACGACCGCCCGCTCACGGGCCACGATCGCGTCGGTCCCGGCGGGAAGCGGCGCCCCGGTCGAGATGACGATCGCCTGGCCGGGCGCCAGCGTTCCCACCCACCCCAGCCCCGCGCGGCTCTCACCGACGACCGTCAGATCTCCCGGGGTGTCGGTCGCGCGCACCGCGTAGCCGTCCATGGCGGAGTTGGTGAACGGCGGGTGATCACCGCGCATGAGCACGTCTTCCGACAGAACCCGCCCCGCAAGGCCCGCGGCGAGAGCGACCAATTCCGCACGGCCCGGAGCAAGCCGATGCGCGGCGACGAGCTCCCGGGCCCGGGTGAATGGGATCCCGCGATCAGCCACGCGCCACCAAACAGGCCGGGCGGTTCGCCTGAGCGAGAGCGATCTTCCAGCGCAGGGTCAGTATCCGAACCAGTGAGCGCTGCGCGTCGTCACGATCGAGGGTTCTCGAATCGAGGGCCTCGGTGATGCTGGCCGCGGCGTCCTGGCCACTCTCAAAGCTCGTGAAGATCAGCAGGTCTGCGTCGGCCCGGACAGCTTTGACCGCGACCTCGGCGTCAGAACCGACCGGGGCGAGCGCCGGCGTGTCGAGGGCATCGGTGATCACCACACCCTCAAACCCCATGCGGCGACGCAACTCGCCGGTCACGACGCGGGGATTCAACGCCGCGGGCGTGCCTCCGAACGCCGCGAAGCGGCCCGTCGCGACCATTACCATCGGCGCACCGCGCGCGATGAGGGCCGCGTAGGGAACCTCGTCGTGAGCGCGCAGGTCAGCGACCCGAGTACGGACCGTCACCGGCCGCTCATCGGTTGTCTCGGTGGCGCCACCGAACCCGGGAAAATGCTTGGGGGCCCACGCAACGCCGTACGCGTCCAGGCCCGCGGCAAAGGCGGCCGCGCGGGCGGCGACCACGGCGGGAGAGCTTCCGAAGCTGCGGGTTTGGGCGGCGATCACCGAGCCGGGGCGGGCGAGGTCGACCACCGGGGCCAGCGTTGCTCCGAGGCCGGCTCGGCACAGCAACCGTCCGGCCGCATGACCGGCCGACGCCGAGGCCGAGACGGGGCGCTGCCCGAGCCGCTCGGCGGAGGCCGCAGGCGGCCCGGGAACGCGACGCACGGCGCCGCCCTCCTGGTCGACGCTGATGAGGAGGGGTGCATCCAACGACGGCGGGCGGGGCACGGCCTGAAGCAGAGCCGTGAGACGCGCGAAGCCGTCGGCCGTGATGGCGTTCCCCGAGAACAGGATCACCGAGCCGACCTCGCCGCTGCGGATCCCGTCGAGAAGTGCCGCGGGAGGCGTGGGGCCGGAGAAACCGAATCCGACCCGCTGGCCTGCCAACTGCCGGTCGGTCGCGACCTGGGCCGCCGTTGCGGCCAGCACAGGGGGTTCGGCGGCGAGCATCAGCATCCGCGGTACAGGCTACCCCGACTCGGCCAGCCGCGACGATCGTTACGATCGCTCAACGCCGTCAGAAGTTTCGTCGCCTTCGGCGTGTCAGACGCATCGTTCCCAGGAGCGGGGTTGACAGAGCACGACCAGCCCGACGCGGCCTCCGGTGATCGTCTCGATGCCCTGCTGGATGCGCTGCCGATGGGGATCATGGTGGTCGACACCGCGGGCACGGTGATGATGCGAAACATGGCCGCCCGGGATCTCGCGCCGCCGGCACGAGTTGGTGAGGTCGTGCCGTTCGCGGCCCTGATCGACCTGCGCAGCGATTCGCGTCAGCACGTACGGCTGGCGTCACCCGGCGGCGCGGTCGACGTTGATGTGCGGCCCCTGGTCTGGGAGGGCGAGCCCGCCTACGTTGTCTGCTTTCAGCGCTCGCGCGGCGATCAGGGCCACCGCGGCGACGCACCCCTGGCGACCATGTTTCGACCGATCATCGACCTCTCGTCAACGCGCACGGCGGGTTTCTTGGTCGAGGTCACCGGAGGTGGCGACCTCGACGACGATGCCCGCCTGCAACGGGTGATCGCCCGTGCGACGAGCGCCCTCGCCGAATGGGCCACCGACGCGGTCAACGCCGACCCGCCGCACTTGGCGCTCGAGGCCCCGTCGATCGCCGCGCTCCAACCAGGACTCGCTGCCTTCATCGATGCGGTTGCCCGCCGCGCCGGTACGCCCACACGCAGGTTCTGGATCCGTGTGGCTGAAGATCTCGTGGTCGCCGATCCGAGCGGCGCCCAGCGCGGCCTGGGTGAGCTTCGCGTCGTCGGTGTTCGGGTTGCACTCGACCGTTTCGGAAGCGGCTCCTCATCGCTTGAGGTACTGCGCGGCCTGCCACTCGACGGAGTCGTCATCGATGCCGATCTCGTGCGACGTGGCGATTGGGCGGTCGTTCAGACCGTCGTTTCGGTGGCTCGTCACCTGGGCGTCACCGTCAGCGCGGCGGGCGTTGACGACCGGTCGGCGATGGCGCGGCTGCGGGCTCTGGGCTGCCGCTTTGGCGAAGGTGCCGCGTTCGGCGCTGCAATGGAGGCCCGACGAGCTTTTGGCGTTCTTGCCGCTCCGCGGGGCGGAGGGGCCGGCGAGGAGCGTGGCGCCGCCGACCCCCCTTCTTGAACCCAGGAGTTTCTTCGGACTACTTGCGGGCGATCGCCCCGAGCGTGCTGTTCTGCTCGGCGAGCAGTGCCTTGATGTCGGTCAGCAGAACTTCCTGCGGGTCCGGCGCGTCGTCGGCCTTCTTCATGATCCTGCTGAGGGGCTTGACGACGAAGAAGAAGATCGCGAACGCGACCGTGACGAACGCCAGCAGGGCGTTGATGAAGTTGCCGTAGTTGAACCTGCTCCCGTTGATCTTGAAGTTCAGCGCACTGAAGTCGGACTGACCGAAGATGGCACCAATGAGTGGCGTGATCAGGTCGGCGACCAACGATGCCACGACAACACCGAACGCGGCACCGATGACGACCGCCACGGCGAGAGCGACGATGTCGCCCTGCATGAGAAATGCCTTGAACTCCTTGAGCATGAATCCTCCGTCTTTCATGGGTTCGCGCAAAGCCTATGCGCCTGCTCGGACAAAGCGCGAGGCGCACCGGTTACGCGGTACTGAGATTCGCCCTGGGCATTTCCTTTGCACAGGTCCGTAAGCGAGCGAGCCCGTGCTTCACTTCTGGGGCAGGACACACAGGGCACCGACCGGGCGGGCACCCCGGTCGACACGAGTACGTCAACGGCGCCGGGCGGGCACCCGGCGCCGTTGTCGTTTCAGCGCGCGGGGCACTCCAGCCCTTGCTTCGCGACGTAGCCCGACCAGCGCGTCGCGACCGTCGCAAAGCCGCGCCCCGGGAAGGCCCTGGCCAGGCCGCCGAGCAACCTGACGTGATAGCAGTGGTAGTTCACGTCGGCCCGATAGTTGCGCAGCGTCCGACCGGGGGTGTTCAGCCCGTAGAGGCTCCAATTACCGGTGTCATGGGCCGGAAGGAACCTCTCGAGGCTCGCGGCGGCCTGATCCGACAGCGTCTCGGCGAGATCCGCCGTCGCGGTGGCATCGTCGGATACCGGGCCGCTACGCAGCGCGGCCGTCGTGCCTCGAAGGTTCAGGATCGTCACCATGAAGCCGTTCAGCGCGGCTCCGGCCCAGGGGTCGCCGCCGGGGTACGCGCGCTCGGGGAACCAGACCGACGGCTCGCTGCCCGGAGGATCCGCGACCATCGACCGCGCGCCGCCGTTGTCGACCGGCACGGCCAGCGACATCACGGCCTCCCGGGAGGCGACCAGGAAGCGGATGTCGCTGGTGCGGGCGTAGGCATTGGCCATCAGCTGAGCGACCCGCGCCTGAGCCATCGCCGACACGCCCGGGCGGATCGCCGTCGGGTCGGTCGGCACATCGAAGTACTCCCAGACCTGGGCCTGACGATCGGAGAATGTCAGCGGCACGCCCATCGTAAGAAGCGGTTCGGCAAGTTGCTGTGGTTCCAGGTCGTCGTTGAGCCCTTGCCAACGGCCCGTTGTGGCGACCGGATTGACCATGAACCCGTAGCCGGCGCGATGGTTCAAGAGGATGCCGTCGGGATCGCGCAGCACGACAGCCCGTTCGGGAACTCCACGGCCGGAGAACCACCATGCGTTTGCACGTAGCGCTCGCCGCACGGTCTCACGGCGGCCGGGCGGGGCCGTGTCGGTGTCGTAGAGATGACCGAGCCGCAGCAGCCAGTCGAGCTCGGTACGCAGGGGGGTTCCGGCGGCCGATCTGTCGCGGACGCCTTCGAGCCGTTGGCGCGCGGTCGTGGCGTCGGGCAGTGCCGCGGCCGAGATGACATCGGTCGGTGGTGGTTCGGGCGAGGCGCGGGGAACCTCCGGCCGGTTCGGCGCCTCGGGCTGTGGGGGCTCCGGAGCGGGCGGCCGAATCGGCTCGGGAGCCGTTGGCGCGATCGGCCCCGGTACGGTCGGCGCGGCAGGCGTGGTTGCCGCGGGTTCGGTGGCCGTTGGCGGCGGCGTTCCGCGGGCGATTCTCGGCGTCGGCTCGGGTGAGGGTTGCGCCGGGCGCACTGGCGTAGGCGCCTGGGTGGGTCGAGCCGAGGTCGCGGGCGGCGCGTTCGGAGCGCGCACGGCGGCGGGCGCGGCGGCAGGTGGGCTCGGCTCACGCACCGCCGAAGGCACGGTAGGCGCAACTGGCACCCCGTCATCGCCAAGCACCGCCGCCGCGAGGAACACCCCGGCGACGATCGAGACCACCCCCAGCGCCGCGAGCGCCGCAACGCGTCGGCGCTGCGCACCGACGGCCTCGGGGAGTGGTGGCGGCGTCCGCACGCGGGTAATGCTCGCATGAGCGGCAACTCATCGTGCTTGACCTCGCCCACCCTCAGGCGGACAGTGCGGCGACAATGTCGAAGCTGCGCCTCATCGTGATCGTGTTGGCCCTGTTTTGGGTGCTGGCGAAGGTCGGCGTCGACCTGACCCATGTCGGCCGCGCGGACGGCCTCACCTCGGGCGATGGGCTCGTGCCCGTCTTTGCCCTACTCGGCCTCGGGGCGGCGGCGATGATCGGCCTCAACACAGCGGCAGGCGGGATTCTCGCCGCCGGAATGCTGGCGTGGGTTGCTCTCGGGATGGGCTTCGATCTTTCCCTGGGCGACGGGCTGGGAGGCCTCGCTTCAGCCCTCGGCACGGGCGGTGGCCTCGTCACTGCGCTCATTGCCGGGGGGATCGCCGTCGCGATCGCCTCGGGAGTGGCCGGAAAGATCTGGTGGCTGGCGATCCCGGCGGGGCTGCTGCTCCTACTCTCGCGGGGGCGCGGGCCGAGCTTCGACATGAGCACCACCGCCACCGTGACCACGATCATCATCTTCGGCGGGCTCGTACTCGGGACCTTCCTCGCCATGACCGGTGCTCTCACCGACCGTTCCGACTGGCAGCAGGCGGCGCACGAACGCATGCGCGCCAACCTCTCGGTTCAGACCCTTGCCGACGACAACCGTCGCCGCAGGGTCGACGGCGACGAGAGTTGATCATCGGGACGCCCGGATTCGAACCGGGGACCCCCGCCACCCAAAGGCGGTGCGCTACCAGGCTGCGCTACGTCCCGCGTACGGGATGGCAGGCTATCAGCGAGCCCTGCGATACCCGCCACGAGTCATGAACCTCGCGGCCGTGATCGGGGGCGGCGTGCTGGCCGCATACCAGGCGATGTCGCTGGCGTTGCGTTGGAAGGCGACGCAGATGGCCCCCGCTGGGGCCGAGCGGACACTCGCCCGCGTGGCAATCCTCAGCGTCCGGGGGAGCGGGTTGATCCTCGGAATCGCCCTCGCCGTCTGGGGGCTCGCCCAAACCGGCTGAGGACCTACGGTCGGCGGGTGCTCTCTTTGATTCGGTAGAGCTCCGCGTCGGCGCGTTCGACGAGGTCCATCACGTCGAGCTCGTGCGTGTCGGCAAAGGCGATACCGATCGACATGCCCACGCCGTCGAGGCCGGGGATGTCATCCAGGGATGCCTTCAGCCGCTCGAGGCTCTGATCGGCGGCGGCGCGACCGGCGGCGGGATCACCCACGACCCAGAGGCCGAACTCATCGCCGCCCAGGCGACCCGCCGTACCCTGCCGGCCCAGCACCCGCGCCACCTCGGCGAGCAGAAGGTCTCCCGTTCTGTGCCCGTAGCGGTCGTTGACCACCTTGAAGTGGTCGATGTCACAGACGAGCACGCACCCGGGTGTGCCGAGTGCTTCGCGAACGTGTTGCAGCCATGCCCGGCGGTTGAGAACGCCGGTCAGATCGTCGATCCGGGCCAGTTCATGGAGTTGGCCGACCCGTTCGGCCAGCGGTCCACCGTCTAGGGACGTCGCCGATGCCGACAGCGCCACCTCGGCAACCTCATCGAGCGCTTCGGCCGTCAGGCCCAAGACCGCCAGGGCCCCCGACACGAGTTCGGTGTCAGACGCACGCCCGTCGATCATCGCAACGACCTGGTTGGCGAGCTGAACGCAGGCGGCCTCCGGGGAGGGGACCTCGTCGCCATTCGGCCCTCCGTGGTGGACGGCGATGACCGCGGCGACCTCGGCGGGAAGACCCCAACGGCGCGCCAAGACCTCACCGGCGACAGCGTGATCGAGGCCGGTCTGGCGACGTTCGCCCGCGATCCGGGCCGCCCCGGACGGGGAGGAACGAGCAACCTCGTCCATCGCTTCCTCACCGAAGGCAATGGGCATCACGAGCTTTCCGACATCGTGCAACAGGCCGGCGAGATGGGGCACGTCAGAGGGGATTCCCGCGCGGGCGGCAAAGCCGGCGGCGCAGGCGGCGACCGCCACCGCGTGGATGTGCAGCTGCCCACGTGACGGGCTGCCGTTACCGGGGACCTGCTCCAGGAACCGGTACGTCCCGGCCTCCAGCGCAAGGCGCTTCAAAGCCGAGCGACCGACGAAGGTGACGGCCTGGCGGATCGTGCTGGCGCGCACCGGACGCGCGTTGTGCGCCGAGTTCGCGAAACGCAGCAGGTTCGCCGAGAACGACTCGTCGCCCTCCAGCGCGGCAACCAGTTCGGCCGTCGACGACTCCGGGTCGTCGGCCAGCTGTGAGACGCGAAGGATCGTGCCCGAAAGAACAGGCAGCTCTCCCAACGAGTCGACCGCCGCCGCGAGGATCTCCTCCGGGGCGCGGCCCAGCTCAACGACCGTCATCTGTCTACGCTCATCTGCATACCGCTACCCTCGGCACGAGAGCCCTCAGATTGAGCGCCGGGGATTACTTCAGTGGTTCGCCCGAGAGCAGATGTCGCTCACCCTGGTGCTCGACCGTGGCATCGAGCACCTCCCAACGTCGGCCGAGGCGTGCCAGCACGAGATCGGCATCGGCCGTGCCCCGCGGCCCCGAAACGACCGCCGCCACGTTGACCTGCGCGCCCTCGGCCTGCTCGGATTCGGCCATCTCCGTTGGCACCGCCACGACAAGAGGTTCACCGAGCAGGTCGACCATGGTGCGGTTGCGGCTGAGGTAGGTCGATACGGCCTGCTCGATCCCGCCGGGCCGGCGGCGCCAGGCCAGCACCCCGACCACCAGTGCAAACGCGAGGAAGCCGTAGGCGAAGGTCCCGGCAACGATCGTCAGCGTGTCTTGCGAGACCCCGACACGGCGAAAGATGAACGCCACGATGAAGAAGACCCCCATCATGGAGGCGCCGACCAGGGTGATCGTGCGCCCGGGGTTCTGGGCTATGCGTTCCACAGCTCGGCCAGTCGCCCGAGGGTCTCGCGGTAACGCTTCACCGTTTCATCGCGGCCCAGTAGCTCGAGGCTTTCATAGATACCGGTGGAGATCTTCTGGCCCGTGATCGCGACCCGCTGGGGCTCGAGGAACTCGCGGGCGTTCTCGCCGAGGATGTGGAGCTGATCCGACAAGACTTCCTTGATCCCCGCGTTCGTGAAGTCGTCGAGCACCTCCAGCCGGCCGAGCCCCCCACCGATCACCTGGATCGAGTGGCGGACATCGGCGACCAGCGACTCCCAGGCCTCATCCTCGAACTCCAGTGGCCGGAACATCCAGCCGGCCAGGCTGTCGTACTCGTCGAGGGTGGTGAGCTTGCGCTTGACGAGCGGGGCGCTCTGTCGCGCGAGGGCCTCGGCGGCGGGGCCCTTGTCCGTGAAGTAGCCGGTTTGCGTGAGAAACGCGATCAGGGTCTCTTCGAACTCGTCGGGCTCCATCAGGCGCAGATAGCGCCCGTTCATGACCTGGAGTTTCTTCTCATCGAACACGGCGGGGCTCTTGGAGACGCGGGCGATCGAGAAATTTTCGATGAGCTCGTCTTTGCTCATCATGGTGCTCTTGTCGTCGTAGCTCCACCCGAGCAGCGCCAGCGCGTTCATCACCGAGTGCGGCTGGTAGCCCTTGACCTCGAGGTCTTCGGTCGACGCCGCCCCGTGGCGCTTTGACAGGCGCTTCTTGTCGGGCCCGAGGATCAGCGGAATATGGGCGTAGGCGGGCGGTGTACCCCCAAGGCCGCGGATCACCATCATCTGCTTGGGCGTGTTGGAGATGTGGTCCTCCCCACGCACGACATGCGTGATGTTCATCTCCATGTCGTCGACCGCGGCGGCGAGATTGTACATCGGCGTTCCGTCAGAGCGGGCAACGGCGAAGTCTTCGATCTGGGCGTGTTCGAAGGTCACGGCGCCACGCACGTAGTCGTCGATCACCGTCTGGCCCTCGACATCGACCGCGAAACGCCACACCGGCTTTCTGCCCTCGGCCGCGAAGCGGCCGAGGTCGTCGTCGCTCCAATGGCGGCGGCCGCGCACAACCGGAGCGCGCTTATTGGCCCGCGCCTCTTCGCGCATCGCGTTCAGCTCGGCGTCGGTCTCCCACGATGGATATACCGCGCCGGCGGCCTTCAGACGCTCGACGGCGGTGGTGTAGATCTCGCTGCGCTCGCTTTGACGAAACGGGCCCTCGTCCCAATCGAGGCCGAGCCAGCGCAGGCAGCGAAGAATCTCGGCTTCGCTCTCGGGCGTCGAGCGCTCCCGGTCGGTGTCTTCCAGCCGCAAAACGAACGTGCCGCCCGTGTTGCGGGCTATCAGCCAGTTGAACAGCGCCGTGCGGGCACCGCCCACATGCAGGCTGCCCGTCGGACTGGGGGCGAAGCGCACACGCGCCGGGCCGGTAATGGATCGTCTCTCGCGTGCCACGACGGCCAACGATAGCGGCGTAGGATCCCACTCATGAGATTCGGAGCGCACGTGTCGTCCTCAGGCGGAATCAGCAAGGCCGTCGACCGGGCCGTGGCGATCGGCTGCGAGAGCCTTCAGGTCTTCACGCACAACCCGCGGACCTGGAAGCCGATCAACCACAAGCCCGAGGAGATCGCCGCCTTCCGCGAGAAGGCCGCGACGGCCGATTTGGGGCCTCTTGTCAGCCACGGCCTCTACTTGATGAACCTCGGCGCGCCCGACAAGGACGTTCCCACCGGGCCACCCGGCAAACCCGCCGTCGGCACGCGCAACATCCACCGCTCGTCGATCGAGAGCTTGATCCAGCACCTGACGATCGGCGATGCCCTCGGCCTCGACGGGGTCGTCCTGCATGTGGGGTCCTCGAAAGGCGACACGCTCGACGCGGCGACCGATCGCATCGCCGCCGGGATCCGCGCCGCGTTCGCCGAATCCCCCGGAGACACCGCGATCTATCTGGAGAACACCGCCGGTGCGGGCGACACGATCGGCCGGACGTTCGAGCAGCTGAAGGCGGTCTTCGACCGGGTCGAGCACCCCTCGCGGCTCGGATTCTGCCTCGATACCCAGCACCTGTTCGCCAGCGGCTACCCCGTCCACGAGCCCGGGGGGATCGACCGGGTGCTGGAGGAGTTCGATCGGGTCGTGGGCCTTCCCCAGCTGCGGTGTCTTCATCTCAACGACTCGATGACCGATTTCGGCTCGAACCGCGACCGGCACGAGAACCTGGGTGACGGGCAGATCGGGGCCGACGGGATGCGCTCGATCCTTGGGTGCCCGGCACTGCAGGGGCTGCCGGTGATCCTGGAGGTCCCGGGCAGCGAAGGCGACGGCCCGGATGAGGAGAACATGCGCCGCGCGCGGCAGTTCCGCGAGGAGGGCTTGGCACTGCGATGAGCGGTGCGGGCATGGCCGACGATCAACCGACGGGCCTGTTTCTCGGCGGCCGGTTCGAGACCGCAGACGACCGCATCGCGGTACGCAACCCCTTCACCGAGCAGGTGATCGCCGAGGTCGCCGCGGGCGGCCCCCAGGAGATCGAGCGCGCCCTGGCCGACGCCCGCAGGCACCTGCCCCCTGCCCCGGCCGCCGAGCGTGCGGAGATCTTGGAACGCGCCGCTGTGAGGGTTGCCGAGCGGCTCGAGGACTTCGCCCAGACGATCTGCCTGGAGGCCGGAAAGCCCATCACACAGGCCCGCGGCGAGGCAACACGCTGCGTCGACACCCTGCGCTTCGCGGCCATCGAGGCCCGATCGCTGGCCGGTGAGATGGTGCCGATGCAAGGCACGCGTTCAGGGCTCGGCAAGCTCGGGATGGTCGTCTACGAGCCGGTTGGCGTCGTCGGCGCGATCTCCCCGTTCAATTTTCCGCTGAACCTCGTCGCCCACAAGGTCGCACCGGCCATCGCCGCGGGGTGCCCGGTCGTTCTCAAGCCCGCGGCCGCGACGCCGTTGTCGGCCCTCCTTCTCGCCCTCACGCTCTCCGAATGCGGGCTTGCGGCGGGTTCGCTCGCCGTCGTCACCGGCGACGGCCCCTCGACCGGAGGAGCGTTGGTCGATCACCCCGACGTGGCGATGATCTCGTTCACCGGTAGCGCGGCGGTCGGCTGGGACATCCGCGCCCGGCAGCCGCGAAAGCACGTCGCGCTCGAGCTCGGAAACGCCTCACCCGTGATCGTGGCCGCCGACGCCGATCTCGAGGTGGCGGCGACCCGCCTCGCGAGGTCGGGTTTCACGCACGCCGGGCAGAGCTGCATCAGCGTCCAACGCGTCTACGTCCAACGCGCGGTCCACGAGGAGTTCTGCGATCTCTTCGTGGCCGCGGTCGAGAAGCTCGTGGTCGGCGATCCGGCCGATGATGCGACCGATGTCGGCCCGGTGATCACCCCGACCGCGCGCGGGCGGGTCGTGGAATGGATCGCCGAAGCCGTCGCGGCGGGCGCGACGGTGCTCACCGGGGGTGAGGTCACCGGCACCCTGATCAGCCCCTGCGTGATCGACGGCATCACGCCCACGATGCGGGTCTCCCGCGACGAGGTCTTCGGGCCGGTGGTGGGCGTTGCGGCCGTTGAGTCGATCGACGAGGCGATCGACCTCGCGAACGACAACCCCTACGGTCTGCAGGCGGCGATCTTCACCGCGCGCCTCGACCATGCTCTTCGGTGGGCCCGCCGGCTCCACTTCGGCGGGGTGCTGATCAACGAGACCCCGACCTTTCGCGCCGACCAGCAGCCCTACGGAGGAGTGAAGGACAGCGGCAACACCCGCGAAGGGCCGCGTTATGCGGTGCGCAGCATGAGCGAGCCGAAGTTCATCGCGATCGAACTGCCGTGATCCGTACCCGCTTCACGGAACTCGTCGGCTGCACGGTCCCGATTCAACTCGCCGGGATGCCCCGCACCGCAACCCCTGAGCTGGCCGCCGCGGTGTGCCGGGCCGGTGGGCTCGGGATGATCGGCGGCACGCGCTTCTCGGCAGCTTCCATGGATGAGGCACTCGATGAGCTGTCGCACGGGGCGGGCGGGGCGCCGTTCGGGGTGAACTTCCTCGTCCCATTCCTCGAGCGCGAGACCGTCCGCGCCGCCGCCCGCCGCGCGCGCGTCGTGGAGCTGTTCTGGGGGGATCCCGACCCGGGCATCGTCGATGACATCCACGCCGAAGGGGCCCTTGCGGCATGGCAGGTCGGCTCGATCGCCGAGGCCGAGGCGGCAGAGGCGGCGGGCTGCGACTTCGTGGTCGCCCAAGGCGTCGAGGCCGGCGGGCACGTGCGTGGAACGCTGCGCCTGCTCGACCTTCTCGCCGCTGTCGTCCCGAGGGTTGCGGTGCCGGTGGTGGCCGCCGGTGGCATTGGGTCCGCGGCGGCCGTCGTGGCGGCGCTGGCCACGGGAGCCGAGGCTGTCCGAGTGGGAACGCTGTTCGTTGCGGCGACCGAGAGTGGAGCCCATCCCGACTACCAGCGGGCTCTGATCGCCGCGAACGCCGACGACACGATTCTGACCGAGACGTTCTCGTACCTGTGGCCCAGCGCACCGCACCGTGTCCTGCGCGCGAGCGCCGAGGCCGCCAGGGCCAGCACCGCCGAGTTCGTCGCCGAGATCCATGAGGGCGGGCGGGTTGTGCCGATTCCCCGACTGGCCACGCCGAACCCCACACGCGCCACCGTCGGCGACGTTGCAGCAATGCCTCACTACGCCGGGAAGTCGGTCGACGGCGTGGCCGATGTCCGCCCGGCGGCGCAGATCATGCGCGACCTGCTGGAGGCAGCAGAAACCCAACTTCGCTGATCGGCATCCCTCATACGGGGCCTGATCGAAAGCGAACCCTCCGAAAACCGGTTGGATGGGGGGGTTTGTGGGTGTGAACCTGGACGAGCGGCGGGCACCGCGGTGGTAGTTTCGAGGCCATGGCCAGGGGATGTCTGGACCGCGATGCCCACACGGTTTTGCCCGCACACGACGACCGCGTCGTGCGACCGCCGAACGCGCGGCGAAAAGGCGTCGCCGCGTGAGCCGCTCGGGCCCCGCTGAGTTCGATACGCCGCAGTCGAGCGGGGGCAGCCTCGCCGCGGCGCCTGTCGATGGCGTGTTGCTCGTTGATCCGGGCGGCAGGGTGCGGGCGGCGAACACGGTGTTCTGCAACCTCACCGGGTTGACTCGCGACGCGGTGATCGGCTCCTCACCCCCCTACCCCTGGCTGCCGAGCGAACAGACCCTCATCGAGCGCGCCGTCCTCGGGTCGGTCGTCGCCGATGGCTTCTCACTCGAAGGCGAGATGACTCTCCGGCGCGCCGACGGAACCCAGATCGAAACCGTCGCGAGCATCTCAGCCCTTGGCGCGTGCGTCGACGACCCCGACGGGTGGGCCATCATCGTCCGCGATGTCACCGAGCAGAGGCTGCTCGAAGAGACGATGCGCGAGTCGCAAGAGAGCTATCGATTGCTCGCCGAGAACTCCAACGACATCGTTGCGCGTGCATCGTCTGACGGCCGCATTCTCTACGTCTCGCCGTCGGTCGAGCGGGTCACCGGGCACACCCCGCGCCAGATCACCGGCCGACGCCTGGGCGAGATGGTGCACCCCGCCGACGTGCGCCTGCTGCTCGGTGCGCTGCGCAAACTTCGCGACGGCGCAGCGAATACCGAGATGACCGTTCGGGTACGCGACGGCGCGGGCACCTGGGCCTGGATCGACGCGACGGGTCGACCAATGAACGACGCCGCAGGTCGCATACTCGAGATCCACATCTCCGCCCGCGACGTGACCGAACGCATGCGGGCCGAGCGAGCGACGCGGCAAATGGCCGAAGAGCTCGGCTTTGTCGCCCGTCATGCCGGCGACGTGATCTCGGTGCATTCCCCCGACGGCACGTTCACATCGGTCAGCGACGCGAGCCGCATCCTTTGGCACCGCGAGCCGGCCGACATGACCGGCTGCTCACCGCTGATCTTCGTGCATCCCGATGACCGACCGGCGCTCTACGACGCGTTCGGTCGGGCCCGTGTGCGCGGCGCGACAGAAGCCGAAACGTTGAGCTACCGCGTGCAACGACCCGACGGGCAGGCCGTCGTCGTCGACACCAGTGTGCGGGCGATCCGAGATGACGACGGGCATGTGTCGGCGGTCATCTGCGTGTCGCGCGACGGCACCGCCCGAGTCGCCGCCGAGCGCGCCGCGACCGAACGCGCCGAACGCAGCAGCCGTGATGCAGCGGAGCAGTTGGCCCTTCGCCGAGTGGCCTTGGCGGCCGCGACCGAACACGATCCCCGAAGTGTGCTGGGCACCGCCGCGCGCGAGGTCGCTGATCTCCTCGGCGTTGAACTCGGTCTGGTGGCCCGTTTCGAGGGCCCGTGGGCCCACGTCCTCGGCGTTCACGGACAGATGCCATGGACGGTCGGCGCGACGGTGCCGCTGTCGGGCGGCGGGGCGCTGTCGGAGGTCAGCCGCGTCGCCGAGGCGGTGCGGGTCAGCGCATGCGACGACCCAACGTGCGAGGCCTGCACGGCCCTGGGCTATCGCGAGGGCATCGCGGCGCCGGTGCGCGTCGACGGTGCCCTGTGGGGAGGAGTTCTCGCCGCGAGCGTCACCGACACCGTCGGCACAGCAACCGGAGCCACACAACGATTGCAGCGCTTCGCCGATCTTGTCGGGATCGCCGTCAGCGCCGCCGATGCCCGGGCCCGGCTCGCCGCCCAGGCCGTCACCGACCCGCTCACCCAGCTCGCAAACCACCGTGCCTTTCACGAAACACTGCGCAATGAGGTCGCACGCGCGCGGCGCCACGGTCGTGAGCTGACCCTCGCGGTGCTCGATATCGACCATTTCAAGAGGCTCAACGATGTCTACGGCCACCAGGTCGGCGATTCGGTCCTCGCCGAGGTCGGGGCCCGCCTGGGCGCCGCCGCTCGCGCCGGCGAGGTCGTTGCCCGGATCGGCGGTGAAGAGTTCGCCTGGATTCTTCCCGAGACAAGTGCAGACGGGGCCATGGACGCCGTCGAGCGTGCGCGCCAGTCGGTGCTCGACCCGCCAATCTGGGCGTCAGAGCGCGTCACACTGTCGGTCGGGATCTGCGACCTCACGCGCGCCGGAAGCGCGGACGAGATCTTCCGCCTCGCCGACGGAGCCCTCTACTGGGCCAAGGCCAATGGCCGCGACATGATCTGCCGCTACTCGCCTGACGTCGTGGAGATCCTCTCGGCCGAAGAACGCGCCCGCCATCTCGAGCGCACCCAGGCCCTGACGGCCCTGCGGTCGTTGGCCCGCGCGGTGGATGCGCGTGACGCATCGACCAATGCGCACTCTGAGCGTGTCGCCGGCCTGAGCCACGACCTTGCGCTGCGGCTGGGCTGGCCGGCCGAGCGGGCCGTGATGCTGCGCGACAGCGCTCTGCTGCACGATGTCGGCAAGCTCGGTATCCCAGATGCGGTGCTCTTCAAACCGGGCAGCCTCGAGACCGACGAGTACGAGGTCGTCAAGCGCCACCCCGTCCTCGGCGCCGAGATCACCTCCGACGCACTGACCTCCGAGCAGTGCTCGTGGATTCTGCACCACCATGAGCACTGGGATGGTCGCGGCTATCCCGAGGGGCTCGCGGGTGCGGCAATTCCCGAAGGCGCGCGGGTCATCGCCGTCGTCGACGCATGGGATGTCATGACGCGTGCACGTCACTACGGAAACGTGCGCAGCCCGGTGGATGCGGCACGCGAGCTGGCCCTCTGCGCGGGAACCCAGTTCTGGGGCCCGGCGGCGGAGGCACTTCTCGAGACGGTCGGGCTCCTTCGCTCGGTCGCCGGGGCGGCTCCCGCTGTCTAGCGCCACGCCACGCGCGGTCGTGGGCGACACCGCCCGCAGCCTGTCCCACGCCCTCGGGGTTCCCCTGACCCCGTGGGGAGCGGCCCGTACGGAGTTTGCGGCGTCGCTCACCGAGGCGATCGGTGTCCCGGCGATGCTCACCGACACACGCGGTGCGGTCGTCGCAGCCAACGACGAGTTCCTCATGCTGGTGGGCCGGACCCGGCGAACTGTGGTCGGTTTCGGGCCTCCGTACGCCTGGTGGCCGGGCCGCGGCGCCGCTCTTCTGGAGGGAATGGGCACCGAGGCGCGCCGGCTCACGTTGGACGCCGTGATCGTTGGTGCTGATGGCCGCCGCACGACCGTCGATGTGGACGTCGCCGCGGTCGACGCGCCCGTGGGTGGCGGGCGAGCCCTGCTGTGGACGCTTCGCGACCGCAGCTCGAACCTGCTTTTGCAGTACCAACTGGACGCCGTGCGCGAGGTCGGCCTCGACGACTTTCATCTCGTCGAGATGGTGCGTGACTCGGCCCGGGGCATCATCGACAGCGTCGTCATCGACGCCAACGAGCGAGCCGCGGCGACGCGCGGTGTCGCACGTGCCGACCTCATCGGTTCCCGGCTGTCCGACCTCGACCCCGCGAATACCGAAGAGTGGCTACGACACTTTCGGCGTGTGCTGTCGACCGGCACCTGCCTCGAGTTGGACGTCCACCTGGTCGACCTCAGCGGCGAGCGACGCCTCACGACGCAGTTCACGCCTCTCGGCGACGCCGTGGCCGTCGTGTCGCGCGATGTCACCGCGGCGCGCGAGGCCCTCGAGCAGGCACGGGTGGCAACCGAGCGCTTTGATTTCGTCGCCCACAGCGCCGGCGACGCGATCACCATCCAGCGACCGGACGGCGCCTACTCATTCGTCAACGCCGCAAGCGCGGGGATCTGGAGTCGCGAACCCGCCGAGATGTTGGGGGCCGACGCCCTTGACTACACCCACCCCGACGACAGGGACCGTGTTCGGGCGAGCTTCGGCGAGATGACGCGTGGGGAACGCGATAGCGACGAGCTGACCTACCGCGTCGTGCGTCCCAACGGCGGCTCGATGACCGTCGATGTGAGCATGCGGCCGGTCCGCTCGCGTGCGCAGGATCTGCTGGGCGTCATCTGTGTCGCGCGCGACGCCGCCCCGCGCTTCGCCGCGGCCGCGCAGGCCGTCGAGCAGGCCGCCCTGCGCCGGGTCGCGACCGCGGCGGCGGTGCAGGGCGACTCTGAAGCGGTGATGGCGATCGCCGCGTGTGAAGTCGCCGCGTTGGTGACGGCCGCGACCGCACGGGTGTGTCGTTTCGACACGGGCGATCGCATCGCGACCCTTGGCCTTTCTGATGTCAACGGCCGTGTCGCCACCGAGGCTCCGGGGGAGGTCGAGCTCCTCGCACTGCGTCAGGTTCGCGAGACGGCAGGCGCGTTCAGCGTCGAGCCCGACGACCCCACAACGCCGATCACGGTTGCCGCACCGGTGAACGTCGGTACCCGCCCGTGGGGAGCGATCGTGATCACGCGCGATCGCCACGACATGCCCCCCGACATCGAAACCCGACTCGAGAGATTCGCCGAACTCGTCGCGGTGGCCGTCTCGGCCGCCGAAGGCCGGGCCCAGCTCGCCGCCCAAGCGGTCACCGACCCACTCACGCGCCTGCCGAACCACCGGGCGTTCCATGAAGCGCTGCGCTCAGAGGTCGCCCGCGCGGTGCGCCACGGACGATCGCTGAGCCTCGCGGTGATCGACATCGACCACTTCAAGCGCCTCAACGATGTATACGGCCATCAGGAAGGCGACCGGGTGCTGCGCGAGGTCGCCGACCGGCTTGCGGCATCGGTTCGCGCCGGCGAGATGGTCGCGCGCGTCGGCGGTGAGGAGTTCGCGTGGATTCTCCCCGAGACCGAAGCGGGCGGCGCCGGTGAGGCGATCGAACGCGCCCGGGCCGCGATCTCGAGCCGGCCGCTGGTCGCCCGCGAGCGTGTGACGGTCTCGGCGGGTATCTGCGACCTCACTCACGCATCGAGCGCCGACGAGCTCTACCGCCTCGCCGACGGGGCGCTCTACTGGGCCAAGGCCAACGGCCGCAACCTGGCCTGCGTCTACTCGCCTGAGGTCGTCGACATCCTCTCGGCCGAAGAGCGGGCCGAGCGGCTCGAGCGCGGCCAGGCGCTGATCGCCCTGCGCGTGCTGGCCCGCGCCGTCGACGCCAAGGACGCCAGCACTCATGCGCACTCGGAGCGCGTCGCGCAGATGAGCCACGACGTCGCCCTGGCCCTCGGCTGGCTCCCCGAGCGCGCCGCGAAACTGCGCGACGCGGCGATGCTTCATGACGTCGGCAAGATCGGCGTGCCCGATGCCGTGCTTTTGAAGACCGGTTCGCTCAAGCCCGAAGAGTTCGAGATCATCAAGCGCCACGCCGCCCTCGGGGCAGAAATCACCTCCGACGCGCTCTCGGCCGAGCAGTGCCTGTGGGTGCGCCACCACCACGAGCACTGGAACGGCCGGGGATACCCCGACGGCCTTTCCGCCGACGAGATCCCTGAGGGCTCACGGCTGATATCGGTCGCCGACGCGTGGGACGTCATGACCCGGGCGCGCCACTACACGACGACACGGTCGATCGCCGGCGCCCGCCGCGAAATCGGCCGCTGCGCAGGCAGCCAGTTCTGGCCCCCCGCAGTTCAGGCCCTGCTGAGTCTGTCGGCCACCGATGGCACCGCGACGCGATAGGCCTCACCCTTCCTCGAGGGCCTCGAGGAAGGCGGCCGATGAGGCCACGGCGCCGAAGACTCCGCCCTGCATCGTCACCATCTTCAACGCCGCGAGGTAGTTGCCGTGATCGGTGGCGCCGGTGCAGTCGTCGAGCAGGAGGCACTCGTAGCCGCGGTCATTGGCCTCACGCATCGTCGTGTGTACGCAGACGTCGGTGGTGATCCCCGTGAAGATCAGGTGCGTGACGCCCCGCATACGCAGGATGAGATCGAGATCGGTGGCGTAGAAGGCCCCCTTGCCCGGCTTGTCGATCACCGGCTCACCGTCGATCGGGGCGACCTCCGGGACGATCTCCCACCCGGGCTCCCCGCGAACGAGGACGCGCCCGCAGGTTCCCGGGTCGCCGATGCCTGCGCCAATCTGACGCGAGCGCCAGAGCTTGTTCGCCGGAAGGTCGCTGAGGTCGGGTCGGTGCCCCTCGCGGGTGTGGACGACGCAGAAGCCCTTCTCGCGCACTGCGGCCAGCACACGAGCGGTGGGTACCAGGCCGCTGCGGGTCAGCGAGAGGTCGTATCCCATTTGGTCGACGTAGCCCCCCTCACCGCAGAAATCGTGCTGCCAGTCGATGCACACCAGAGCCGTTCGCGCCGGTTCGATCACATCGTCAAACGGCCAACGGTAGGGGTCTGCGGTTACCGTGCCGAGCGCCACGGGCTGCTCCTTTCAACGGGAATCGGGATATCGCCCGCGAAGGCGGCGAGAACACCAGCCGACCACCCGACGGCGCCGAAGATCCCTCCGGACATCGTGATGGTCGAAATGGCCGCGTCGGCGGTGGAGGTCTGAAGTGGTGCGCTCGCGTCGATGACGGTCAGGCACTCGTAGCCGCGGTCGTTGGCGCTGCGCAGAGTGGAGTGCACCGGACCCTCCAGGCCGAATCCGCACATCACCAGCTGATCCCTTCTGAGCCGCCGCAGATGACCGTCGAGCGAGCTGTCGAAAAAGCCGTCGATGCCGGCGGCGGCGATGTCGAGGTCGAGGTGCGGCGTCAGATTCAAGATCGGTTCGCCGGTGCGCCCCGCCGCAGGATGCCGCAGGCCGACGACCCACGCACCCGCGGCGCGTAGCGCGAGCAGCCTCTTGATGGCGTCCATTGCCGACTCCGGGGCGACGCACCGCTCGCGCCATTCGATGTTCGCACCGGCGACGATGATCGCCACGCGAGCCGCCTCGAGAAGGCCGTCGAAGGGCCATGCGTAGGGCGTCGTGCCGGCGACGGTCCTGCTCATGAGGATCCGCCTCGCACCCGTTCGATCAGGCGGCCGAAGTCGTGGGGCGCGTCGATCTGAACCAGGTGCCCGGCACCGGGGATCACCGCGATCTCGGCAGCCGCATGGTTCGCGAGGACGGATGCCGCGTCGTGACGCTGGGCGCTACTGAGCGCGCCGACCGATGTCACCAGGCGTAGCGCGCGCAGCCCTGCGAGATCGGTGACAGATGGCGCGAACGCAGCGAAACACGGCACCTCGAACGCAGTCGCGACGGCTGCATCACGAACTCTCGCGCGCTGGGTCGGTGCGAGTCGGCCCCACGTCGGGCCGGCCAGCAGACGTGCGACTGATTCGGTGCCGAGCTCGGGGCTACGGGCCTGCAGGAGTGCCCCCGCAACGACGCCGAGCAGCCCGTTGACGCCGGGCGCGAGCGGGCCGAGGGCCGGCTCGTGCGCGATCGCCGCGATGATCCGCTGCGGCGCGGCGATCGCCGCGGCGATCGCCGTCGTGGCACCTCCGCTGACGCCGGCGACGATGGCCCGCTCGATCTCGTAGCGGTCGAGAATCTCGATCACATCGTCCACCTGACCGGCGACGTCGACGGCCGAAAGCGCAGAGCTGCGTCCGTAACCGCGCCGATGGACGACCACGGCGCGTCCGCGTGTCGCGACCGCCCGAGCAACGGGGAGCATCGTCTCGGGCCCGAACGCCACCCCATGGACGAGCACCACGGGTGTTCCCGACCCGAAGACGTCGACGTGGGGACGGCCGGCAGCGACCCGACGGGAAAGCCGTGTGGCGGCCTTCCCGTCGTTCGCGCGCGGGCTACTTGGGGATGGTGCCGACGACACCCTTGACCAAGAAGTCCATCTGCTCGACGGTCGCGTAGTCGAGCGACTTCCCCGCCGCAACCACCACGTCACCGTTCTGATCCTCGATCGGACCGACGAACACTCCGGACTCGGCGATCTTCGTCTTGGCCGCCGCAACGAGACTCTGGGTATCCGCATCGACCGACGCCCCGAACGGCGACTGCACGAACGGGTTGTCGCCGGTCAGCAGGCCGACGCGGTAGTCGCCGTCGTACTTGCTCCCGGTGAACTTTCCGTCGAGGAACGTCTGGACGATGTCCGTGTACATCGGGCCCCAGTTCCATTCCGAACCGGTCAGCCAGCCCTTCGGCGCAAGCGTCGACGCGTCGTAGTGATAGCCGACCGACGCGGCACCCGCCGCCTCGGTGTTCTCGATGATCGTCTTGGTGCAGTCCTGGTGCTGGGAAATGACGTCGACTCCATCCGACACAAGAGCCTTCGTCGCTTCGGCCTGCTTGGCGGGGTCGCACCAGTTCGAGGTGAACACCAGCGTTGTGGTCGCCTTCGGGTTCACCGATTTCGCGCCCAACTCAAAGGCGTTGACGTTGGCGAGAGTCTGCGGAATCGGAAAGGCGACGATGTAGCCGAGCTTGTTGCTCTTCGTCGACTTTCCGGCGGCGATTCCGGCGAGATAGACCGGCTCATAGACGGTGCCGAAGTACGTGCCGACGTTCGGCAGCTTCGGATCGGGTTCGAGGCCGCCCTGGTGGACGAACGTGACCTCGGGGTGCTTCTTGGCAACGTTCAGCGCGGGCGTGAGGTGGCCGTAGCTGGTGGGGAAGATCAGTGTCGCCCCATCGGAGATCATCTTCTCCATGACCCGTTCGGCCTGCGCGTTCTCCGGCACGTTCTCGGCTTGGATCAGCTCGACGTTCGGCACCGCCTTGGGGATCTCGAGGCTGCCTTCGTAGGCGGCCTGGTTGTAGCCGAAGTCGTCGCGTGGACCGACGTACAGGAAGCCGACCTTGACCTTCTCGGCGCTGTCGGTCGCGGCGGTGCCG
>JANLSO010000108.1:0-14110 GCA_031362405.1 Thermoleophilia bacterium | reverse complement strand
ATGTTCCTTGAGCACTGCGAGACCACCAGCGTCTGATGCAGTCAGGCGCGACCCGTGAATCCATCGATTTCAGGTGAATTATGCGATCTGCGGCCCGTTTTTATACGATCCGCCAGCCGATAACCTGTCAGTTTTGGTGGGTCGCGTCGTCTCTCGCCTGCGTGGTCTGCCGGCTAACCCGCCCTGATCAGGTCGATCTCATACCGCTCGAAGATTCTGTCTGCAGACAGAATCGGGGCATCCAAAATCCCGCTTTGTGCGATCAGTAGTCGATCGAACGGGTCTCGATGGATACTCGGTAGCGACGCCACCGCAAAGGTATGGGCGTGTTCGACAGCGATCGGAATCGTGCCCGAGAGCCGAAGCCGTTCGGGCACATATCTGTCGGGTGGTTGGGGTAGGGCGAGGCGGCCCAAGCCGTACTTGATCGCAATCTCCCACGAGCTTGCCGCGGACAGAAGAACTTCGTTGCGGGTGTCCGAGAGGATGTCCAGTGCCGATCCGATGCGCTCGGGCTCCGTCTGCAACCAGAGCCACACGTGTGTGTCGAGGAGGAGCCTCACCGCTCGAACGCATCGAGCAGCTCGTCGGGCAGCGGCGCATCGAAGTCGTCCGGAACGGTGAATACACCTCGATCAACTCCGAACTGACGCTGCGTAGGCGGTTCTGCTGCGACGATTCGCGCAACGGGCACCGACCCTCGACGGATCTCGATCTCTTCTCCTGCGGCGACCTCGCGCAGAAGCTGCGAAAGGTGGGTCTTTGCTTCGTGGACTCCAACGGACTTCATGCCCAATAGACTATCAGACTAAGTCCATGACTAAGTCTGATAGCACCGCGGTTCAGACGTTCTCCCGGGGGGATGCGTAGGTTGGCCGTTGATGACCGAGCTGAAGTTCACCACCGTCGACCCCGTGTTCATCCCCCTCGCGGATGGCGTCAGGCTCGCTGCGCGGATGTGGCTTCCCGAGACCGTCGAGCGTGTGCCGGCGATCCTCGAAGCCGTTCCGTACCGGCGGAACGACGGGACTTTCTCCGACGACCATCCGCGCTACTCGTGGTGGGCGAATCGGGGCTTTGCCGGCGTGCGCGTCGACATTCGCGGGTCGGGCGACTCGGACGGGCTGATCACCGACGAGTACTTGGCACAAGAACAGGACGATGCCTGTGAGGTGATCGCCTGGCTTGCCGAGCAGCCCTGGTGCAACGGCAAGGTCGCCATGATCGGCTTCTCGTGGGGTGGGTTCGCCGCGGTGCAGGTCGCCGCCCGGAGGCCGCTAGCGCTCGCGGCGATCGTGACCATCAACTCGGTGGTGCGGCGCTACACCGACGACTGCCACTACACCGGCGGGTGCGTCAACGCTCACGACATGCTCTCGTGGGCGACCACGATGCACGCCTACGACGCGCGGCCGCCCGACCCCGCGGTCGTCGGTGAATCGTGGCGCGAGCGCTGGCACGAACGGCTCGCCGCCGGCCCGCCGATGATCGAGCCGTGGCTCACCCATCAGCTCGAAGATGACTATTGGCGTCACGGCTCGGTCTGCTTCGACTACGCACGGCTCACCGTGCCGGTGCTCGCCGTCGGCGGATGGGCTGATCCCTACCGCAACGCCGTCGTTGATCTGGTCGACAACCTGCCCGGGCAGGCCCACGGGATCATCGGGCCCTGGGGGCATGGCTACCCCCAGGTCACCCGACCCGGCCCTCAAATCGACTTTCTCGGAGAATGCGCCGCGTTCTTCAACTGCTATCTCCGCGACGGGGCACCGTACGACCGACCTCCCCTTCGCCTCTTCGTGCAGGACTTCGAGGATCCGACCCTTCCCGACCGTTCGGTTCGCGCGGGGCGGTGGATGGCGACGACTGGAGATCCCGCGCAGACGTGGGATCTGCTGATCGTCGACGGGGAGATGGGCTCCGACGAACGATGCGGCAGCGCGGCCGGCGCCTGGTGCCCCTATTCAGATGGGGGTCTTCCCGGCGACCAGCGGCCCGACGATGCGCGGTCGTTCTGCACCGATACCGCGCCGCTCACCGAGGATCTCGAGCTCGTCGGATTCCCCGAACTGCGCCTGCAGCTCGAAAGCGACCGGCCGAACGCCTTCGTCGCGGCCCGCCTGTGCGATGTCGCTCCCGATGGGACCTCCTGCCTGGTCACCCGCGGTTTCCTGAACCTGACCCACCGCGACGGCCACGACCACCTCGTCGCCGTCGAGTCAGGCGAGACGATGGACGTCACCTTTCGTCTCGACGCCTGCGCGCACCGGTTCCGGGTCGGGCACCGAATCCGCCTGGCGCTGTCGGCGAGCTACTGGCCCTGGATCTGGCCGTCGCCGGAGCCCGTCGTGCTGCGCTGCCGGGGTGGATCGCTGCGCGCCCCGCTTCTGCCACCGACCGCCGTCGGTGTCGACCTCGGCACTCCGCGCCAGGGTCAGCTCGCCGACCTCGAGCGGCTCACTCCGCGCCTCAGCGAACGGCAACCCGACTTTCTGCTGGGCCGGATGCGCATCAACGACCTCGACGTCGAGGTTGAGGAGAGCGGCACCAACGACTACCCGATCGTCGTCGGCGATCCATGCTCGGCGACGGTGCACGTCACTCGGCGCGTTCAGATCGCGCGGGGCCCATGGGACACAACCGTCGAGGTCGACGCGACCATGACCTGCACGCACGAGACCTTCCATGTGACGACAACACTGGCCGCCTGGGAGTGCGAGGAGGTCATCCACCGCTCTACCCACGAGACCGTGTTGCCACGCAACGGCGGTTAGGACGCGGCGATACCTTCGGGGAGCCGAGAGCGTTCGGCCAGAGCCGCGACGAACGCCTCCACGACATCCGTGTCGAAGTGGCTACCCGCGCATCGGTACAGCTCTGCAGTTGCTTCGGCAGAGGTTCGCGCCGTCGAGTACGGCCGGTTGCCGATGATCGCGTCGTAGGCATCACAGACGGCAACGATCCGCGCACCCAGGGGAATCTGCTCGCCAGTCAGGCCATCGGGGTGGCCGGTGCCGTCGACCTTCTCGTGGCTGGAGCGAACCATCGATGCGACCCCTTGGAGCGCCGGCGCCGCGCGCAGGATGCTCTCACCGACGGCCGAGTGGCGCTTCATGATCTCCCACTCTCCGGCGTTGAGCGGGCCGGGCTTGTTCAGAATCGCCTCGGGCACGGCGGCCTTGCCGATGTCGTGCATCCGCGCGGCAAGCGCGACATCCTCGAGCTGATTGTCATCGAGGCCCAGCAGCCGCGCCGTGTCGCGGGCGAGGTCGGCAACCCCGTCACAGTGGTCACCGAGGTCTGGGTGGCGCTCGGTCAGCATCTGCATGAGGGCGTTGGCGGTCTGGAGTTCGGCCGACACCCGCCCGCCGTTCTTCAGGGCGTACATGCGCTGGTCGGCCAGGCGCAGCGCGAGCTCGGGGTCGGTGCCTTCGCCGGGCATCAGCACGAGCCCGTGGGCCGCGTCGATGCGGAATCCGTCGCCCTGGTCGGTGAGCGCGGCAAGGCCTCGACAGACGACGTCCTCGACTGACGCGGTGCCCCCGCGAAGTAGTGCACAGAACTCGTCGCCGCCCATCCGGTACGCGGTGCCGTGGCCATCGATCGCGTCGGCGAGGCGTCGGCTGAGGCGAACCAGCAGAGCGTCGCCGGCCTGGTGGCCGAAGCGGTCGTTGTAGCGCTTGAAGCCGTTGAGATCGAAAAAGACCAAGCCGAGGGGGTTCTCCCCGCTGGCCTGAGGGGCGAGACTGCGCAGATCACGAACGAGGCTGCGGCGGTTGGGAAGGCTCGCCAGCGCGTCGGTCAGTGATTCGCGACGGCTCTGCCAGAAGGTCATCCTCATGCGCGAGATCACCGCAAGGACGCACGTCGTGGCCAGAAGCAGGGCGGGAAGGTTGATCGATGCGAGGTTGCCGAACACGAGCATCGCGAGCCCGACAAGGCCAAACACGCACGGGACGATGAGCATCCGCTGGCCGTCGCTGCGGCTCTCCTGACGGGCCGGCGCCGTCCGCAGCGCTGCCCCGGCGAAAAGCAGGGCCGCCAGCAGCCACCCGGTGTCGATGAGCCCGCCAAGTTCATAGGTGCCCTTCGCGACCTCCCAAAAGTAGACGCCATCGGCGGTCGCGAAGATCAGAAAGCCACTGCCGAGGAGAATCCACGTCGCATTCAACCGCCAGCCGCCGAGCGCGATCGCCACCGTCGCGACGCCCAGCAGAATGAGATCACCAAGCGGGTACGCCAGGTTGGTGGCGATCTGCGCCGCGCTGCCCGAGAGGCCGCTGCCGATCGCCGTCTCGACGACAAGCGCGGCGCACACCGCGCCAACCGCGGCGGCCCCGATAATGCCGTCGAGCCACATGCGCGGCGAAGGCCCGTCAGGCGCGATCGCACGATCAGGATGATCGCGACATACGCGAACGGGTAGAAGCCCAGCCAAAGGCCATCGGCGACCGAATGGATCGGGATCGGGTCGAGGTCGGCGATGAACAGCGAGTAGTAGGTGTTGGCGGCCGTCCACGAAAACAGGCCGGCACTAAGGATCCGTAGATAATTAATCTGTGGGATCGGTTGGCGGCGGGGTCGCTGGCCGCGGGGAGATCGAGTAGTTCCATTCGGGGTGAAACGGGTCGGGCGTGAGGTTGACGGCGGCGAGCTGGTCGTCGGTGACCTGGACCTTGTTGGGGTACTCGCGCTCGTCCAGGCGCGCGTAGACCTTCAAGCCTGTGCTGGTCGTCGTGGCCGCGATCGAGTTGATGACGATTTCGTCGCTGATCAGCGGCCGTCCGCGCCAGCTTTGGCTGATGTGGCAAAACAGGCGGTGCTCGATCTTGTTCCACTTCGAGGTCCCGGGCGGAAAGTGGCAGACACTTATCGTCAAGCCGGTCTCGTCGGCCAGACGCTGCAGCTCGGTCTTCCATAGGCGGATGCGGTTGCCGTTGCCCCCGCCGCAGTCGGCGGTGATCTGCAGCGCCGTGGCGTTCGGGTAGCGGTCGCGGCCCAGATCCTCCCACCAGGCCTTGATCGAGGCGGCCGCCAGCTGCGCGGTCTCCGACGTGATCCCGACGTTGACAAACCCCTCGTTGGCGGCGATGTCATAGACGCCGTAGGGGATGGCCTTGCCGGTGGCCTGGCTGGGGAAGTCGTGCGTGGAGACCTTGATCGGCTCCCCGCCGGGGCGCCACTCGCGGCCGCGGTTGGCGAACTGGCCGACGAGCTCCTTCTTCTTGGTGTCGATCGAGATCGCCGGCCGGTCGGCGGCGATCGCCGCGGCGACCCGGCCGTTGATGTGGCGAAACTGCGCGTCGCGGTCGGGATGCTGAGCGCCTTCCAGGCTCTTGCGATTGGACTGCAGGCTGTAACCCAGCGAGCGCAGCAGCGCCGCCATCGTCGTGTAGCGCGCCTCGTGACCGTGCTCACGCAACTCACCGGCGAGGTGCCGCACGCTCTTGGAAGTCCACAGCAACACCTGCATCGGGTCGCCGCGACAATCGTCGGCGACCAGCCGCTCCAGCGCCTCGATCAGCTCGGGATCGGTCTCGGCGATCGGCTTGCGCCCACCACCGCGCCGGCGCACCCGGCCGCCCTCAAGCCGGTCCTCGGAGTCGATCTCACGGATGCCCTTGCGGATCGTGTTCTCAGAAATCCCGCTGGCCCGGGACACCGCCGCGGTCCCCCCGCGACCCAGCGCCCGCGCCTCAGACGCCGCCCAGATCCGCCGCCCACGCTCACTGAGCTCGGGAGCCAACCCCCGAAACCGCTCGCCGATCAACCCCTCATCGATAACACCCCAACATTCAACGCGCCCCGCCACGAACCTGCACCTTATTTACCTACGAATCCTAAGGAGAATCCAGGCCCACCGTTCTTGCCGCAGGGCCGCACCTCGTCCGACGATCACGGCCGACGCCAGGCAGAGCACGACGTTGTAGACGCCCTGCTTGAAGAAGTCGTCGGTGCCTGCGCCGCCGAACGGGACGAGGGCATTCGCCGCGTAAAGCATCGTGAGGATGGCGCCGACGATGATGGCGATGCGCCCGGCGCGTGCGTAGGAGATCCCCGGCATACCGTCTGGTATCGACACCCTCCGTCGGCCGCCTTGAACACGGCGCGCTGCGCGCCCAAGGGCTAAAGACCTCGTGGTGAGAACCGAGGAAGGAATCGTCGACCCGGCCATCTTTCCCGTTCCAACGAAGCCGATTCGCGCCAACGTGCTTCACCAGCGCCGAAACCCGGCGTGGTTCTGGAGCACCTCATCCGTCGAGGGGCCATGACAACGATCTACCAGCAGGATGGGCTCTACACCGCGCACAACCACGAGTTCATGGCGAACGCCGCCTTCGTGCGCGCGTACGAACGCGGCACCCGCGCGGCGGGCGAAGACTACGGTTGGCACTGGCGCGTGCATGTCGGGCTCTGGGCGGCCGAGATGGCCATCAAGCTCCCCGGCGACTTCGTCGAGTGCGGAGTCAACCGCGGCTTTCTGGCCTCGTCGATCATGAACCTCCTGGATTGGAACATCCGCGAGCGGACCTTCTTCCTGATGGACACGTTCGCCGGGCTCGATGAGCGGTACATCTCCGAAGAAGAGCGCGCCGCGGGGATCCTCGACCGCAACCAGAACGAAATCGACCGCGGTTTCTACACCTTCGATGTCAACGAGGTGCGTCGCAACTTCGCCGAATGGCCCAGCGCCAAGCTCATCGTGGGGCCGATTCCCGAGACGCTTCCCGAGATGACCGCCGAACGGATCGCGTTCCTTCATCTCGACCTGAACTGCTCACCGCCCGAGGTCGCCGCCATCGAGGAATTCTGGGAACGCCTGAGCCCTGGTGCCCCGGTGCTGCTCGACGACTACGCGTACGTCGGCTACGAGTCGCAGAAGCGCGGCATGGACGGCTTCGCCCGGCGTGCCGGCGTATCGGTGCTGTCGCTCCCGACCGGCCAGGGCCTGCTGGTCAAGCCCGTCGCATGAGCGTGATGGTGAACTCGCGCGGCATCGACGAACGCTCGTCGATCGACCGCTGCGTCTGTTGCGGCTCGGGCGCGCTGATCGCCTATCCGGTGCTGTGGCCGGAGCTGATCGCCGCGTGGGAGATCGCGCCTCATGAAGTCGCCTACATGGAGCGCCAACAGGGCCTTCACTGCAGAAACTGCGAGGTCAACCTTCGGACGATGGCCGTCGCGCAGGCGACAATGCGTTTCTTCGGCGCCGACGGCACCTTCGCAGAGTTCGTTCAGACGCCGGACGCGCGTCGATTGCGCGTGCTCGAGATCAACCGGGCGGGGAACCTGACCCCGTACCTCGAGCAGCTTCCCTACCACCTGCTCGGCGAGTATCCGGCCCTCGACATGCTGGCTCTGCCTTTCGGGGATGGGCATTTCGATCTCGTGCTCCACTCGGACACGCTCGAGCACGTCCCGGAACCCATTCGAGGCCTCACGGAGATTCGGCGTGTGCTGCACCCGAAGGGTGCGTGCATCTTCTCCATCCCGATGATCGTCGATCGATTGACGAGAACGCGGGAAGGCCTTCCTCCCAGCTATCACGGCAACGCCGACGAAGCGGCCGGCGACTGGGCAGTCGTCACCGAGTACGGCGCGGATGCATGGAAACACGTCGCGGTCGCGGGCTTTTCGGAATGCCGCATCTTCGTCCTCGAGTACCCCGCCGCCCAGGCGATCGTCGCCGTTCCCTAACCGAACCGATAGAGGCCGCATGACAACCAATTCGCGCAACTCCAAGACGCCGCAAACCCTTCACCAGCGTGCAATCGAGTGCTGGCAGCGAGGTGAGACCGCCGCCGCCCTCGACGCGGCCCGTGAGGCGGTTTCGTCATCGCTCGACCTGGAGATCCTCAACGATCTCGGCGTGATGAGCGCGGAGATCATCGGCGCGGCGGCGGGCGAAGCGGTCTTCGAGACCGTTCTCGCCGTCGACGGAACACGCGAGGACGCCCGCCGCAACCTTGCCGTGCTGCGTGAGGGCCCCGGCCCTGTGCCACGTACCGCCGATTGGCGTTCGTCCGAGACGCTCGGTGGCCCCGATCCGATGATGCCCGAGCGGGCGTTCCCAGGGATGCCAATCGCCGGTGTGATGCGCGAGCACGCGCTGCGCTACGCGTTCGTGCTCGACCTGGTCGCCGGTCATCAGGTGCTCGACCTCGGCTGCGGCACCGGCTACGGCAGCGAGATGCTGGGTTGGACGGCCGCCTCGGTTCGCGGTTTCGATCTCTGGGAGCCCGAGCACCACGAGCGTCCTCGCTGGCCGGGTGGCGCCGTGCTCACCTATGGGCATGACCTGTGCACGAACCCGCTGCCCCGGGCCGATGTGGCCGTGGCCTTCGAGGTTGTCGAGCACCTTCCCGACGCGCCTGCCGCGCTGCGAACGGCGTGGGGCGCGGTCGACGCGATGATCATTTCGTTTCCGAACCCGGTCTACCACGGCTCGCACCACAATCCCTACCACGTGAACGACTGGCCCCTCGACGAGGTGGAGCAGCAGCTCTCCGAAGCAGCGGTCGCCCGCTTCTCGTCGATGGAGATCACCCACTACAAGCAGGACCACCGCGACGGCTCCGGTGGAATGGTGATGCCGGGCCGTGACCCCGAGGCCTCGTATTGGATTCTCGTTGCACGCGGGACGGCGCTGCGGTGACAACCCACGCGAGCCCTATGAGCCGGCCGGTTTGGCATGACCTGGCGCTGGCGGCGGCCGACGGTGCGCGCCGTCGGGCGGGTCTCGACGAACTGCTCGTGGTCGCCCCGTTCCCGACGTTCAGCCCTCACGCGGCCTTTGCCGGCGGCGCCGTTCGCGACGACGCCGACGAGGGCAGCGATCCGGCGACCGAGCTCTCCGGCGCGTTTGGCCCGGCTCGGCTGGCGAGAATGTGCGTGGCCTACGTCGGATGCTTTTCGTCGACTGGGGACAAAGCTGGGCTCGCCCGCGAGGTCGGCAGCCTGGTCGGCGTGGTAGGTCAGGTCATCGTCCTCGAGGTTGAGATCGAGACCGGCTCCGAGCTGATCGAGATTCCTCCGGGCGCAGACGATCTCCGCGCCGCGAGAATCGACTGCCGCGAGCATCGATATCCGGCAGCGTTCTGGGGTGACCCCGTGATTCGGATAACGGTCTGCGGGCCACCGCGTCGCGAAGTTCCAGGGGTCTCAGCCCTCGATGTCGCCGTCTGCGATCACCAGGGTAAGGCCGCGCCCTTCACCGAGGCGGTCGCGACGGCCGGTCACCGGCTGACGATCCCCCCGGACCGTGCCGATGCCGTGCTTATCGACCACGACGTTCCCTTCCACGGACGGCTGCGATTCGTCGACGCGTGCGTGAACGACGGTGGACGCGGGTTCCTCTACCCGCACGGTGCCGATCCCGCTCTCATGAGCGGATGGGATGGCCTCTATCCGGTCTATCCGAGGCTCGCGGGCGCACTCGTCATCGGGGGGGGATACGCCGAGGTCGCCCGAGCCTTCGGTTACCCGTTGCCCGTGCACGTCGTGGGCTGGCCTTACTGTGAGTTGGCGCCGCGTCGCTGCGGACCCGTCAATAACGTGCTGTTCGCGCCCACCCATCCGCCGTATCTGGACAATCCGCGCTATCCGAAGCGCAACGTAGAGGTGTTCGAGCGGCTGCTGGCCTGCCCGGTGAGATTGACCGTGCGGTACCTCGGCGCGCTGGAGGCGAACGGTCTTTACGAAGTGCCTGGCGTTACGTACATCCGTGGCGACATCTTCGATTCTCCGGGAATGATCGAGCAGATCGACGCCGTCGACTGCGTCGTGGCCGACCGGGCGACCTTCGGAAACCTGGCGATCGCCCGGGGCGTGACCACCGTCCTTTGGGACAGCGCCATCGTGTTCGACAACAGTGGCACACGAGCGCCCGACCACCTCGACCTCTATAGGGAACTCCTGCGGTACCCGTTCGACGTCGACAACGGTGACCTCTGGGGAACCATCACCGCCGCCTCTCAGGACTCCGAGCAGGTAGCCCGGTGGCGGGCTCGCTTCATCGGCGACCCCCTCGACCCCGAGGCCGTGATCGACGCTCTGACTGGTCGTTAAACCTTCGACGCCCGCCGCGACTACGCGCGGCGGGCGGTGAGGTGGCACCAAGGCTGAAAGAGCGCGCCGCGAAACAGCAGGCGTTCTCCATCGGCCGCGGGAACCGTGTAGCTGATGATGTCGTCGTCACCCTCGGGCCGCGGTAGGTCGATGGGAATCCGAAAGGGCGTGATCGTCGTCTCCGCGAAGCCGGCGTGATCTAGCGCCCGGCGAATCGTCTCGTATGGGCGAAAGTGAAGGGTCAGCCCCTCGAGATGCGTCGCCGAGGTCTCGGTGATCGCCAGCTCCTGCCCAAAGGGATGAAAGAGGTCGAACACCGCGAACGTCCCGCCGGGGCGTAGGGCCCGTGCGACGTTCGCCAAGGCACGTTCGAGCTGTGGCAGCTCGAACAGATAGAGGACGGCGTTCATGACGATGACGTCGAACGCGTCGCGACGGCCGATATCGAGGGCGTCGATCCGCGCGAGATTCACGCCTTCGAGCTCGGGGTCTCGGCGACAGGTTTCCAGATGCGAGGGCATCAGTTCGCCGCCTGTCAGGTGAAGGTCGGACCGCGCGCGACGCAGGTGACGCAGCAAGTTTCCGGTCGAGCAGCCGAGGTCGAGGACGGTCCCGCCGGCTCGCGTCGGCAGTGCTCGATCGATCAGCTGGATGAGCAAGCGATCGCTCTCGCGGGGTTCGTCGGCGTATTTCGATTGGTAGGCCAGGTACCCCTCGGCGAACGCATCGTCGGCGATGTAGTCGAGATACGCGGCATGTTCAGACACAGGTACTCCTTATGTGCGGGTCACCGACCGGCTGGGTGAGAGCGCGACGGGCTTCGGGAAACAGGAAAAGGCGGCTTTCAACCTCTGCGGTAAGGCCTCCTGGCGCGGCGGTGACGAGTTCGCGACGCGTCAGCTCGAACTCCAGGTCGCCCGTGGCGTCGCCGAGGTCGCTGCGCCAACTCCACGCGCGGGAGTGGTCGTCGATCAGGGTCGACAGAAGGCCCGGGTCGCCGTGCGCACCCTCGTCGGGGCCGTAGGTTTCATATCCGGCCGCGGCCATCTCGGCGCCGCACACGAGTTCGGTGAGAGCGATTCGCGGGGCGTCGAGGCTCGTCCGCCACCTCTGAGCCAGCTCAGGCGCCACGCCGGCCTCCTTCGCTTCGAAGCTGGTATTCGCCACGAAGGGCTTGCCGGTGGCATCGACGACGCGCTTGGGGTCGATCATTCCGTCATCGGTCGCCACTTCGAGGAACGCGCAGACGCGTGCGAGCTGCTCGGCCGGCGCCTCAACGAGCTTCTCGTAGTCGACTATCAGCACCCGGGCGGCGAACTCATCGCGAGATGCCATCCACGCGGCGATGGCCTCCTGCTTGCGCCAGTGGCGCAGCACCGACAGGGGATGGGCGACCTGGGCAGGGTCATGTCGGCCCATCGCCAGATTTGAGGCGAGCACCGCCCGCGGGTCTCGTCGTACCAGCAGCGCCTTCGCGCCCGGCCAGTGGCGGAGCATGGCGGGGACGAGCCCGACGGCCCACAGCTCCTTCAGGCCGACCACGGAGCCCTCAGGGCATCGTCGGATCCGCGCGACACCATCCAGAAAGTCACCGAGGCCGGCGGCCAGCGTGGGGCCACCCAAATGCGCGACCAGGCCGACGAGGTCAGGCGACTCGATTTCGCAGCGGGGGCCGAGGCGCGGACGGATCTCGTCCCATTCCTCGGACGCGACCGGCGCACCGAGGTCTCCCATGAGCTCGGCATCCAGCCAGACACGACGCTCTGCGCTGCCGTATCCGTCGAGCAGCGGCAGACGCGCGTCGATCGACGGCCGGCAGGCGCGGCAGAAGACGCTGCGCGCCAGTTTTACGAACGGCATGAGTGGGTCGGACGCGATCTCGACGTCGCCGTTGGCCGACAGCATTCGTGCGACCAGCGTGGTACCCGACCGCGCAGGTCCGGTGACAAGGAGGGGTCGAAGGGCGGGGCTCACGTTGACGACTCCCGTCGGGAAAGTCTCATCACCTGGCTCGTCTCGGTCGCATGGCCCGCAGACTTGAGGTCTGCGCCGCCCACCGACCCGGGCCGTTGGACCTTTCCGCCCCTCAGCGGGTAGGTTGATCCCCGTGCCCTGGTCGACCCCACCCGATCGGGAGGAAGTTCGTGCGTCGTAGCACCCTTGTAGCTCTATCCACCGCCGCGGCCCTGGGCGTTGTGGGCGCGGCGTCCGCCGCCCCGACTGCCCCCACACTTAGCGCGCTGCCGCCATTCGTGCGTGGGTCGTCCGTGCCGATCACGTGGACGCAGTCCACGTTCACAGAGCTGAGCATTCTGAGGAGCTACGGGCTCGCGATCACCTCGAACCCGGCCGTCTCCGAGACGTTTCCGGGGGAAACTCAACTCGGCTCCACGTGGACGCCGGCCACCGGTTTCAGCGGCCCGGTGTCGATTACGGCGACGGCAACCGAGACGCCGTGTGATCAGATCGCACCGCCCGGTACCTGCAAGACACAAGCCACGACTCCGCAGACCGCCACATCGGCACCGGTCACGACGACCTTCGACAACACCGGTCCCTCGGGCGGTTCGCTTTCGATCAACGGCGGTGCCACGTACACGAACGCCCGTGGCGTAACGCTCGGCCTCGTTGCGGCAACCGACTCGGCAGGGGTCCCGACGGTACAGGTCGCCAACGGGGCCTCGGGCGACATCGCCTGCGCGGCTTCTGGCGAGCCCGGCTGTCCCAAGCCGATCTCCACCAGCCTGGCGTTCACCCTGACCGATTCCGATGGAGCACGCCCCGTACGCGCCATCTTCCGAGATGGGGCCGTCACGGTGCCGGCTACCCCGTTGGTCGATGGCAACCCGTCGGCGGCCGTCACCGACTCGATCTTTCTCGACCGCAAGAACCCGACGGCGGTGCCGACCGCGACTCCCGCGTCGGTGCAGGTCGGAAAGCTCGTGACCTTTGGCTCGTCGGGCAGCAAGGACGACACCAACGGCCCGGACGATTCGGGAATCGACGCCTCCGCCTTCACGTGGTCGTTCGGTTCTGGAGCGAGCGGGACCGGCGGCGGGGCAAGCCCGACGCGCACCTACATCACGGCCGGCACGAAGACCGTGAGCCTCACCGTGAAAGACAAGGCGGGGAACACCGGAACCGCGAACGTGACCGTGACCGTCATCAACCCGCCTCCGGCGGCGGTGGTCACTCCGCCGGCCGGCGGTGGAGGTGTGACCGGCGGTGGCAGTACGGGCGGCGGCACGACCGGTGGCGGCACGACCGGCGGTGGAAGCGCGGTGGGCGCCGGCGGCGGCGGCGCGGCACCCGTGCCGGCCCGCTTCGTTAGCCGGCTGCGTCCGGTGGGCACGATCATCGAGGGTAAGCAGATGAGGATCGCGCTGAGGGTGCGCGGCCGGGTCATCATCACCGTCCGCGTCCTGTCGGTGCGACCCGGCGGAGGCCTCGGCAAGGTGGTGCGCACGTTCACCGGTCTGAAGTCGGGCAAGTTCGCGGTTCGGTTCATCGCTCCGAAGGCCGGCCGCTACCGTCTGGTGGCCCGCGTCGGCAATCAACGCCGCACGGCTCCGCTCACGGTGCTTCCCGCACCGGTCGTCGCGGTCGAACCACCACCCACGACACCGGTTCCTCCTCAGTAGCACGAGGTGGCGGCGGAGGGAGTGACCTGAGCCTTAAGTCACTCCCTTCGTCGTGGTACGGCGCTAGCGCAAGTCCTGTTCGGGGGCCAGCGCAACATCGTGCCGTCGCGCGAGCTCCCTTACCTCGGGTGTCCACACGAAGTCATCCGTCCAGGGATAGTCCCGACGGGAGGCGCAGTACCGCCCGTAGTCGCGGACATGGCGGGTGTTGCGGCTGGCAGCCCAGAAGATGGCGAGCTTCTGGTGCTCGTCGGGAATCGTCAGCGGCGCGCTGTCGGGCTGGGTCGCGCGGTGGTTCGCCCGAAAATCGAATACGACGAGGTCGCCGGCAGAGCTGACGATCGACTGCCACCGGGGGCCGACCGGCTCACTGTCAACTCCGTTGGGCGTGAACAGCTGGG
>JANLSO010000107.1:0-54343 GCA_031362405.1 Thermoleophilia bacterium | reverse complement strand
GCGGGCAAGGGGCACGAGCGGGGGCAGGAGGTCGCCGGGGTGATCACCCCGTTCGACGACCGCGACGTGGCACGCGAACTTCTGGGGGAAACGGCGTGACGCTGACGATCAATGAGGTCTTGAAGGCAACGCCGGGCGCGTACCTGCCCGTGGGGCATCCCGACACCGAGGTCACGGGGGCCGGGGTCGACTCACGAGACGTCACTCCCGGGACGCTCTTTGTCGGTATTCGGGGCGAGTTCGACGACGGAGGCCAACACGCGCCGATGGCCCTGCGCAAGGGCGCGGCGGGGGCGGTCGTCGCGCCGTCGGCCTGGCGGTGGATCGAGGGCGAGGCCCGGGGAATCCGCAAGCCGGTGATCGTCGCGCCGGATCCACTTGCCGTGCTTCAGGCCGCGGGCCGCCTGGCGCTGGAGCGCAGTGGCGCGATCGTCGTGGGGATCACCGGTTCGGTGGGCAAGACCACCACCAAAGACATCCTCGTCGCAATGCTCCGGGCGATGGGCGTGCTCACCGAGGGCAGCCGCGGCAACCGCAACACCGAGATCGGTGTGCCCCTGACACTTATGGACCTTCCCGACGAGACCAGCGTCGCCGTGGTTGAGATGGGAATGCGCGGTAGCGGCCAGATCGCCGAGCTGGTGTGCCTGGCGCCTCCACGCGTCGCCTGCATCACCTCGGTCGCACCCGTCCACCTCGAGCTGCTGGGCACCGTCGAGGCGATTGCCGCGGCGAAGGCGGAAATCCTTCAGGGACTGAGACCCGGCGACACCGCCGTCGTGCCTGCCGACGATGCCCTGCTCGCGCCCCACATCGCCACTCTGGCGCAGGGCGTGCAGGTGATCACCTTTGGCGACACGCCCGATATCACCCTGCACAGCAACCTGATCTCGGCGTGGCAGACGCGCAACACGGCCGCCGCGCTCGCCTGCTGCCGGGCCCTGGGCTACGAACCCCCGAACGGTCTCGAGTTCACGGTCGAGCTCTCGGCGATGCGTGGCCAAGAGAAGCCGCTTACCGGCGGAGGAGTCCTGATCGAGGACTGCTACAACGCGAACCCGCTGGCCATGCGGGCCGCGCTGACCGACCTGGCCGGCCGCCCCGGGCGTCGGGTGGCCGTTCTCGGAGACATGCTGGAACTCGGCCCTGACGAGGCACGTTTTCACCGTGAGGTCGGCCAACTCGCCGCCGAGCTGGGCATCGACCTGCTCGTCGCTGTCGGCGCGCGTGCTGCGGCCTACATCGAGGGCTCCGACGGAATGGCCACGGCCCACTTCACCGACGCACCCGCGGCAGCCGATGGTCTGCCCGCCCTTCTGGAAGCTGGTGACACCATCCTTCTGAAAGCCTCCCGCGGCATGGCCCTCGAGCGCATCTCGGCCGCACTGGCTCCCGGGACGTGACGGAGCGCATAAAAGGTGCCAGACACCATTTATGCCTCAGGCCCACCCTGCGCTGGGCGGTGAGCGGCGGTGCCACGCGCCAGCGTGGCGTGTCCGCTCCGCGGGACGTGAGGTGAGGGGCGACCTTTCACGCGTTCTCATCGCTTCGATCAGCGCGGCGTTCCTCGTGATCTTTCTTGGGCCGAAGTTCATCGAGTGGCTGCGGGCGAACGAGGTCGGTCAGTTCGTGCGGCCGGCCGGGATGATTCCCGATGGGCATGCCGAGAAGCAGGGCACGCCGACCATGGGCGGCCTGGTGATCCTGCTTGCCACCACCCTGCCGTTCGTGATCCTGTCGAGCCGCAGCACCGAGGCGATGCTGGTGCTGTTCGTGACCCTCGGATGCGGGCTGATCGGCTTCCTCGATGACTTCACGAAGATCGTGCGAAAGCGTTCGCTGGGGCTTTCGGGGCGGCTGCGGATCCTCGGTCTGGCGGTCGTTACGGCGGTGCTCGTGGCGGTTGCGGTCAACGTGGTCGGGCTGCCGACCACCCTGGAGATCCGCATCGTCGACGCCTCGTTCAACATCGGGATCGTCGCGTTCTCTGTACTTGCACTGCTAGTCGTCGTTGGCTCGGCGAACGCGGTGAACCTGACCGACGGCCTCGATGGCCTGGCCGCCGGAACCGTCGCCATTGCCCTGCTCACCTACACGGCGATGGCGTTCGTGAGCGGCGCCACCGACCTCGCGCTCTTCGGTGCCACGCTGGTCGGTGCCTGTGTCGGCTTTTTGTGGTTCAACTCGTTCCCGGCCCAGGTGTTCATGGGTGACACAGGTTCCTACGCGCTCGGCGGGGCGATCGCAGCGATGGCGATCATGACCAAGACGGAGATTCTTCTGGGGATCATCGGCGGGGTGTTCGTCGCCGAAGCCCTGTCGGTCATCATCCAGGTCGTCGTGTTCAAACGCTTTCGCCGCCGCGTCTTCCTGATGGCCCCACTGCACCATCACTTCGAGATGGCATCGTGGAGCGAGACCAAGATCATCGTGCGCCTGTGGCTCCTGGCGGTGATCTTCGGCGCGATCGGCTTCACGCTCTACTACCGCATTGCGGTGCGATGAGCACGGCCCTGGTCGTTGGGCTCGGCAGGTCTGGACGGGCCGCCGCCGAGCTTCTGAAACGCCGCGGGTGGGATGTCATCGCGGTCGACGGTGCCCCGGTTGCCGCTCCCGAGCTGACGGCGCTGTCTATTGACGTGCGCGCGCCGTTCGCTGCCCCCGTTGCCGGGGTGGATCTGGTGATCAAGAGCCCCGGCGTTCCATCGGCTGCTACTCCCGTCGCCGCTGCCCGCGCCGCCGGTGTGCCGATCTGGAGCGAGATCGAGCTTGCCGCGCGCGAGCTGACAAATCCGCTCATCGCGATCACCGGCACCAACGGCAAGACCACCACCACCGAGCTGACGGCCCATCTGATCCGCGCGTCCGGCCAAAGGGCGATGGCCTGCGGCAACCAGGGTCTGCCGGTCACCGCGCTCGTCGACGGCGTCGACCCCGACGCGTGGCTCGTGATCGAATGTTCCAGCTTCCAGCTCGAGGACATCGATACGTTCCATCCGCGTGGGGCCGTTCTGTTGAATCTGACCCCGGACCACCTCGACCGGCACGGCTCGATGGATGCCTATCGGTCAGCCAAGCTGAGGGTGTTCGCTCACCTCACGGGCGATGACCTCGCGATCGCGCCCCGCGGTATGGCGATTCCGGGGGCCGCTGCCGCACGCCATCTCGACCTCGGCCCGCCGGGTCCCGGGGCGATCGCATGGGACGACAACGGTCTTGTGGTCGACGGGCTGGGCCGGGTGATGGGCTGGGACGACGTCCCCCTGCCCGGGCGTCACAACCGACAGAACACGATGGCCGCCGCCGCCCTTGCCGCCCATGCGGGTGCCAATGCTGAACACGTGGCGCTCGGTCTGGCGAGTTTTCCGGGGGTTCCACACCGTCTCGAACGTGTCGGGACGGCCAACGGGGTGCTCTTCCTGAACGACTCGAAGGCAACGAACCCCGACGCCGCCATGGCCGCGCTCGACGCCTACGACCGCGGCGTGCACCTGATCGTCGGGGGGCGAGGCAAGGGCACCTCGTTCGACCCGCTGGCCGCCGTCGCCCGGCTCGGCGTGGTGTGTGCGTACCTCATCGGTGAAGACGGCCCTGAGATCGGGGAGGCCCTGACGCGGGCCGGGGTTGCGACCCGCCCGTGCGGAACCCTCGAACATGCCGTTACCGCTGCCTTCGCCGCCGCGGTGGCCGGAGAGGTTGTGCTTCTGGCTCCCGCCTGCGCGAGCTTCGATCAATTCTCCAGCTTCGAGGACCGCGGCGAGGCATTCCGCACGGCCGCACGCGCCGCGGGAGCCGTCTGAGCGCTACTCGTCCGAGTTACCTTGCTACCCTTGCGGAGCCCCACGCGGGAGATGCCGGGACACCGAGCCCGGAGCCGAAGGAGCAACCTCCCCCGGAATCTCTCAGGCACCCAGGACCGCGCCGGGCATCGATAACGCTGGAGAGAGGATGGCCTCGACCATCCCGCCGACGGGGCAAGCCCGGTACACACGGGCGTAACTCTCAGGCACACCGGACAGCGGGGGGAGCCCGACCGTCGTCGACACGGAGCTCCCCATGAACGCTGATCGCCCGTCGCTGGCCGCCCTCGAATACTCCGACGAGTTCATCGACCGGCATTCCGGCCTTGGAGGCGCCGATCTGGCCGAGATGCTCGCCGTCGTTGGTGTCGATTCCCTCGATGCCTTGATGGACCGGACCGTCCCCGCGGCAATCCGCAACACCGATGAACTTGCGCTCGGAGAGGCCCACACCGAGCACCAGATGCTCGCTCGGCTGCGTGAGATCGCCGATCTGAACACCGTGGCGATGTCGCTGATCGGGCAGGGCTACTACGACACGCACACGCCGCCGGTGATCCTGCGCAACATCCTCGAGAACCCGGCGTGGTACACGGCGTACACCCCGTATCAGCCGGAGATTTCCCAAGGTCGCTTGGAAGCGTTGCTGAACTACCAGACGATGGTCGCCGACCTGTGCGGGCTGCCGTTGGCGAACTCGTCGCTGCTCGACGAGGGAACCGCCGCCGCCGAGGCCATGGCGATGCTGCGCCGCGTTTCGCGCCACGAGTCGCGGACGTTCTTCGTCGACGCCGACTGCCACCCGCAGACGATCGCCGTCGTGCAGACCCGCGCCGAGCCGATCGACATCACCGTGGTCGTGGGTGACCCCGAGAGCGATCTCGACGCTGAGGCGGCTTTCGGGGTGCTCGTCCAGTACCCAGGCTCGAGCGGGCGTATCCCCGACATCGCGCCGATCATCGAGCGCGTCCACGCCGCGGGTGGGCTGGTCGCGGTGGCCTGCGACCCTCTGGCCCTCGTGCTTTTGACCCCGCCGGGGGAGCTCGGCGCTGATGTCGCCGTCGGGTCGTCCCAGCGCTTCGGTGTGCCCCTCGGCTTCGGCGGTCCGCACGCCGGCTTCGTGGCCACCCGCGAGACCTACGCCCGCACGCTGCCGGGGCGCCTGGTGGGAGTCTCCACCGATGCTGAGGGCCGACCGGCTCTTCGGCTGGCCCTGCAGACCCGCGAGCAGCACATCCGCCGTGAGAAGGCGACGAGCAACATCTGCACCGCGCAGGTACTCCTCGCCGTGACCGCGTCGATGTACGCGGTCTGGCACGGACCCGAGGGTCTTCGCCGAATCGCCGAGCGAGTGCACCGTTTGACCTCGATCCTCGCTGCGGGACTGGGGTCCGGGGGCGTCAAGGTGGTCAACGAGAACTGGTTCGACACGCTCACGGTGAGCGTCCCCGGCGTGGCGGCGGAGGTCCACGCGAAAGCCCGCCAGGCGGGCATCAACCTGCGCGCGATCGACGCCGACACCGTCGGAGTCAGCCTCGATGAGACCACCACCCGGTTGGTCATCGAGAGGGTGTGGGGCTGCTTCGGGCTCGACGCGTCGTTGCCCGACCTCGATCGCACGGCCGAAGACGGCCTGCCGAGCGCGCAGCGGCGAACCAGCGATTTCCTCACGCATCCGGTCTTCCACCGCCATCACACCGAGCACGAGATGCTGCGTTACCTGCGGCGCCTGTCTGACCGGGATCTCGCGCTCGACCGTACGATGATCCCGCTGGGCTCGTGCACCATGAAGCTCAACGCGACCGCCGAGATGATTCCCGTCACGTGGCCCGAGTTCGGGCGCATGCACCCGTTCGCCCCGAGCGACCAGACCGCCGGCTACCGCCAGATGATCCACGAGCTGGAAGCTGCACTGTGCGAGGTCACCGGCTACGACGCCGTGTCGCTGCAGCCGAACGCGGGGTCTCAGGGTGAGCTCGCGGGCCTATTGGCGATGCGCGCCTACCACGCGAGCCGTGGGGAGCCAGAGCGCACCGTCTGTCTGATTCCCTCATCCGCGCACGGCACCAACGCCGCCTCGGCCGTCATGGCTGGGTTCGACGTCGTCGTGGTGGCGTGCGACACCGACGGAAACGTCGACCTTGACGATCTGCGCCGCGCGGCCGCCGTCGCGGGGAGCACGCTCGGGGGCGTGATGGTGACCTACCCCTCGACGCACGGAGTTTTCGAGGAGGGCATCACCGAGATCTGCGACGTGGTCCACGCCGGTGGAGGCCAGGTCTACGTCGACGGCGCGAACTTCAACGCGCTGGTCGGTCTGGCGAGGCCCGGCCACTTCGGCGCCGACGTCTCGCACCTGAACCTGCACAAGACCTTCTGCATCCCGCACGGCGGCGGCGGCCCGGGCGTCGGCCCGGTGGCCGTCAAAGCCCACCTCGCACCGTTCCTGCCCAGCCACCCCGAGGTTGCCGAGGCCGGCCCGGCCACCGGAGTTGGCCCGATCGCCGCCGCTCCATGGGGCTCGGCGAGCATCCTGCCGATCTCCTGGGCCTACGTGACGATGATGGGCGCCCGCGGCCTGCGTCGTGCAACCGAGTTGGCGATCCTCAACGCCAACTACCTTGCCGCCCGCCTCGAGCCGCACTTCCCGGTGCTCTACACCGGCGACAACGGACACGTTGCCCACGAGTGCATCCTCGACCTGCGCCCGATCCGTGACGCCTCGGGCATCACCGCCGACGACGTGGCAAAGCGCCTCATGGACTACGGCTTCCACGCCCCGACCCTGTCGTTCCCCGTGGCGGGCACGCTCATGATCGAGCCGACCGAATCCGAGAGTCGCGCCGAGCTGGATCGTTTCTGCGACGCGATGATCGGCATCCGCGACGAGATCCGCCACGTCGAGTCGGGGGAATGGCCGGCAGAGGAAAGCCCTCTGCGCCACGCCCCGCACACGGCCGCCGATGTGGCCCGCGACGACTGGACCCGTATCTACCCCCGCGAGCTGGCCGCCTTCCCGGGATCCGTGATCGCGGCATCCAAGTACTGGCCCCCCGTCGGCCGCATCGACGGCGCGTACGGCGACCGCAACCTCGTGTGTTCGTGTCCCCCGATCGAAGAACTCGCCACCGCCTGAGACAGCGGCCGCTATCAACCCTGATCAGGGCGGTGGGCTGGTCTAACGGGAGCTGCGGGAGGTGTCGAACCAGCTGACACCGAGGGGGCGCTTGGAGTACTTGCGGCCGCTGGCGAAGTAGGGCCAGACACGCCAGACGAAGGTTGATCCGGCCGCCAGCTTCTTGGGCATCCGGTACCGGTTCGACCTCGGGAAGGTGGAGATCACCTTCACGTACTTCTTGCCGAGGACGCGGTAGAGCTGGAGGTTGTAAGCCGAGGCCCCCGGTGACCGCTTCCACGTGAGCACGGGGCTTCGGCCGATCAGGGCGCCCGCGCCGGGCGTGAGCAGTTTTGCGTTGCGGGTCGGGAGGCCGCGCCGGGTCTTTGGAGGTGTGCCGATGCCGGGCGCCGCGGGCCCTGCGGGGTTTCCCACGGTCGGGCCGCCGGCCGTCCCGGGCGACGGGGCGGAGATCACCGAGAAGCTCGCCGTGGCGCTCCATACGCCGGCAAGCCCACCGGCGGTCGTTTGGCGTACGCGGAACCCGTAGTCACCGAGGGCCAGCGCCTGTGGCGTCTGCACGGTCGGGGCCGCGGTGGCGCCCGAAAGCGACGTTCCGATGATCTCCCAGTTGAACGTACCGCCCGTTTCGGCGGCTTCCCAGCCGAATGTGGGCCGGGTGTCGTTGGTGGCGATCGGCGCGGCGGTCACACGCGGGGCGGCAGGCGGGTTGGCGACGACGGTGATCGCTCGGGTGCCCGTGACGGCCGCGTGGCTCGCCGTGTCATTGGTCGTGACCGTCCAGGTGTAGGCGCCCGCGGCGAGATCGTCCGGGACGGCGAAACTCACGGCGCCCGCCCCGCCCGGAGGCACGGTGTACGTCCTGGCGGCCCCGGCGGCCGGCTTGATCGTCAGAGTGTAGTTCGCGATTCCGGCGCCCACGTCGGGGGAGGGAGTCCACGTGAATGTCGGCCGTCGGCTGACTGATGCCGCGGCGGCGGGCGTCCCCAGGGTTGCGACACCGGGGATGTCGGCCACGCTGTAGAAGACGGTCGTCGCGGTAGCGTTTCCCGCCGCATCGGTCGCGGTGACGGTGAACGGCAGGTTGTTGCCGACGGGTAGTGCGGAACCCGTCGCGACGGTCCCCACGCACGAGCCCGGCCCGGAGGTGTCCGGGGTGAACGAGCAGTTGTACGCCGCGGTGACGTTCGTGTCGTACGTCTTCCCGGCGACGGGCCGAGTGATCGAGGCGGGGACCGGCGCCTTGGTATCGACCTTGACCGGGACCGCGAGCGACACGGGAATATCCACGAGTCCATTGTTGAACACGGCCGTGAGCGCGGCGGTCACGGTGGGGTGGCCGAAAGTGGCGGTGCCGGGGCACTCCACCACGATCTCCCCGAGGGCCGGCGTACAGACATAGGTCACGACGACCGTACCGCCGGTGCCAAGCTGGGCCTTGTTGTACCAGCCGTTGGCGCCGGTAGCAGCAGGCGGAGTGATGCTCGTGGGCGTGATCGTCCCCGCATGCGCCACCGTGGGAACCAGGCAGCAGACGGCCAGCGCGGCGAGGGCCACACGGCGAAAGCGGGAGCGTGCGGAGGTCGTTTTCACAAGCAGATCCCCGCGGAGGATATTCGCCACGCACGGGGGAGGGGTACCCATCGAACGTCAAGTTTTCGTGAGTGCGCACGTTGCCGCAGGTGCGCGGTAGGTGCCCGCCGACCCATGGCGAAGTGTGCTCCACATGCCCGCCGCACGATCCCGTCCCGCCCCCGCCGCACCGCGACGGCAGGCACCGCAAAGATCGGCCGCCACGCGGCGGTCGGCTGCCGCTCCCCCGGCGCCGAAGCGCAACGCCGCTGCGCGGATACGGCCCGAGCGGGTTCTGGCGGCGACCACCCTTGCCCTTGTGTGCTTCGGCCTGGTGATGGTCTACTCGGCATCGTCATCGCGGTCGGTGCTCCAAGAGGGCGACCCCTTGAGCTTCGTCAAGCGCCAAGCCCTCTTCGGCGTGCTGGGTTTTGGCGCATTCATGGTGTTCAGCCGAATGCCCATGGCGACGATCCGGCGTTTCACGGTGCCGTCGCTGATCGTCAGCGGAGTGCTTCTCGTGGCGGTTCTGATCCCCGGCGTCGGCGTCAACGTCAACGGCTCGAGCCGATGGATCGCCGCGCCGCTGATCGGGGCCGTCCAGCCGTCGGAGTTCGCCAAGCTCGCGCTGATCCTGTGGATCGCCCAGGCCATCGCCCGTGATCGCCGCCGCATCGCCACGTTCAAAGGGATCGCCCCGTACCTGATCGTGACCAGCGTGCTCAGCGCGCTCATCCTGGCCGAGCCCGACCTCGGTACCGCCAGCGCTCTCGGCGTCGTGTGCCTGGCCATGCTCTACATCGCCGGCGCCCGGCCCCAGCATCTTGGTGGGGTCATGTTCTGCGCCGCCGTATTCGTCGCGATCGCGATCGCCGCGGCGCCGTACCGGCGCGAGCGGCTCCTGTCGTTTCTCGACCCGTCATCCAACCCCCAAGACGCGGGATTCCAGGGCCTCCAGGCCCAGGTCGCGATCGGCTCGGGGGGCATCCAGGGGGTCGGTCTGGGGGGTGGTCTGCAGAAGGCCTTCTATCTGCCGGAAGCTCACACGGATATGATCCTCGCGACCGTCGGCGAAGAGCTTGGCCTGATCGGCGTGAGCGCGGTTCTCCTGGCGATCGGCCTCATCGGTTGGTCGGCATTTCGCATCGCGATCCGGGCGCGCGACCTCCATCAGCAACTTCTCGCCGTCGGCCTGGGCGTGCTCATCACGGTTCAGGCGATCGACAATGTCGCGGCGGTGCTCGGGGTGATGCCGATCACGGGCGTGCCGTTGCCCTTCGTCTCGTACGGTGGTAGCAGCTTGATCGTCCTCCTGGCCTGCGTGGGGATCCTTGTCAACATCGGACGTCTCCAGACATCGCCCCGACCGGGCGCTGCGCGTGGTGATCGCGGCGGGGGGAACGGGCGGGCACGTGATGCCGGCTCTCGCGGTGGCCGAAGCGCTGCGCGAACGCGGGGCTGAGGTCAGCTTCATCGGCGCCCGGCGCTCGAGCGGTACCGGCGTCGCCGCACGCTCTGGATATGAGGAAGACACGATTCCCGTGCGTGGCTTCGTGCGCCGCGCGACGCCGCGCAACCTGATCATCGGGGTCCAGGCGCTCGCGGCGATCCCCCGCGCGGCACGCGTGCTGCGCCGGCGGCGGGCCGACGCGGTGCTGACCGCCGGCGGATACGTCGCCGGCCCGGTTGCGGTGGCCGCACGTCTTACCCGCCGCCGCATCGTCGTCATGGAAGCCGACAGCCACTTGGGCTTGGCGAACCGGCTCATCGCCCCGCTGGCGCGCCACGTGACGCTGGCGTTCCCCTTGCGGGGGCGCTCCGGTCGGCGGTACCTGGTCACCGGTCGGCCCGTCAGCCAGGCCGTCACCCGGGCCACGCGTACCAGCGGCCGTCGCGCGTTCGGAGTACCGCCCGACGCGACCCTCCTCGTGATCGTCGGGGGAAGCCAGGGGGCACGCACGCTCAACCGCGCGGCCGTCGACGCGTTCGCCGATGATCCGCCGATATGGATCATCCACGTCGCGGGGCCGACACAGATCGAGGGCGTGCGCGCCGAGCTCGCAACCCGACCGGCCAGCCCGCGGTACCGCGTGGAGGGGTTCCTCGACAACCTGCCCGAGGCCATCGCGGCCGCCGATCTCGTCGTCGCCCGATCGGGGGGATCGGTCTTCGAGCTGGCCGCGATCGGGCGCCCGAGCATCCTCGTGCCCTACCCGCACGCCACCGGCGACCATCAGACAAAGAACGCCCGCTGGCTCGCCGACGCGGGTGCCGCCGTCGTGCTCGCCGACCACGCGTGCACGGGGCCGAAGTTGCAGTCGTTGGTCGGCGCCCTGCTGTCGGATCGTCGCCGCCTTGCGGCGATGGCCGACTCCGCCCGCGAGGTCGGTCGCCCCGATGCCGCTGCGCGCGTTGCCGAGGCGGTTATGGAGACGGCCCTCCACTGAGACCCTCATCCGTACCCCGACACCCGCAGGCCCGCGCGATCCACCTGGTGGGCATCGGCGGCGCCGGCATGAGCGGGCTCGCCCGTCTGGCGGTCTGCGCCGGGTACACGGTCAGCGGCACGGACCGTGAGGAAAGCGCCGCTCTTGAGGCCCTGCGCGCGCTTGGCGTCACCGCGCATGCCGGCCACACGGCCACCGCCGTCGGGCCGGATGTCGACAGCGTGGTCGTTTCGACCGCGATCGCGGCCGATGCCCCCGACATCGCCGAAGCGCATCGCCGTGGGCTGCCGATCCTTCATCGGGCCGACCTGCTGGCCGAGCTCATGTCGACCCATCGTGGCCTGGCCGTCGCGGGTGCGCACGGCAAGTCAACGACCAGCGCCATGCTGCGACTCGCCCTTGACGGGGCGTCGGCCTGCGTCGGAGCGACGATCCCCGAGGGCAGCGGCACCGGCGCGGACTGGGGGCCGGGCCCCTGGTTCGTCGCCGAGGCCGACGAGAGCGATAGGTCGCTGCTGAAGCTGGCTCCCGAGGCGGCCATCCTGCTCAACATCGACCACGATCACCATTCGACGTACGCGAGCATCGAGGAGGTCGAAGAGGTCTTCGCCGCCTTCATTGCGCGACTACCTGCCGGCGGAGCACTGGTGGTCGGCTCCGAGCCGCGTGCCCGTCGCGTCGCCGTCGAGGCCCCGTGCCGGGTGATCACCGTCGGCGGCGCCGACACCGATGACCTGCGGATCGTCGGCCGCGATTCAGGCGGCATGCGCCTGCGGGCCGCCGACGGCCAGGAGGCGCTCGCTCGCCTGCGCGTGCCGGGCGCCCACAACGCCGGCAACGCGACCTGTGCGATCGCGTTGGCCATGTGGTGCGGCGAGTCGCTGGAGGCCGCCGCGGCGCGCGTCGCGACCTTCGAGGGGGTGGGCCGCCGGTTCGAGCACCGCGGCGAGGTCGCGGGCATCCGCATCGTCGACGACTACGCCCACCATCCCGTCGAGCTGGCCGCGACCCTGGCGGCCGCTCGTGAGCTGCACGACGGGCGCATCGTGGCCATCTTCCAGCCCCACCTTTTCTCACGCACGCGCGCGCTCGGGAATGAGTTCGGCACTGCGCTGGGCGCGGCCGATGTGGCGATCGTCACCGATATCTACGCCGCCCGTGAGCCCGACGACCCGACGGTCACCGCGCGGCTCGTGGTCGACGCCGTGCCCGTCGGCACGCACGCCGTGTACGCGCCCCGGCTCGCCGACGCCCTGGCCGCAGCCCTGGCCGAGGTGCGCTCCGGTGATTTGGTGTTGACGCTCGGAGCGGGCGATATCACCACCCTGGGGCAGGAGTTGGTGGTTGCTTTGGAGTACCAGTACAACGATGCCCTCCGCTCTCATGGTCTCCCGCACGCCACGTGATCTCACGCGCGGCGCCCCGCTCGCCCCGCTGACCACCATCAAGGTCGGTGGCGCTGCGCAGGCGCTGTGTACGGCCACGTCGTTCGGTGAGGTGACCACTGCCCTGGCATGGGCCAAGGAGCACGAGCTGCCCGTCGCGGTGATCGGCCGGGGATCGAACCTGATCGTCTCTGACGAGGGCTTTCGCGGGTTGGTGCTGCGCCTGCGCGGACGCCTGGCGGGGATCTCCGTCCGCGGAACCGACATCTGGTGTGGCGGCGGTGCATCGCTGCCACGCGCCGTGCAACGCGCCGCGAACTGCGGCCTGACCGGCCTCGAGTTCGGCGCCAGCATCCCGGGTACCGCCGGCGGGGCCGTGGCCATGAACGCCGGGGCGTACCGGTCTGAGCTGAAGGACGTCCTTCGCTGGGCCGTCATCTGCTGCGCCGAAGGGCGGCGGCGCGTCGGCCCGCAAGACCTCGACCTTCGCTACCGGCATTCCGGCGTCGAGGTGGGGGAGGTCGTTGCGGCGGTCGGCTTTGCGCTGCGCCCGGGGGACGTCGAGCGGATCTCTGCGCGCCTTGACGAGATGCGCGGCCACCGCCGCTCCACCCAGCCGCAGGGCGTGCGCACCTTCGGCAGCGTGTTCACCAATCCGCCGGGCGACTCGTCGGGTCGCCTGCTCGAGGCGGCCGGCTGCAAGGGGATGCAAATCGGGCATGCCCGGTTCTCTCCGGTACACGCAAACTTCATCGAGGTCGGCGACGGATGCCGCGCCGCGGACGTCTTGGCGCTCATGGCCGAGGGGCGTCGGCGGGTCCATTCCGAAGGAGGCCCCGTCCTCGAGCCCGAGGTGCGCTATCTGCATCCTGAGTGGGGCATCATCCGTGCCCCGCTGCCCGAGATCGCATGACGGCCCGAAGTCATCCGGCGATGGCACGACGCGCCAAACAGGTTGCCGCCGATCGAGCGCAGGTACGCCGGCGCATGGTCGCCGCCGCCGGCGCCGCGGCCGGGGGAGCCCTCGTCGGTTGGTGGCTCGTAACCGGGCCGGTCCTGGCGGCGCAGGGCGTTCGCCTCAGCGGATACGAGGGCCCCGACAAGGTCGCGCTCGAGCGTGCCCTCAACGATGCGGCCGGGGGAGGCAGCCTGCTGAGGCCCCCGATCGCAGACCTGCGCGTTACGGCCCAGACCTCGGCGTGGGTAAGCGACGTCATCGTTTCGCGCGACCTGCCGCTCGGCATCGTGGTCGAGGTGATCCCTGCACGCCCGGTCGCCGTTGTTACGGCCCCCGCTGGCGTGTCGATGCTTGTTTCCGCACGCGGCCGCGTGATGGGGCCGTCGGAGGGAAGCGGCGCCCAACTGCCACGAATCCTTGCTGCCGCCGGGACCCCATTGGTCGCCGGGCAAGAGATCCCGTCGGGGCTTCGTTCGGCGGTGACGTTCGCCGGCGCGCTGGATGCCCGACTGGCCGTCCGGGTGCGGGCGGTCCAGATCGTGGGCAACCGGCTCGAGGGCCGCCTGGGTAGCGACGGGCCACGCCTGATCATCGGCTCGCCACAGCGCCTTGCGGCCAAAGCCACGGCACTTGCGGCGGTGGTAAACGATCTCCCCGACGAGGAGCTGCGCGCTGCCACGTATATCGATGTGACCGTGCCCGAACGGGCGGTGGCGGGCGGAATCGGCTCAGCGACCGCCGCCACCGCGGACGTCCCGGAGACGTAACTCACTATCAATCTCAGGATGAGGTCGAGCGTTCAAGACTTGAGTGGTGGTCGAGTCTTGTGACAAACCTTCCACCCAGGGTTGACATCGGGGGGTCTCAGACCTAGCGTGTTTGATGGACGTGAAGTGCCCGACAGCGGTTCGACGGGGTGAGGTGGGCAGCCATCAAGGCATCAACCCAGCATCGAGGGTTGTTGAAAACCCGCATGAACACCGTGAAGCCATCATCGAGACACCATCCGTCGCGCGGTCGGCGGAGGAGGGCGAGCGAGTGGAAGCCAACAACTACCTAGCGGTCATCAAGGTCTGCGGCGTCGGTGGGGGCGGGACGAACGCCGTGAACCGGATGGTCGACGCGGGTCTGCGCGGGGTGGAGTTCATCGCCGTCAACACCGACGCCCAGGCGCTGTCGATGTGCGACGCCGACGTGAAGGTCCACATCGGTGGATCGATAACGAAGGGTCTCGGCGCGGGCGCTGACCCTCGGGTAGGCCGTGACGCCGCAGAGGAGAGCCGCGAAGAGCTGAAAGAAGCCGTCCGCGGCGCAGACATGGTCTTCGTGACCGCGGGTGAAGGTGGCGGGACGGGCACGGGCGCCGCACCGGTGCTGGCACAGATCGCCAAGGAGCAGGGTGCGCTCACCGTCGGGGTCGTCACCCGCCCGTTCTCATTCGAGGGTCGCCAGCGCATGCGTCGGGCCGAGGAGGGCATCGAGGGCCTCAAGAAGTACGTCGACGCGTTGATCGTCATTCCGAATGAGCGGCTCATCCAGGTCGTCGAGCGGCGCACGTCGATCATCGAAGCGTTCCGGATGGCCGACGACGTTCTGCGCCAGGGTGTGCAGGGCATCACCGACCTCATCACCGTCCCCGGTCTCATCAACCTCGACTTCGCCGACGTGCGGACGGTCATGGCCGACGCGGGCGCGTCGCTGATGGGCATCGGGTCGGCGTCGGGCGAGAACCGGGCGGCCGAAGCGGCACGCGCCGCGATCTCGAGCCCGCTGCTCGAGACGACCGTGTCGGGCGCGACCGGCGTGCTCCTCAACATCACCGGTGGACCCGATCTTGGCCTGTTCGAGATCGACGAGGCGGCCAGCATCATCCGCAGCGCCGCCGACGACGACTGCAACGTGATCTTCGGCGCGGTCATCGACGAGGCCTGCGGAGACCAGCTGCGCGTGACGGTCATCGCCACCGGCTTCGATGGTGACTTCGGCGAGCCGACTCCCGCGGAACGTCGATCGACATCGTCGTCAACCGGTGGGCGTGGTTCGACCTCCGCGACACCCACCCCGACCTCGAACCGTTCGACCGTCGTTCTCGATACCCGTGAGCGCGAGGGACTCCAGATCTCCGACGACGCCCTCGAGATCCCGGACTTCCTCAAAGGCAGCTGACATCGCTCGGCCCATCGGGGCCTGACGGGCCCGGTGGGCCGAGGGCCCTGGTACCGTCTCATCTCGAATGACTGACGGTCCTCGCACGTCCCTGTACGACCGACACGCCGCGGCGGGCGCCCGTTTTGGCGCGTTCGCCGGGTGGCAGATGCCCCTGCACTACGGCTCGCCACGTACCGAGCACATGGCCGTGCGGGAGGCCTGTGGGATCTTTGATGTTTCCCACATGGGCCAGATCGAGGTCACCGGCCCCGGCGCACGCGAACTGCTCTCGTGGGCACTTACCAACGATCTTGGTGAGGTCGGCCCGGGCCAGGCGCAGTACACGCTGATGCTCGACGACGACGGCGGCGTGATCGACGACCTGATCGTCTACGGCCTGCTTGACCGGTTTTTGCTCGTGGTGAACGCCGCGAACGTGGCCGCGTGTCTGGCGCGGCTGATGGAGCGCTCCGGCCCGGAAGCCGATGTCGCCGACCGCTCCCGCGAGATCGCCATGTTGGCGCTCCAGGGGCCCGCGTGGAAAGACGGTCTCGCGTCGCTCGTCTCGACCCCAGGCCCGCTCAACCTGGAGTACTTCGAGGTCACGGAGGACGGCATCTGCGGCGCTCCTGCGTTTATCGCCCGCACCGGGTACACCGGTGAGCCGGGTGTGGAGATCCTTTGCCCATGGGGGCAGGCCCCGCGTGTGTGGGACGCCCTGACAAGCGGCGAGCACCCCGCCACGCCGGCGGGGTTGGTCGCTCGGGACACCCTGCGCACCGAGATGGGCTACCCGCTGTACGGGCAGGAGCTCAGCCGCGACCGCACGCCGATCGAAGCCGCGCTCACTTGGGCCTGCGACGTCGCCGACGGTGCGTTTGCCGGTTGTGAAACTCTGCGCCGGCAGGCGGCCGACGGTACGCCGGAGAAGCTCTGCGCCTTCACTCTCACTGAGCCGGGCATCCCCCGCGCTGGCGCCGCCGTGATCGCCGACGGTCGCACAATTGGCACCGTGACCAGCGGCACGCTTTCGCCGGTGCTCGACAGAGGCATTGGAATGGCCTACGTCGAGCGCGCCTGGACCGAACCGGGCCGCGAGGTCGCGATCGATATCCGCGGCACGCACAAGGCCGCACGCATCGCGCGCCGGCCGCTTGTCGACAGCTCACCGAAGAAAGGCTGACGCCCCGCCATGGCCGAAGAGCACTATCCGGCAGACTTGCGATACCACCCTGAGCACGACTGGCTAAGACTCGACGGCGACGAGGCCGTGCTGGGCATCACGTGGTTCGCCCAAGACGCCCTCGGCGAGGTCGTGTACTTCGATCCGCCCCAGGTCGGAGCCACGATCGCCAAAGACACGTCGTACGGTGAGCTCGAATCGGTGAAGGCGGTCTCGGACATCTTCTCGCCCGCCAGCGGCGAGGTGCTGGCCGTGAACGCCCGGATGACTTCTACGCCCGAGCTGGTCAACAACGACCCATACGGCGAAGGCTGGCTGATTCGCATTCGCCTCAGCGACCCGGCTGAACTCGACACCTTGATGGACGAGCCGGCCTACCGCGCCTATCTCGCGGGTCTCAGTTAGGAGTTGATCGGTGCCCGATGCCCAGCTGTGCGTGATCGGAGGCGGCCCGGCAGGCACCGCGGCCGCCCTTCGCGCCGCGCATCTTGGCGCCGAGGTGGTCGTGGTCGAACACAAGCGTCTCGGTGGGGCCGGCCATCGCGGAGCCGTCTGCCTCGCCGGGATGCCGCGTCGACAAATGCGCGGCGCTGGGGTCTGAGGGCCGCACAGTCGGGAGTCGACCTGGCGATGGTGCTTGTCGCCGCCGACCAGCGCAGTACGCGTCGTCCTGATGGAGGCCGGGCAGGAGCTGTTGCCCGGTGAACACCCCGGCGCCCGGACGGCGGTTGTCGCGGCGCTCGCGGCGCGCGGGGGGTTGATGTGCGCGGCGGAGGGCGCGTCGTGGGGTGCAGCGGCGAGCTGCCGGGCATCGAGGTCGCGCCCGATGTCGCCTCGACGATACGGGCCGATGCGGTGGTGGTCACCGCCCGGCGGGCTTGCGACACTGCGGATCTCGGTCGTGAAACGCTCGGCGTTTGCGCCCGACCGAGAAGGCCACATCGCCGTCGGCGCCCGTGGTCACACCGGCGTCGGCGATCTCTACGCGGCGGGAGACGTCGTAGCGAACAGCACGATGACGAGTCCCGCCCCTTCGACCTGGCTCGGACGAACGCGGAGCTAGCCGCGATTCCCGAGATGCGTGGCCAGGGCGTCGATGAACACGCGGACCTTCGCCGACAGGCTGCGGTGGCTGGGATAGAGCGCATGCGCTTCCACCGAGTCGCCTTCCCAGCGGGGTAAGACCCGCACCAGCGTGCCGTCGGCGAGGGCGTCGGTGGCGTGGAAGTCAGGAAGGCGTGCAATGCCGGCACCTGCGATCACCATGATCTTTGCCACGGCGGGGTCGGGCACGACCGTTCCGGGCCCGACCTCGAACTCGTGTACCGCGCCGGATGTCTCACGGAAGCGCCAGGTGTAGCGCCGATCCGATGATGCGATGAGCGTGTGATGTGCGAGATCGTCGATCGTCTCGGGTGTTCCGTTTTTCTCCAGGTAGGCGGGGCTGGCATAGGTGCGCAGCGCGAAGGTCGCCAGCCGTCGGGCGATCAACGCGGAGTCATTGAGCGGGCCGATCCGAATGGCGACGTCGATGTCTTCGGTGAGTAGGTCGATCGGCCGATTGTCGACGGTCAGCGCGACCCGAACCTCCGGGTAGCGAGTGAGGAACGGCGGCAGCATCGCGGCGAGCGGACCGGCGGCGAGGGTGAACGGAACGCTCACCCTGAGCGTTCCGCTGGGGACCCCGGTCAGGCCGCCGATGGCGGTCTCCGCCTCGCCGACCTCGTCGAGGATGCGCCGGGCATGGCGGAGAAGCAGTAGGCCGGCGTCGGTCAATCGCAGGCGTCGCGTCGATCGCTCGATGAGGACGGCGCCGACGGACTCTTCAAGGCGGACCAGCGAACGGCTGACCGACGACTTGGGGCTCCGCATCGACCGCGCTGCACCGGAAATGCTGCCGAGATCGGCGATGCGAACAAAGGCGTGGAGGTCGGCGAGGTTCATCTCGTCAGCGTTCCATTTTTGGAACGTGGTGTCCATGAAATAGGGTCTAGCCATCCATTTTGGAACGTCTAAGTTGGAGGTCGTCCTCACCTCAGAAAAGGAAGAGATCATGAGCCAGAACGTTCTCCTCGTCGGTGCAACCGGCATGTTCGGCAGCCAGATCGCGCGTCATCTGCTCGATCAGCCCGAGGCCCGGCTGCGACTGCTCGTCCGCCCTGACGAAGGCACCGCCAAGAAAGACGCGGTTACGCCGCTGCTCGAACGTGGCTCCGAACTGGTCGAGGGTGACCTCGCCGATCGCCCCTCGCTCGACCGCGCCACACACGGAATCGATGTGATCGTGTCGGCGGTTCAGGGAGGTCCCGACGTCATTATCGACGGCCAGATCGCGCTGGCGGAGGCCGGACAGCACAACGGCGTGCGTCGGATGCTGCCCTCCGACTACGCCCTCGACATCTTCAAGGCGACGCCGGGAGAGCACATGATGTTCGACATGCGCCGCACGGCCGATGAGGCCATCGCCGCGCTCGGCATCGAGCATGTCCATGTGTTGCAGGGCGCGTTCATGGAGATGTTCGGCCCCGGCATGGGCACGTTCGACTACGACGCCGGGACCGTCGCTTTCTGGGGCGATGGCACCCAGGTGATCGACGCTACGAGCGTCGATTCGACCGCCCGCATGGTGGCGCACGCCGCGCTTGATCGCGGCATCGGTAGCGGCAAATTCGCCTTCGCGGGTGACCGCGTGTCGATCCTTGACGCGGCAACGGCGATCGAGGCGCAGACGGGCCGCACCTTCGCGCGTCACTCGATGGGCTCGGAAGCCGAGTTGCGCGCCGTGAAGGCGGAAGCGGAGAAGGACCCGACAGACGTGTTCACGCCGGTGATGCTCGCCTACCAGCTCTACATGCTGAACGGTCAGACCGCCCTCACCGATCTGCAGAACGACCGGTACCTCGACGTGAAGCTCGAGAGCTTCGGCCAGTTCGCGTCGCGCGCGTTGCCCTCAGCTCGCTGACACAGCGAGCTGAGGGCACCACGTCATCGCCCCGCCCCGTGTTCCCTCGGACGATGACGTGGCGAACAGATCGGAACTCCCATGACCACGACGGACACTCCCGAGCGACCGGCGATCCCGGGTTCGGTGCCCTTCGTCAACAACGTCGATACCGCCCCCGCCTATTGGTGGCTGGACATCCTGTGGGTCGTCCTTGCCCACGGGAGACGAAACGGGCGGGCGCTACTCGTTGATGCACGAGACGCTGCCCAAAGGATCGGGTGCCCCGCCCCACAAGCACACCTGGTCAGACGAGCATTTCTCCATCCTCGATGGCGAGGTCGCTTTCCTTGTCGGCGACGACATCCGCACCGCACAGACCGGCGACTTCGTGTTCGTGCCGCGCAACACGCCCCATGCCTTTCGCGTTGACAGCGACACGGCAGTGTTCCTCAACGGCTACCCGCCCGCAGGTGACCGAGGTCTCCCGGGCATCGAGAGGCCATCACCAAAGCCGCGGCGGTGAGCCCGGGTGCACGGGTCATCTCGGTTTTCACCCACCGGTGGCGATGAGACCCATGCCTCGCAAAGCCGGCGCGTGATGTTTGCCGAGATCTACGCGGGCGGTCAGCCGTCGTTCGACGGCGCGCCCGACGGGCTGACGCGCACGGGCCTCATGGCGGTGACACGAGCGGCCCGGGCGTGTTGGTTGAGGCGCTGATCGGTGGTCTGCGGCTGCTGGTGATCCGGTCAGCCTCGAGCGGCGTCCCCGAGCAGGGCTCGTGCGATGACCAGCCTCTGGATCTGGCTGGTGCCTTCGTAGAGCTCGGTGATCTTGGCATCGCGGTAGTAGCGCTCGGCGGGATACTCGGTGGCGTAGCCGTATCCGCCGAGGGTTTGCACGGCCACGTCGGCCGCCTCCACGGCGACGCGGCTGGAGAACAGCTTGGCCTTGGCCCCGGCGAGCGAGAACGAGGGATCGTCGGTGTCGTAGAGACGCGCGGCGTGGAACGTCAGCAACCGTGCTGCGTCGACCTTGGCCGCGATATCAGCGATCGGGAACTGGACTCCCTGCAGACGGGCGATCGGGCCGCCGAAAGCGTTGCGATTGCGGGCGTAGTCGATCGCTAGATCCAGCGCGGCGCCGGCGATGCCGCACGCCTGGGCGGCGATGCCGATGCGGCCCGAGTCGAGGGTGCGCAGCGCAACCTTCAGACCCTCCCCACGTGCACCGAGCAGACCGTCGGCGCCGACCTTCCAGTCGTCGAAGACCAGCTCGACCGTCGAGGACGTGTGCAAACCCATCTTCGGGATCTCCCGCGAGACGGTCAGGCCCGGCCCGGCGTCGCCGACGAATGCGCTGACGCCGCGAGCCCCCGGGCCGTCGGTGCGGGCAAACACGACGAACGTATCGGCAAAGCCGCCGTTCGTGATCCACATCTTTGCGCCGCTGACCGAGTAGCCGTCACCGTCGACGTCTGCCCGTGTGCGCAGGGCCGCGGTATCGGAGCCGACTTCCGGCTCTGTGAGCCCGTAACACGCCAGCCGTGTGCCGTCCGCCAAGCCCGGCAGGTAGCGCTCACGCTGCTCAGGCGTGCCGTGACGAACGATCGGTGACGCGCCCAGACCGTTCTGCACGGCGACCGCCACAGACGAACCCGCGTCGGCGCGCGCGATCTCCTCGATGACCAGGCACAGGGCTTCCTGGCCGAGGCCGGAGCCGCCGTACTCCTCGGGGATGGTGATCCCGAGAAGGCCGAGCGTCCCCATTTTGCGAATGAGATCCACGGGCACGTGGTGCGCCGCGTCCCACTCCTGCGCGTGGGGGGCGATTTCCTGGGCGGCGAACTCACGAGCCAGCGCCTGGATGTCGCGGAGCGTCTCGTCGGATGTCGGCGGCACGGGGTCCTCCAAGAAGAGCGGGGCGGCAATCCTTCCATACTGACGGTCGCCCGCGTCGGGAGCGCACGGGTAGTCTGCGTCGCGTGATCCCAGGTTTCCGCGAGCACCGGGTGCGGGTTTCCACCGACCCTCAGGTCGACATCGTCGCCGCGGTCGGCGGGTCGGGCCCCCCGGTTCTTCTCTTGCACGGCTACCCACAGAGCCGGATCATGTGGGAACGCGTCGCTGCGCGGCTTGCCGATCACTTCACTGTCGTGGCGGCCGACCTGCGTGGATACGGAGAAAGCTCGGCGCCACCCGACGACGACGCCCATTCGGTCTACTCCAAGCGCGCGATGGCCGCCGACCAAGTTGCCCTGATGCGGGATTTGGGTTTCGACCGTTTCGCGGTCGTCGGGCACGACCGCGGGGGTCGGGTGGCGCACCGCATGGCTCTCGACCACGCCGACGCCGTCGAACGTATGGCGGTGCTCGACATCGTGCCGACGCGCACCCTGCTGCACGAGACCGACCTCGCGTTCGCGACTGCCTACTACCATTGGTTCTTTCTCATTCAGCCCGACGGACTGCCCGAGCGGATGATCGGCGCCGACCCCGAGTGGTTTCTGCGTGAGACGCTGCGCCGCTGGTCGGCATTCCCGGAACGTCTTGCCCCCGAGGCCGTCGATGAATACGTACGCCACTTCACCGCGGCCACGATTGCGGCCAGCTGCGCCGACTACCGTGCCGCCACCACCACTGATCTCGAACTCGACAACGCCGACGTCGAGGCCGGGCGGCGCGTCACCCAACCGTTGTTGGCGCTCTGGGGAACACACGGCGCGATGGGTCGGATGTACGACGTGCTCCAGACATGGCGTGCGGTCGCCGCTGATGTTCAGGGCGCGGGGCTGCCAGGCGGACACTTCATCGCCGAGGAATGCCACGCCGAATGCGCCGCGGCGCTGCTCGGTTTCTTGTCGTAGGAGGCCCTAGCCGCTGGGCGGCGGGGGCGGCGTGGCGCCACCCGGAGCCGGCGGGGCGCTGGGAGGTGTCGGTGACGACGGTGCCGTGGCGACCGGGGGCGCTTCGGGCGGCGTTGTTTCGCCCGTGGTCGTTTCGTCGGGAGTCGTCGTTGTGGGCGTCCCGGGGCCGATCTTCACGATGGTGTCCTCTGCCGTGTATCGCCACGAGAAGTTCTCGTCGCGCTTCAGTTCATCGCCCCGGTAGACACGCCGCGTGTATTCGATCGTGAATCCCTGCCCACCGCCGAACTGTGTGGTGATGCGTTCGCCGGGAGCCAGGGTGGGGTCAGGTTGCTCACGGGTCTTTGACTCGGTGAAGTCATGGCGTTCGCCGCTTTCGGTCTCGACGCGACGCCCCAGTGGGCTCGAGAACATCCTTACCGTCACGCCGTTGTCGCCGGCCGCGACGTCCATGAGGATCGCCGCCGACCAGTCGTTGCGCACGATCAGCTCGGGCCCGCCCCACGACACCGTCGCCTCCCGTCCCGGGGGGTAACGCGAGATGTAGAACTCGTGCGGGGTGTGGGTGATGAGTTCCAGACCCGCGAAGAACGACGCGTTGTAGATCGTGGTCGCCATCTGGCTGACGCCCCCGCCGATGGCGTCCTTGAGCTCGCCACCCGAGATCTGAGGGGCGCTGACAAAGCCCTTGACCTCGGTGCGCTCGCCGAGCGCGTCGTTCAGGGAAAACCGCGCACCCGCCGGGATGATCGTCTGATCCAGCACCTTCGCGGCCTGCTGGATGTTGGTAACGCGGGGCTCACAGCAGTTGTAGGGCGTGGTGAACTCGCCGACGAGGCCGGTGATCCCCAGCTTTTCGAGTTGGGCCGCGGTGCGCGCCGGGGCGATCCGGGCGAGTTCCGCAGCGATCGGCTCGCCGGGGGCCGTGCTGAGCTTTTGTGCGATCAGATCGAGCCGCAGGCGGGCACCAGCCGCCTCGGGAACAACCGTCACCGTGGTGCCGTCGACCCGGAAGCGGGCATCCCGCACGGGCTGGGTGAGGGGGGCGAACGGACGCCGCAACGTGGTGCCGAGCGTGGCGGGATCGAATGCGACCCGCAGAACGGGGGCCTCGGGAACGAATCTGAGTGCACGTCGCAGGGCACCAACGCTGAGCACCGCCTGGGTTTTCTCGGCGCTGACGCTCACCGGCGTCGACGTTGCGTGTGTGGCGGCGAGCCGCGCGGCTTCGACCGCCTCATCGCTGATCGCCGGGGGGATGTCTCCGACCGGCAACGAGATCTCCGTGGGAAGCTCGACAAGCTTGGCGCGCAGCAGCTCGGGGTCGACGCCCCGGCCTTCGCGGGCCTTTGTCGCGATGATCCCGGTTTCGGTCACCGCCAACCCGCCATCGACGGGCGGTCTGCCGAACCGTCGCTGGACCTGATCGATCACGGCTTGGGTGCGGCCGGCGTCGAGGGCGAAGCGCAGCGGCACGGTGTTCTCTCCGCCAAGGCCGAGGCGCGCGAGCAGGCGCTCAACACGACCATCGCCTTCTCGAGCGCTCGCGAGCGCCTCGTCGACCAGGGCCCGGGGACGCAGGCTCCGTGGAGAGATGGTGATCGACATCCCGGGAACCGTGGGCGACGAAATCCGGATCGCCCGCGAGAGAACCGTCTGGGCCCGACGTTGGATCGCGTCGCGCGCCGTCGACTCGGGAAGCGAGCCGATGTCGATTCCTCCGACGCGCGCGCCCTCCGGGATGTCACCGCCCCCGCTGGCAAGCAGCGACCCGGCCAGAACGGCGGCGAGAACACCGCCGCCGAGCATCACCAGATGAACGGGCCGAAGCCGACCAAACCTCATCCGAGCAGGTTAGTGCAGCGCGATCTGCTCTCCGAGCCTGCTGGTCGACTGTGAGACAACCGTTGCGTCGATGGCGAAATCGCGGCGACCGTAGGTGTGTGGTCGAAAGCCGCGCCGGCTCAGGTGGCCTCGTCGTCGAGCCTGCGAATCACGATCACGCGGTTGCTCGCGTCGATCTCGCCCTGCTCGGCGAGACGCCCGAGGGCGAGCGTGATGGATTCCCGAACCGCACCCACCATGCTTGCGAGTTCCTGGTGGGTCAGTCGCAGATCGAGCCGGATACCGTCAGGGGTGACCCGTCCCCAACGCAGTGCAAGCTGGCGCAGCTTGAGCAGCAGACGCCGCTCGACGCTCGGCTCGAGCGAGATCGCGACGGCCAACTCCCGTTCGGCGACCTGAGCCGACAGCACGCGCACGACGTTCGCGGCCAGGATTGGATCGCCGAGCCACGATTCGAGGCGTTCACGTTCGACGAGCAGCACCGACGACTCCTCCAACGCGCGACAGCGCAGACGCGGCCCGACCACCGCCCAGGCCTCGACCGGACGCACCAGCAGGTCGCCTTCCTCGAGGAGACCGATGGTGCGTGAGCGTTCTTCGGCCGCTGTGAAGCGCAAAGCCAGACGTCCGGTGGTGACCAGGCAGCAGCTGGCCGACGTCGTCCCGATGTCGAACTCGTCACCCGACGCGATGGTCAGGGCGGGCACCCCGTCGAGCGCCCGGGCGACGACCGAGGGGGGAACACCCGAGAAGAGGTCCAGGTCGGAGATATCACGCTCCTGCCGGGGGGATTCGTGCCACCTGCGGCATCAAAGCCTATCCGGTGGCGAGCAGCGCTCCTGCGGCCACGGCGTTGACCGTCGCGTGGGCGGTCACGGAGGTCCAGTATCCGCGCCGAAGGTACAGCCACGCCAGCCCGGCTCCGGTCAGCGCCAACGAGATCGCGCGTGGCCACAGTAGGTACGCGTCGGCATGAGACGCCGCAAAGAGAATCGAGCTGATCGTGATCGCCGCGGCGATCGGCAGTCGCCGTACGAGGGATCGAAAGAGCAGCCCCCGAAAGAGAAGCTCCTCGGCAAGGGGCGCCAGCACCACGAGCGCGATGACCATGAGGCCGAGTGCCCACGCGGAGTCGGGCAGCGTGATCTCCTGATCCTTGAGGCGATCCTCCAGGCCGTCGTCGACGACCGTCCCGAGCGCGATCACGATGCCGGAGGCGATCACGAGGCCAAGGCCCACGGCCACGCCGATTCCGATGCTCGCCGCCCGTCGACCACGGCCCTCGAGAACCAGGCGTCGTTCATGGGGGGCAAGCAGACGGACGATCGCCAGTCCGAAGACGAGCAACGCCAGCTCGGCGAGCACGGTCGCGATGGCCGCGGCGTTTGCGTCGCCCGCCCCCGCAGCCTTCATCCCGGCATAAACGGCGACCGCGAGAATGAGCGAGCCGGGCACCGCCGCGATCGGTGTGAGGACCCGCGTCCAGAACCGCGGCGGGGAAGAGGAGGGCGCCATCTACGGCCAGTCTAGAGGGGGCACGTCATCGGGCCGCTGCCGACCGGCCGCACCGGTACGATCGCCCGATGCCGACTTCCACCACTGCCGCCCCACCCAGAGTCTTCTCGGGGATGCGCCCCACGGGCGAGCTGCACATCGGCCACCTGTTCGGGGCGCTCGGTAACTGGGTGCACCTGCAGGACGAACGCGAGTGTGTCTATTGCGTCGTCGATCTTCACGCGTTGACCACGGGCTACGAAGACGTCCGCGAGATCCGCCGCAACGGGCGGCTCATGGTCGCCGACTGGCTGGCGGTGGGGATCGACCCCGAGCGCAGCATCGTCTTTCGCCAGTCGGATGTTCCCCAGCACGCCGAATTGGCCACTCTGCTCGGGATGATCACCCCGCTGTCGTGGCTCGAGCGGGTGCCCACCTACAGGGGGCAGATCGCCGAGCTGGGGGAGAGCATCGACACGTTCGGCTTCCTCGGCTACCCGCTTCTGCAGACCGCCGACATCATCCTCTACAAGGCCACGGAGGTGCCCGTCGGCCAAGATCAGTTGCCTCATCTGGAGCTGGCCCGTGAGGTCGTGCGGAGGTTCAATCACCTCTACGGGCCGGTGTTTCCCGAACCCCAGTCGCGTCTCGCGGAGTTCCCCATGGTGCTCGGCGTCGACAATCGTAAGATGAGCAAGAGCTACGGCAACGCCATCACGCTCGGAAGCACCGATGACGAGATCGATGCACTGGTGCGCAGCATGATCACCGACCCGCAGCGCATCAAACGCTCCGACCCGGGGCGCCCCGAGATCTGCAACGTCTTCAGCTACCACGAACTCTTCGGGGCGCCGGAGGCGGATATCGCCGCGATCCATGAGGGCTGTACGAGCGCCACGTTGGGATGTGTCGACGACAAGAAAGGTCTCGCCGAGCGCGTGAAGGCGCACCTTGCGCCGATCCGCGAACGCCGCGAAGCGTTCCTTGCCGATCCGGGATACCTCGACGAGGTGCTCGAACGGGGCGCCGAGCGGGCCGCCGCCATCGCCGGGCCCGTGCTCGACGAGGCCAAAGCCGCGATGGGTCTCAGCGGATGAGCACCATGGTCGACCCGCTGCGAATGCCTCTGGAGATCGACCTGTTCGAGGGGCCGTTCGACCTTCTGCTCACGCTCGTTCTGCGCGAGGAGATCGAGCTGGCCGAGCTGCCGCTGGTCGAGGTGGTCGAGGCCGCACTCGGACGCGACGAGAGCCCGTGGGACCCCGCCACGACCGGTGAGCTCGTGCTGGTGCTTGCGGCGATGGTCGAGCTGAAGTCCACGCGCATGGTCGGTGAGGACGATGCCGACGAGGAGCCCGACCTCGACGCCGCAGAGGCCCGCGAGCGACTCGCCGCCCAACTGATCGCCTACGCACCGTTTCCCCGGGTCGCCGCCTGGCTGGCCGAACGCGCCGCGACCACCGAGGGTCCGCGCTACCGCCGGGTGCCGTTGGGCGCGGCGCCCGCCCCACCCGCTACTCCCGAGTCGAGCGCTCCGCTGGCCGCGGCCATGGCCGCGGTGGTCTCGGCACGACCGGTTCCGTCACTCACCCACTTCGGTCAGCGACGGCTGAGCATGCCGGAACTTCTGATTCGGCTACGTACCGCGTTGAATCGCGGCCGCGCCGTCAGCTTCGATTCGCTCGTGCGCAACGCCGGGCGCGTGGAGGAGGCCATGACCCTCCTCGCCGCGCTGGAACTCGCCCGGCGCGGCGAGGTGCGCCTCGACCAGCAGACGCTCTTTGGGGATATCGCGATTCATCCCTGCACCGCCTCGTGAACATGCTGGCCCGTCAGGTCGAGGCGTTGCTGTTCCTGGCCGGTGATCCGCTGTCGGTGGTGGCGCTCTGCGAGATCACGGAAGGGTCGCCGGGTGACGTCCAGCGGGCGCTCGCCGAGGTCGCCGCCCGGCACGATGCCGACTCGGGGCTCGAGGTCGCGGAGATCGCCGGGGGCCACACCCTGCGCACCCATGCCGACCTGTCGGAGGTCTGCGATCGCCTGCGCGCGCGGCCACCTGAGGACCGCCTGTCTCCTGCGGCCCTGGAGACCCTCGCCGTGGTCGCCTACCTCGAGCCGATCAGCCGGCCCGAGGTCGGGCGGCTTCGCGGTGTGTCGGTCGACTCCACCATGGCCAGTCTGATCGACCGGGGCCTCATCGAGGAGGCCGGTCGGGCACCCGACGGCGGCGCGATGCGGTTTCGTACGACGCGGGCCTTCCAGCAGCGCTTCGGCCTGCGCGATGCGGGCGATCTTCCGCCACTCGAACAGTTCGACCTCACCGGGCCCGAGGCCGATGCGGTGCGCCGGCGGCTCGCCGAAGCCGGCCTCCTCGCCGAAAGCCCGGGAAGCACCGATGACTGAGACGATGCGCATCCACCGGGCGCTCGCGCAGGCGGGCGTTGCCAGTCGCCGTGCCTGCGAGGCCCTCGTCGCGGAGGGTCGGGTCACGGTCAACGACCTCGTCGCGACGGTCGGCCAGCAGGTCGGCCCCGGGGATCGACTCGCCGTTGACGGGCGCGAGGTCCACGCCGAGTCGCTGCGCGTCTACGTGCTCAACAAGAAGGCGGGGGTCGTCTCGACCGTCAGCGATCCGGAGGGGCGGCCGACGGTGATCGACGGGATGCCTGACACCGTGCGGCTCTACCCGGTGGGACGCCTCGATATCGACACCACAGGGGCGTTGCTGATCACCAACGACGGGGAGCTTGCCAACAAGCTGATGCATCCGCGCGCCAAGGCCCCAAAGGTCTACGAGGCGCTGGTCGACGGTCGCGTTTCGGCCGACACGATCCGTCTCTTTCGCAACGGAGTTGAGCTGGAAGACGGCATGACGCTGCCCGCCAAGGCGGAGATCATGGAGCGGCTTCATCCGGGGGGCACCTGGCTGCGGATCGAGCTCACCGAAGGGCGCAACCGCCAGATCAAGCGCATGGGTATCGCGCTTGGGCATCGGGTGCGCAAACTGCGGCGGGTGCGTTACGCGGGGATCGGGGTACAGGGAATGCGCCCGGGCGACTGGCGACCTCTGACGCGGGACGAGATGAACAGTCTGCGCAACATCTCCGGCGCGGCCGAGGCCCCGAAGACGTGAACACCCTCGTGCTGCGCGCCGTCCGCGGCGCGATCACCGTTGACGACGACACCGCGGAGCTGGTGCGCGAGGGCACCGGCGAGATGCTGCGTGAGGTGATGGAACGTAACGCCATCGGGGCGAGCGACATGGTCTCGATGATCTTCACCGCGACGCCCGACCTGACCGCCGAGTTCCCCGCCGTCGCGGCCCGTGAGATGGGCCTCTCCCACGTGCCGCTGCTCTGCGCGTCCGAGATCGCGGTGCCCGATTCGATGCCCCGCTGCATCCGGGTGATGGTGCACTGCTACGTCCCGGCCAGCCGGAAGGTGCGGCATGTCTACCTACGGGGTGCCCGACAGCTCAGAACGGATCTGGCGGAGTAGGGCCCGTCATACGTGCGTGATACCGTTCTACCCATGGCAACCGCGAAACCCATCTCCTTCCGTCTTGACGACGAATCCGCCCAGGCATTGTCCGCTCTGCAGCGGGAAAGCGGGCTCGATCAGTCAGGGGCGGTTCGCCTCGCGCTGATCGAAGCTGCGCAGCGCCGCCGCCGTAGTTCATTGGCCGCGGAGGCTGAAGCGCTCGCCGCCGACCCCGCAGATCGCGCGGAAGTCGCCGAGGTCAGGGCTCTCATGGATTCTCTGCGTGCAACGGGGTGATATCCACGAGTTGCCGGCACCCCGGAACGCCCGGGGGCGGGAACAGCACGGCAAGAGATTTGGCGTCGTGATCCAGGCCGACTCACTCCTGAACTTGTCGACCTGGGTGGTGGCACCGACGTCAGCCAGCGCGCGAGGGGTGAGTTTTCGTCCCGAGATCGAGGTCAACGGCCAGCCGACTCGTGTCCTGACCGAGCAGATGGCGGCGGTTGACGTGCAACGGCTCGGTGAGAAGGTCGGGCACCTCAGTTTCTCCGAACTCCAGAGTGTCGAGGATGCTGTCCGAGCGGTTCTCGAGCTCTGAAACCGAGCGCGGACGAAGTACCGGCCTGACGGAGTTGCCGCCGACAGGCCGGTGCGCGTTCGCGCATCCGGATCCTGCGCCTACTCGTACTGCAGGGCGCACAGCACGGCGAGCCGGCTGGCCCGGCGCGCCGGCATCACGGCGGCGAGGACGCCTACCAGGATGGCCACGAGCACGAACCAAAGCAGCGTTCCCGGAACGATGAACTCCACGCCCCAGTCGGAGAGTGCTTGCGTCGCTATCGCGGCCATCCCGATGCCGACCGGGATTCCCAGCGCCGCACCGATCAGGGCGGTGATGACGCTTTCGCCGCGGACCATCGCGCGGACCTGGCGGCGGGTCATGCCGACCGCGCGCAACATCCCGATCTCGCGGGTGCGCTCGTGCACCGCGAGGGCCAACGTGTTGACCATGCCGAAGATACTGACGATTACCGACAGGCCAAGCAGGACGTAGAGCAGGTTGAGGATCGTCGCGAGTTCGGAGGTCGCGGCGTCGGCGTAGTCGGCCGTCGTAGCGACCTTTGTGTCGGGGTAGGCGGCCAGGATTCGTTCGAGTCCGGCGACCCCGTCGCTCGTGTACGAGACGAACGTGTAGCGGTCCTTGGCGCGGGGGAAGGTCGCGTCGAAGGCGCGCTGGGAGATGAGTGCCGATCCGAGAATCGGCGACAGCTTCGGGGGGTTGTAGACGCCGGCGACCGTCATGATCGAACGCTTTCCGGAGGGGCTGACGATCGGGATTCGTGAGCCGAGGTCCAGTCCGTGATCCTTCGCGAAGCTTTGGGTGACGACGACGCCGTTGCGGTCGAGGTTGGCGAGAGATGGTTCTGATCCAGAGGTCCACCTGAAGCGATAGGCCCGGGCGATCGTGCGGGGGTCGACTCCGCTGACCGGCACGGCGTCGCCGTCTACCCGGCCCCGGTCTTCGCGCACACTCGACACGACGCTACCCGGCAGCGCGGCGGCAAGCGTGCGCCCGGCGGCCGCGGGCACGGTCTCGTACCCGTCGGCCGAGGTCACGACGTAGGACGCGGACACCTGATCGCGAACGTCCGAGCGTGCGGTGCCGATGAGGCCGGTACCCAATGCCGAGACGAAGGTCACGAGCGCCAGCCCGACCATCAGGGCGGCCGCGGTGGCCGCGGTGCGGGCCGGGTTGCGGACGGCATTCTCGCGTGCCAGGGCACCGGCAGCACCGCCCCGACCGACCGGCCAGCCGACGATGCCGGCAACCGGGCGCACGAGTCGCGATGAGACGACGGCGATTCCGAGGAAGAGGACGAACGTGCCGCCGCCCAGCATGAGGAAGCGTTCGCCGGTAGCGAGGCCGCCGGCGAGGAGTCCGCGGACCACGAGGGCTCCACCGATGACGGCGGCGATCAGGCAGACGACCGGTGCGCGGCGCGAGAGCCTGCCGGCCGGAAGACTCGCGCCTTCGCGGACCGCCGAGATCGGCGGCACGCGCATTGCGCGGATTGCGGGGACGACGCCCGCCAGCAGCGTTACCACGGTTCCCGCGATCAGTGAGACCACGATCGTGCGTACGGCGAAGACGGTATCGCCCTGGGGCAGATCGAGACCGGTGACGCGCAACAGGGCGGTGAGACCCTTGGCGAGTCCGAGCCCGAGGCCGAGGCCGATCAGCGACGCGCCGAAGCCGATGATGGCGGCCTCGGCGATCACCGAGCGCATCAACTGGCGCCGTGAGGCCCCGAGGGTGCGAAGGGTTGCCACCTCACGCGAGCGCTGGGCGACGGTAATCGAGAGCGTGTTGAAGATGACGAACGCTCCGACGAAGAGCGCGATGCCGCCAAAGGCAAGCAGCAACCCGCGGATGAACGAGATCCCCTGGGCGACACCCTGCTTGTCGGTCGCCGCCTGCTCGTCGCCGGTCGCGACGTGTGCCGCGGCGGGCAGCATCCTGTCGACTTCGCGGGCAAGAGCCTCAGACGAGACGCCGGGCCGTGCGGCGATCTGGATCGCAGTGAAGCCGGTGGTGTTGAGGACCGCGCGTGCGGTGGGGATATCGAAGACGGCGATGGTCGCGCCGCCAAGGGAGTTCAGGTCACCGAACGTGGCGAGGCCCACTATGCGGAACGTTCGTACCGGCCCTTCCGCGACCACACCGATGCGGTCTCCGACCTCGTAGCCGTGGGCGGCGGCGGTGCTGGAGTCGATGACGACCTGGCCGGGGCCACTCGCCCAGGTTCCCGTGACCAATGTCAGAGGGTTGAACTGCGGCTGGGTCGGGTCGACACCGAAACCGAAGGTCGGGGCGTTCGACGCGATGACCTTTCCGTCGCGATCGAGCAGCTTGGCGACACTGCTCGGCCCGGAGAGATCTACGAGCGTTCCCGCGGCGGCCAAGACGCCCGGACGGGCGCGGATGCGCGGCAGCAGCGATGCCGGCACAGTGGGTGCGCCGGCGAAGGAGCCGTCCACGACCGGGGTGCCGCGGACCACGAGGTCGGTGTTGGTGTAGGAGCTGCTGTAGACGTTCGTGAAGGCTCGATCGATTGTGTCGGTGAGGATGAGACTGCCCGCGATCATTGCCACGCCAAGAACAACAGCCAGGGCGGTGAGGGCCGCGCGGGTGCGGCGCTCCATGAGGCTCTTGAGGGCGACCCAGGTCATCGGGTCACCTCCGCCAACGCCTCGAGCACTTCGGCTGCGGTAGAGCGCCCCTGCGAGCGGACAATGCGACCGTCGGCGAGGAACACGATGCGGTCAGCGATGGTCGCCGCCGTCGCGTCGTGGGTGACCATGACGGTCGTCTGACCGTGATCGGTCACCGAGCGTCGGAGCATCTCGAGCACCTCGGCGCCGGAGCGGGAGTCGAGGTTGCCGGTCGGCTCGTCGGCGAGCATCACCGTCGGACGGGCGAGCATGACGCGCGCAATCGCGACGCGCTGCTGCTGGCCGCCCGACAGCTGGGCGGGCCGATGCCGGCGGCGCTCTGCGAGACGGACGGAGGCGATCACCTCGTCCAACCATCGCGCGTCGGGCCGTTTGCCCGCGATCCGGGCGGGCAGGGTGATGTTCTCCTCGGCCGTCAGGGTGGGCAGGAGATTGAAGAACTGGAAGACGAAGCCGATGTGCCGGCGTCGTAGCTTGGTCAGGGCGTTGTCGCCCATCGTGGTGATCTGGTGGTCGCCGATCCAGACGGCACCCTCGGTGGGCCGGTCGAGGCCGGCGAGGATGTGCATGAGGGTCGACTTGCCGGAGCCGAGGGCCCCATCACGGCGACGAGCTCTCCGCGCTCGACCGAGAGCGAGACTCCGTCGAGCGCGGCGATGGCCGCGTCGCCTTCGCCGAAGCGGCGGACCAGGTCGCGAGCGACGACGACCGGGCGGGTCGCAACCGGCACGAGGGCCGGTGCGGGGTGGTGCGGTGTTGCGGCGGTGATGGTCATCCGACGTCCTCCTGGACCGTTGTCGGTGCGATGACGACGACGCTATGACCGCTCGCCCCTCACCCCATCGCCCGTGACTCCGATCTGGGGCACGCCCCCGGGATGGTCATTCGAGGTCCTCGGTCGGCCGTGGAGCGGCAGGGAGTCATCCTCCGGGATGATTCGGAAACGGCTGCGCGGGTGATGAGAGGCGGGCGGGCTCGGAGTACCGTCCCGGAATGAGGGTTCCGCTCGTCATGCAGCGTCACGCCTTCGACGCCATCATCCTCGCGATGGTGGCCTTCGGGATCGGCGAGGTGCTGTTCAACGACCGGGTTCGGGGCGCGAATGCTGGTCTGATCGCCTTCGCCTTCCTCTGGGGTGTGCCGCTGCTTGCCCGCCGTCGGTGGCCCGTTGCGGCGCCGGTCGCGGTTTTCGTGGTCCTGATCGTCCAGGCGATCATCTGGCCGCAGTCGGTCCCGTATTTGTTTGGAACCTTCGTCGTCGTGATGTTTGCGGTCGGACAGTTCGGCAATCACTTCACCGACCGTCGCGGACGGCTCATGGGCGCTGCCATCGTGGCGGGCGCAATCGTCTTCGTGGTGTGGCGAGACCCCGCCGGGCACTGGGGTGATCTGTTCACGCTCTTTCCGACGGCGGGCCTTGCGTGGCTCGTCGGTCATGCCTACCGCGCGTCGACCGACCGCACCGCCCAGCTGAGTGAGCGCGCAGAACGGCTCGAACGCGAGCGCGAGAGTCAGGACCGAACCGCCGTCGCCGAGGAACGCGCGCGTATCGCCCGCGAGATGCACGACGTGGTGGCGCACAGCCTGAGCGTGATGGTGGTCCAGGCGGAGGCCGCCGAGGCGATGCTCGATGTTGATCCGGAGCGCGCTCGCCGCCCGCTGTCATCCGTGCAGGACACGGGCCGCTCGGCCCTCGGCGAACTGCGTCGAATGCTCGGCGCCCTCCGGGAGACCGACGATGCCGGTGCCCTGCTCGCCCCGCAGCCGGGGCTCGACGGACTCGATGAGCTGGTCGAGAGCGTACGCGCGGCCGGTCTGTCGGTGGCCGTGAAGGTTGAGGGTGACCCGCGGCCGCTTCCACCGGGCGTGGACCTCTCCGCGTATCGGATCGTTCAGGAGGGCCTGACCAACGCGCTGCGGCATGCGGGCCCGGCGCGGGCCGAGGTCTGGTGCGCTTCGACGATCGCGAGTTGGAACTACGGGTGAGCGACGACGGACGCGGTCACGACCCGTCGTCGAACGGCGGTGGCCATGGCCTGGTGGGAATGCGCGAGCGCGTCGCGCTCTACGGCGGCCGGTTGGAGGCCGGCCCCCAACCGGCGGGCGGTTACCTCTTGTCGGCCCGGCTTCCCCTCGACCTGACGGGGGTGTTGTGACCATCCGCGTCCTCATCGCCGACGACCAGGCCCTTGTGCGCGACGGCTTCGGGATGATCCTCGACGCCCAGCCGGACATCGCGGTGGTCGGCGCGGCTGCCGACGGCGCCGAGGCGATTGAGGTTGCCCAAGTCCTCAAGCCCGACGTCGTGCTCATGGATATCCGCATGCCCGGGGTCGACGGCATGGAGGCCACGCGCCGGCTCACCGCCGATGGCGAACGCGCCCCGCGCATCCTCATGCTGACCACGTTCGACCACAACGAGTACGTCTACGATGCGATGAAGGCCGGGGCGAGCGGCTTCCTGCTCAAAGACGTCCGCCGTGAGGAACTCGTCAACGCCGTCCGCGTGGTCGCGGCGGGCGACGCTCTGCTCGCTCCGGCCCTGACGCGACGCCTCATCCAGGACTTTGTGCGCCGACCGCCACCCGGCGCGGCCCCGGCCGCGATGTTTGCCGAACTCACCGAACGCGAGATCGATGTGTTGCGCCTCATCGCGCGAGGGCTGGCGAACGCGGAGATCGCCCAGCAGCTCGTCGTCTCCGACGCGACGGTCAAGACCCACGTCGCGCACATTCTCGCCAAGCTCGGCCTGCGCGACCGCATCCAGGCCGTCGTGGCGGCGTACGAGTCGGGTTTCGTCCAGCCCGGGGAAGGGCACTGAGGACGGTCCGCGGCCCACCGGTCAGGCCCTCACCCAATCGCCTCCTGGGTCGATCGGTATGACGTCGAGGCCGGCCTCTCGTCCCGCCGCGTGTTGGCGAGCGTCGAAGGTGAAGAACCGAAATGGGCGGGGGACGCGTTCGGCGGCCGCGATGTGGATGGCGTCCAGTGTTCTCACGCGCTGAGAGCACCCGATCTCCTGGGCCCGCGCGAGGCAGAGGTCGTCAACCGGGACGACGAGCATCCTTTCCCAGTCGGTCCGCAGCGCCGCAGTGGCCTCGGCGAGATCGCGGGTATCGAGCCCGGTATGGCAGAGCGTGACCCGCGCTTCAGTCAAAGCCAGGGCGGATGCGCACCACTCACGGTTGCGCTCCATCTCGGCGATCACGTGGGCCGTGCCATCCTCGTCCAGGTAACGCTTGAGAAGCGCCGAAGTGTCGAGGAACAGAATCAGCGGCTGCGGTGCTCGCGAAGGATCTGCGTCGACGAGGGACCCGGTGCCCGACGAGGTGTGGGCGGGGGCGGGGGTGAGCTCGAGCGCGGGGCGCTGAGCAGGCCGGCGGCAATGAGATCCGGAACCGACGCGGGCTGGTTGCCGGTGTTCAGGGGCCCGAGCTGTGCGGCTGGCACGCCGTCGATCGTGATGATGATTCGCTCGCCAGCCATTGCACGACGAATTGCGCCACTCGTGTGGTTACGGAGTTCTCTGATGCCGATCTCGTCCATTGCGGCCAGCGTAGCACGGGGGGACACATGCACTTCGAGGCGGCTCAGGCGGCGATGTCCAACCCAAGATCGAGGGTAGGGGCGGAGTGAGTGAGGGCGCCGATGCTGATCGCATCGACCCCGCAGATCGCCGCGTCGCGAGCACGTTCGAGGTTCATCCGGCCGGAGGCCTCGAGCGTGGCGCGGCCCGCAACGAGCGCAACCGCAGCGCGTAGATCTACCGGATCCATGTTGTCGAGAAGGATCCAGTCGACGCCGCAGTCGGCGGCGCGGCGGACGCCGTCGAGGTCATCGGCCTCGACCTCGACCAACAGGTCGGGGAACCGCTGACGTGCATGAGAGACAGCGTCCTCGAGGCCGGCTCCTGCCAGGGCAAGGTGGTTGTCCTTGACCAGAACCCGATCGAACAGGCCAATGCGGTGATTCGTTCCGCCACCGGCCGTAACCGCCGCCTTTTCGAGCAGCCGTAGGCCCGGGGTGGTCTTGCGGGTATCGAGGACGAGGGCCGGTGCGCAGGCGTCGACGAACTGCCGGGTCATGCTGGCGATCCCCGATAGGTGGCAGACGAAGTTCAGGAGCGTCCGCTCGGCAACGAGCACTGCACGGGCCGGCCCCTGGATTTCGGCGACGTGTGCGCCGGGGGTCAGGGCGTCGCCGTCACCTCGCAGCCATGTCGCCGCGACCCCGCATTGGCGAAGCACTTCCTCTCCGGCGGCCCTTCCGGCGAAGACGCCGACCTGCCGTGACACCAGGCTCGCGGTGGCGACGAGATCCCGGGGTACGAACAGCTGCGATGTGACGTCACCGCGATCACCGAGGTCTTCGGCCAGGGCGGCCCGCACGAAGTCGGTGAGCGGCAGCCCCTCGCGGCGGCGCTCCTGTGGGGCGGTGGGCGTCAGGCCAGTTCCAGCATGCGGTCGAGCGCAACGCGTGCCCAGCGTGCCATCTCGTCCTCGACCCTGACGGCGTTCACCACGTCACCGGCGACGAGTGATTCAAGGCACCACACCAGCTTCGGCAGGTCGATGCGGTTCATCGTCACGCACGGGCAGATGTCTTCCTTCAGGCACCGGATCTGCTTGTCGGGATGCGTATCGCGCAGACGGTTGACGAGGTTCCAATCGGTACCGATGACGATCGACGAACCGGCGGGCAGTTCTTCGCAGCGACGGATGATGTACTCGGTGCTGCCGTCCTCATCGGCCGCTTCGACGACCGGCCGTGGGCACTCGGGGTGCACGATCACCCGCACGCCCGGCCATTCCTCGCGAGCCGCGGCGATCTGCTTCACGTTGAAGGCGGTGTGGACGTTGCAGAAGCCCTTCCAGAGGATCAGCTTCGTGGTCTGGAGCGCGTCGAGACCGGTGCCGCCGAGTTGCGCCTTGCGGGGATCCCACACGAGGCCTTCATCGGCGGCGAAGCCGAGACGGCAGCCGGTGTTTCGACCCAGGTGCTCGTCGGGGAAGAAGAACACTGCGTCGCCCTCTGAGAGCGCCCAACGGAAGGCCTTCTCGGCGTTGCCCGAGGTGCATACCGCCCCTCCGTGCTCACCGACGAACGCCTTCAGGTCGGCGCCGGAGTTCATGTAGGTCAGAGGGATCACCCGACGGCCAGGGAGTGCGGCGGTCATCTGCGCCCATGCGTCACGGACCGTGAAGATGTCGGCGCATTCGGCCAGGTGACAGCCGGCGCCGAGGTCGGGAAGGATCACCGACTGGTGCGGGGCGGCCAGTACGTCGGCCGATTCGGCCATGAAGTAGACGCCGAGGAAAACCAGAAACTCTGCCGTGGTCGCCGCCGCGCCACGCTGAGCCAAAAGGAACGAGTCGCCGGTGATGTCGGCGAACTGCATGACCTCGTCCTTTTGGTAGTGGTGGCCGAGGATCACCGCCCGTTCACCGAGTTCGCGGCGTGCCGCCCAGGCGCGTACTTCCAGCTCGGCGCGTGGAACGTCGATGGGTACCGGCAGTGCGCAGGCGGGGGCGAGCGTGGACGTCATGCGGTCTCCTTGGTGCGGGCGACGCGGCGTCGAGCGACCGCGTCGAGCGAGTAGGGGGTGTCGCCGAGCCATGCGACCCGCCGCGCGAGATCGCGGTGGTTGGTGGGGAAGTCGGAGCGGTAGTGGGCCCCGCGGCTTTCGCCACGTGCCTGGGCGGCGCGCACCGACAGGCGCGCGACCACGATCAGATTGCGTGCTTCGGCCGAGTCGGGCGCGCTGATCGTCTCGAGGGCTCGGGCGGTCTCGGCCATGCCCGCCGCGTCGCGTTCGAGACCCATGCCGCTCCACATCACCGCCCCGACATCGGCGGGCGTGGTGCCCTCGATGACGCCGGAGCGCGTCGGGGTAGGATCTGCGGCGCGCCATCCCACTCCGCCGCCGGCGAGGTCGTCGGCGGCGGCCAGAGCCATTACCGCGGCTTCGAGGAGGCTGTTGCTCGCCAGGCGGTTCGCGCCGTGAAGCCCCGTCGCCGAGCATTCGCCGAGCGCGTAGAGGCCGAGCAGAGTCGAGCGTCCGGTCATGTCGGTGAGCACGCCCCCGATGGCGTAGTGGGCGGCAGGGGTGACCGGAATCAGATCCGTTGCCAGGTCGAGACCATGCCGCGCGCAGCCCGCCGCGACGTTCGGGAAGTGGCGATGCACGTCATCGGCGTCGAGATGGGACATGTCGAGGACGACGTCCTGCCCATCGGCCTGGGCCTGCCGCGCGACGGCCCGGGCGACGACGTCACGCGGCCCGAGTTCGGCCTGGGGGTGGATGTCGAGCATGAAGCGGTGACCGCGGGCGTCACGCAGGTAGCCACCGGCACCGCGGGCGGCCTCACTGACCAGCGCCAGCGGGCTCGGGCCCAGGGCCAGCGCGGTGGGGTGGAACTGCGTGAACTCGAGATCGGCGACCGCGGCCCCGGCCAGCGCGGCGAGCGCGACGCCATCGCCGGTCGAGCCGCGTGGGTTCGTGGTGCGCGCGAAAAGCTGCCCCGCCCCGCCGGTGGCCATAACGACCGCCCGCCCCGCGTGACGATGACGCCGTCCGTCGGCGTCTTCGGTGACGAGCCCAGTGACGCGACCGCCCGCGACCTCGAGGCGTCGCGCGGTCTGGCCGCTGTGGATGGTGATCTCGGCGTGGTTCGTGACCGCCGTGCGAAGAGCCGCGACGATCGCCGCCCCGGTTGCGTCCCCGCCGGCGTGTGCGATCCGGTTCGCGGAGTGGGCACCTTCACGCCCGAGCGAAAGTCGCTCGCCATCACGGTCGAACGCCACGCCCCAGCGCACCAGCTCCGCGATCACCGCGGGGCCCTCGACACATGCGCGTCGAACGGCTTCCCACTCGCACAGGCCCGCTCCGGCGGTAATCGTGTCGGCCATGTGCGCCGTGATCGAATCGGTTGGAGCGAGCACCGCGGCGATACCGCCCTGGGCGTAGCTGCTCGATCCCGCCCCGATCTCCGTCTTGGTGACGAGAACGACGGGCGTGTGCTCGACCGCACGCAGTGCAAACAGCAGCCCCGCGAGGCCGCTTCCCACGACGATGACGGGAGCAGAGTTTGTGCGGTTTGCGTCGAGTTGACGTATTTCGAGAGGGAGGCTCATGTCGATTTGACAATAACGCATCCAGTGCCCCGCGCCACTCCGGGTCGGTGAAGTCCCTCACACCCGAACACGAACGGGGCCCGCGCCGTTCTGGCGCACCGATGTGTCACCACCGGTGCCAGGCACCGGGAGAGCGCAAACGACTCCAGAGATTCTCTCGGCGACGCTCCACAAAGACCATCGTGATCAGCTTTCACGCGCTCATGGACCCCCGCGCCCGGCACCGATCTGCGCCCGGCCGTCCACCGGCCGGGGTCGCCTCTGTCACCACTGGTGCCAGGCACCGGTGGTGACAGAGTCGGTGGCGAGCGAGGTTCCCGGAGCGGGCGGGAGAGTGCACGGGCATTGGCCGTCGACTCGTTGTGTGGGTTCGCGAGCGCCTCAGCGCAACTACACTCGGCCGGTGATTACCGGTTCAGCCCGCCTCGACGCCATTCCCCGGTACGAACCCGGTCTCACCAGTGCCGAGGTTGCGGAGCGCTACGGCCTCGAGCGGGTCGTCAAGCTCGCGTCGAACGAGAGCCCCCACGGTCCGCTTGCCGCCGTGGCCGGTGCGATCGCGGCGGCGGCGACCGGTCTCAACCGCTACCCCGACGGCTCGGCACGGGCGCTGCGTGCGGTGCTTGCCGACCTGCACGGGGTCGATGCGTCTCAGGTCATTGTCGGAAACGGCTCGGGTGAGCTGATTCTCATGGCTGGCCAGGCCCTGCTTGATCCCGGAACCACCGTCGTCTACGCAGCTCCCTCGTTCGCGCTTTACGCCCCGCTGGCCAGCGCCTCTGGCGCGGAGGGCATTGCGGTTCCCCTCGATGACAGTGGCCTTCACGACCTCGACGCGATGGCCGCCGACGTGGATGAACGCACCCGCTTGGTGATCGTCTGCAACCCGAACAACCCGACCGGTGCCTACATCGGCGCCGATCGGCTGACCTCATTTCTGGATGGCCTTCCCGACGACCTTCCGGTGCTGATCGACGAGGCCTACAACGACTTCGTCACCGCGCCCGATCGGGGGCGGATGATGAGCCTCGCGCGCCAGAGGCCAAACCTTTTGGTCACGCGCACGTTCAGCAAGGCGCACGGTTTACCGGGCCTTCGCGTGGGATACGGAGTGGGTGGTGCCGGTTGGATCGACGCCCTCAATCGGGTGAGGCCACCGTTCAACAGCAGCAGCCTCGCCCAGGTCGCGGCGCTCGAAGCATTGCGCCACCTCACCGACCTCGAAACGCGTGTTCGGCAGACGATCTCCGAGCGCGAAAGGGTCGCGAATGTGCTGGCGACCATGAAACTGGCCTTTACGCCCAGCCACGGCAACTTTATCCTCATGCGGACGAGCCGAGACGGGGCCGATGTGCCTTCGTTGCACGAACGGCTCCTTCGTCGCGGCATCATCGTCCGCAACGGTGCTTCACTCGGTGTTCCGGGGCGCATGCGCGTCTCGATCGGTACACCGGAAGAAAACGATGCCTTCTTGGCGGCGCTGGCCGCGGAGATCGCATGACCTGCACGACCACGACTGCGCCCGGACGGGCGACAAGGAAGGAATGGACCTGATGCTGATCGTCATGAGGGAAGGCGCGACTCAGGAAGAGATCGCGCACGTGATCGAGCGCATCGAGCGCGCCGGTGGGCGTGCCCATCCATCCGTCGGTGAGTTCGTCACCGTCATCGGCGCCATCGGCGACGACCGTGAGCTGGTCGCAAGCATGCAGCTCGACGGCGAGCCCGGGGTTGAGCGTGTGGTGCCGATCCTGAAGCCGTACAAGCTGGTCTCCAGCGACTTCCGCGGCTCTGACAACGTCATCGACGTCGCGGGCCGCAAGATCGGTGGAGGGAGCTTCTGCCTGATCGCAGGCCCCTGCACCGTCGAGTCGCGCGAGCAGACCCTCACCGCCATTCGCGCGTGCAAAGACGCCGGTGCCTCGATGACCCGCGGCGGTGCCTACAAGCCGCGCAGCTCGCCGTACACCTTCCAGGGGCTGGGCAAGGAAGCTCTGGAGATCCTCGCCGAGGCCCGTGCCGAGACCGGCATGCCGATCGTGACCGAGGTCATGGACGTCCGGCAGCTCGACGACGTGATCGAGGTCGCCGACGTCATCCAGTTGGGCGCACGCAACATGCAGAACTTCGACCTCCTCAAAGAGGTCGGCAAGACCGACACGGCGGTTCTCCTTAAGCGCGGTCTCTCGGCGACCATCGAGGAATGGCTGCTGTCGGCCGAGTACATCGCTCGCGAAGGAAACGAGCGGATCATCCTTTGCGAGCGGGGCATCCGGACGTTCGAGACCGCCACGCGGTCGACGCTCGACATCTCGGCCGTTCCGGTTGTCAAGGGGCTTTCGAGCCTTCCGATCATCGTTGACCCCTCGCACGCCGCGGGTCGTCGCGACCTGATCCTGCCGATGGCCCGCGCGGCGGTCGTGGCGGGAGCCGACGGGCTGATGGTCGAGGTCCACCCCTCGCCCGAGACCGCGCTGTGCGACGGACCGCAGGCCCTCTACGCCGACCAGTTCGCGGCGTGGGTCGCCGACGTCAAGCGCTGCGTCGACCTGATGGGCAAGGTCATCGCCGGCAGCGAGCCGGTTCCCGTCGCCTAACGACATCTCGATGGGCCCGGTGGCGATTGTCGGCCTCGGGCTCATGGGTGGGTCGTTGGCGCGTGCCCTTCGGGATGCGGGCGTGGAGGTCGTGCGTGGCGTCGACCCCGATCCGACGGCGCTCGCGGAGGGGCTTCGCCTCGGTGTCATCACCCATGCGGCCGCCTCGATCGCGGAGGCAGCCGAGGGCGCGTCGGCGATCGTTGTCGCCGCGCCTGTCGGGCTGATCTCCGGGCTGGTGGGGGAGGCTTTGGGGGTGTCCGACTGCCTGGTGACCGACCTCGGTTCGGCCAAAGCCAGCGTCATCGCGGGTGTCGGCGCCGCCCATCGCGGCCGGTTCATCGGAGGGCACCCCGTATGCGGCGGTGAGCGCTCGGGGGTCGCGTCGTCGCGCGCAGATCTGTTCCAGGGCGCCATGTGGTTCCTCACCCCGACGTCCGATTCACGCGGCCCGCTCTACGAGCGCCTGCACGCGATGGTCGTGGCGGTGGGTGCGCGCCCGGTCGCCATCGACGCCGAGGTCCACGACCACCTGATGGCGTTGGTGTCGCACCTGCCGCACGTGCTCGCCGCCCAGCTGATCCACCAGGCCGCGGCGACCAGCCCCGGCGGCCGCGAAGCGCTGCGTTCGGCGGGCCCCTCGTTTTCGGATCTCACCCGTGTGGCCGGCGCGAACCCTCCGCTGTGGGCCGACATCCTCCTCGCCAACAGGGACGCGGTGCTCATGGCGATGACGCGTCACCGCGAGGGGCTCGAGCGTGTAGAGAAGGCCATCGTCGACGGCGATCGCGAGTGGCTGCGCCAATTCGTCCGAGAGGCCGCGGACGGGCGCGAACGGCTGCGCGCACCCGAGCTGGTGGCTGTCTCCACACCGTGGGAGCTCACGGTCGGCGTCCCCGACCGCCCCGGCGCGATCTCCGAAATCGCCACGGCCCTGGGGCACGCGCACATCAACATCGCTGACCTTGCACTGCGCCCCGGGCCGCCCGGTGGCACGGGTGAGCTGGTGCTCGTGGTCGCCGATCATGCCGCCGCCGCCGCGGCGATGGCCCTTCTGGAGCAGCGCGGATACCGCGCCGAAATGGGGGAGAGATGAGCACGGATCTGCCGCCCGAGCTGACCGGCCCAGTCGACGCCCGCGTGGGTATCGGCCATGTCCACCTGAAGGTGTCCGACTTGGAGCGCGCGGTTGGCTTCTACCGCGACGTGCTGGGTTTCGAGGTGATGGAGCGCTTCCCCGGGGCCGCGTTCCTTTCGGCCGGTGGCTATCACCATCACATCGGCCTGAACTCGTGGGAGAGCCGCGACGGAGGCCCGCCCGCGCGCGGCACGACCGGGCTCTACCACGTGGCGATTGTGTACCCGGATCGGCTCACCCTCGGCCGGGCGCTCGCTCGGGTCCTCGCGCACGGCACCACGCTCGAGGGTGCCGCCGATCACCTCGTCAGCGAGGCGATCTATCTGCGCGACCCCGACGGCAACGGCATCGAGCTCTACCGGGACCGGCCCCGTGACGAGTGGCCGCGCACCGAAGACGGTGGTCTTCGGATGTCGAACGAACCTTTCGATCTGCACAAGCTGTTGCGGGAAGCCGGCTTCGCCACAGAATGATTACGGCCCACGCCTCATATCCGGTGGCGATGTGTGACGGCCCATTGGTAGCGTCGCGGGCATGAAGACCTGCCCCGCAACGAAGACCGTGTTCACCACTCTCGGCGGCGCGCTCGTCGTTTCTCTCGTCATCCCATGTCTGGGGTTCGCCGCGACGCCTCAGATCACCGGAGATACGGGCACGGCGATTCCCATCACGCCGGGTCTCGTCATCCGCAATATGGACGTCGACCTCAGCTTCGCTCTCACCGCACCCGAGGGTCGCGTCACCGCGACGGTCCTCGGGCCCGACGGGATCGCCGCCGCAGGGGCCCAGACCTGCACGACGCCGTCGTCGGCGCGAGCGGTCGATTATCGCGGTAACGGCGTCTACACCGTCAGCGTTCAGTCGTTCGCGGCGAACGACTTTTCCTGCGCCACGCCGCTCGGCCCCGTCGCGACCGCCCAGTACACGGTCACCGCCGGTATCGGCCTGGGTCCGTCACCGTTCGCGAGTGCCCTCACCCGTGAGCCCAACGGGTTCTCCACGGCCGAAATGCCGTTGCCGATCGCGCTGAACCCCGGCGCGTTGACCACCGAGGTCCGCTACGCCCGCAACGTGACGATCGGGCCCGACGGGGCAATCGTGGGCGATTCGAAGGAAGCGTTTCCATCTTCGACGTCTCCGAACGTCGGGGTACGGCTCGACCAGCCCGGCGAGTGGGTCATCGTCGCCCGTGCCAAGGGCTTCACCTCGGCGACCGGCGTCCAATTCTTCTCGCCGTGGAGTGCGCCGGTGCGAATCCCGGCGTTTGCGCCCTTTGACTTCGACAGCAGCGACTTCACCGACTCCCGCGGACCGAGCTACGGGTACCGCGTCAAGGTGCGTGAACCGAGTGCGCGCGGCCGTGTGACGGTCGCGATCGCGTCGGGTCTCAGGAGGGGCACCTTCCGGCCACTCGGGAAGGTCTCGATCAGCAAGAAGGGCTTTGTTCAGGTCAACTTCCGGCAGCGGGGCGCCGGCAAGTACCGCCTACGCTTCCGCTTCCCGGGGTCCGCAACGGTTGCGCCAGGCGAGGTCACCCAGGCGGTTCAGATCACCAGCCGGGTGGTCTTCCGCTAAGGGTTCAGCTCCCGCAGACGGCCAGGAACTCCAGGATCCTGCGGGAGAGCGTGCCCCCTCGCCATGCGAGGGGGCTGTCTCCGGGGGCGTCGATGACCAATGTCGCATCGGGGATCATCTCCGCATATCCCTCGGCCACGTAGAGCGGATGCTCCGGATCCATCTCGTCGCGGCTCGCGACGAGCAGGGTGGGAACGCGAATCTCGCGTAGCGCGTCGAGGCCCGCGAAAGCGGTCGAGCGGGGCACAACCCGCAGGGCCGCCGCCACCGCTTCAGGATGTTCGTGGCGGGCGATCCTTTGACGCATCACCGTCGTCACCGCCGCGACGTAGCGCTCGGGCACACGTGGCCGGCCGTAGGCCGTGATGAAGCCCTCGACACCATCCCTCTCGAGGCCATCGGCGAGGGCGTCCCAACGGGGAAGGTTCTCGAGGCTGGCCGGCCGACCCAGATGGGCGGGCGTAACGATCACCAGTGCCGCCGTCCGTTCGGGGTGGGTGAGCGCGAACGCCGCCGCGGTCGCCGACCCCATCGACTGGCCGACAAGGACGCACTTCTCCGCGCTGGCTGCGTCGAGCACCGCCACCGCATCCCCGACGAGGTCGGCGTAGTCGTAAGCGGAGGGCTCAGGGCTGGCATCCGACACACCATGGCCACGGGCGTCGTAGGAGATCACCCGCCGTCCGGCCGCCTCGAGAATGCGCGAGCCGTGGACGACATATCGCCGGGTTGCGCTCAGCCCATGCAAAAGCAGCACGGCCGGACCATCGCCCGTCGCCTCTGCCGAGAGGCAAAAACCCGGACGTCCGACCACCAGTGCGTCGTCGTGGTCGAAGGAGGTTTCTGTCACGAGGGAATGCCGATAACCCGCGGGGGCGGTTGTCCGGGCGGCGTGATACTAAACGTCGATCAGCTCTCTCGACCTGTGGCGCACGACCGCCGAACGCGTGCTCGACCACCCTGTCCCTGTGGTGCTCGAGCCCCTGGCCGGCACCGGGATCGTCGCGGCGTCGCTCGCAGGCGACCCGCACCATGCCCGCGTCGCTTGGGTCGACGCCGAGACGGGCAAGATCATCGCCCGTGTCGCATGTCCGCCGGGGCGCCCGAGCCGATGGCGCCCTCTTGTCGCCACCGAGGTGACCTTGCTCGACGCCGATGGCGCGGTCGACCGGGTGCTCGTCGTACGGCTCGCGGGCGAGGCAACGGCGATGGCGCCGATCCTTGCCCTGGAGGAAGATCCACTGCCCGTCGACGCCGACTCTGCGGGTCTTGTACTCGTGCGCCTGCCGATCGGCGTCGCCCTTATCGCGGCCGACGCCATCGGGCCGAACGGCGAACCGATCGGGCGCATCGATGTCGCGGGCATCTCGCATCTGGAGACACGCGGCGCGGCCGTGAGCGGGCGCCTGGGCATGGGGCACGGTATGGGCGCGGGCATCGGGCATGGCCACTGGGCACGCGATCTCGACGACGCCGCCTTTGAAGCCGGGTACACGCCACGGCTGCCCGACTGGGTGCCGCCGGGTCTCGAGCGGGGACGGCCGCGCATCGAACCCGACCTCGCGTATCCGGCGGCGCCACCCGCGGTCATCGTCGCGTGGACCGATCCGCAGTCGTCGCGCCGCGTACTGGTGCGCCAGAAACCCGCACCGCTGGCCAGCCCCGACCCGGGAGGCGGTGGAGCACGGACCGTGCGGATCGGCGATGTCGAGGGAATTCTCCGCGGCCGCGGGTTCGCCACGCTCGTCTGGGAGACCGACGACCGGGCGTTCGGCGTCCAGGTGCGGGCCATGGAAGGCGGTGAGGCGGTGGCCCTGCGCGTCGCGCGGGCGATCCCGCCGGCATGAGCCGCACGTCGGCGACCGCCCGACGGACCCGTCGAGCGCCCGCGATGCCCGCGGTTTGGGGCCTGGTCGGTGTGGTGTTCTTCGCCGCGGCCGCGGCGGTGCTCATCTACCGCGTGGCGCTCGGCACCGGGTGGGGCTTTCGCCTCGACTCGTCGGTCTTGGGTCAGGGAGTCGACCCGTCGGCGAATCCCCGCGTCTACAACGCGACCTCCGATCTCCTCGACACCATCGATATCGCCTCTCTTGCGGCGATCGGCTTCGGCATCGCAACGATCGCCGTCCTTCGTCGCCGGCCGGCCTCGGCGATCGCCGCCGGCGTTTTGATCGCTGGAGCAAACGTGACCACGCAGGTGCTGAAGAGGGTTCTCGGGAGTTCCGATCCGCTGGGGTCGGAGGGAGTGCGCGCCGGCACCGGCGCCTATCCAAGCGGCCACGCGACAGTGGCGCTCTCGCTGGCCCTGGCACTCGTGATCGTCGCGCCACCCACGCTGCGGGCGCTCATGGCGGTAGCAGGAACCCTTTATGCATCGGGCGTCGGCATCGCCGTTGTGGCCCTCGGATGGCACTACCCGAGCGACGTCCTTGGCGGATTCGCGGTCTGCGCGGCATGGGCCGCCGCCGCCGCGATCGGTGCCTGGGCGTTCTCAGGTCGCCGACGCGCCGCCGTGCCTCGCGATGCCGCCGGTGTGACCACCGCCCTGATCGCCGCCACCGCGATCGCCGCCGCGGTTGCCGCCGTGGCCCTCTCACGTCGCGATCGCCTGATCGTCTTCGCCGACGTGCATCCGCGCTTGATCGCCGGATCGCTCGGCATCGCCGCCTCCGCGGCGCTGATCAGCCTCATGCTGGCACGACTCATGTCACGCCTTCCGGTGCGGGCGGTGTAGCAGCCGCGACCGGCGCTTCGTCGTTGAGGTGTCGCCAGGGGCAAACAGGGTCGGCGTGACCATGAGGACGGTGATGGCGGGGCGGGGCGGAACACTCCTCACCCCGGGCGCGCTCGGGGTGAGAGCTTCTGGTCAGGGGGCCGGGGTGCGCAGCACCTCAGGGCCGGGGCGCTTGGCGCGCGGCCCGGTCTGCATCGAGACGCTAATCACCGGGAACCGCGCGGGGTCGACCGCGGCAGTGAAGGTGGCGTCGACGCGACCCTGGTCGTCGGGGTGGAACGTACCCGCGGTGATGCGCTGACGAGCCCCGGAAACATCGTCTGGTCCAACGAACCACAGCTGGTAGTACTGCCCCTTCGGGAGGATCGGGAGGACGTCGGACCGTAGGTGGACGGTGCGCCCGACCCCGACCTTTCGGACCTGCACGCTCGCCGTCCCCCCCGAGCCGCTCAGGCCGGCGGCTAGCTCTAGGTCGCCCACGGGAGATGATGTCGTGTCACCGTCCAGAATGCGGCCGCCAACGACAAAGGCGACCACGACGCTCGCCGCCAACGCGGCGGCCACGAGGCCGGCTGCCCACCCGCGGCGGACGCGCCGGGGGCGCGTTGAGGCGACGCGGTCCTGTTCGGCGGCCCGAGCCACGGCGGCGATCACCCGTGCCTCCAGGTCATGCGGCGGCTGCGGGCCGCGCATCGCCGCGTCGAGCGACCCCACCATCGGCCCCAGATTCTCCACTTCCTGGGTGCAGCGCGGGCACGTTGCCAGGTGCGCGTCGATGGGTGCACGCTCGTCGTCCGACAACCGGCCGAGAAGGTATCCCCCAAGGTCCACGTGCGGGTCGATTTCAGGTATGGGCACCATCCTCCCCGATGGCCTCGCGCAGCGCCCGCAGTGCGTGGAAGGTCCGCGTCTTAACGGTGCCGAGGGGCAAACCGAGTCGAGTGGCGATTTGCGACTGCGACAGGTCGTGCGAATAGCCCAGCTCGATCACCTCCCGATGCGGCGCCGATAACTGCGCCACTGCGGCGTGCATGTCCATCGCGGCGATTAACGCGTCATCCTCGAACGCCGTCGTCAGCGTGGTGGCGCCGTCCTCTGCGAGTGGGGCCGTCTCAGGCCTATCGTAACGGCGGACGAGATCGATCGCGGCACGACGCCCGATCGTCAGGATGAATGCCGCGGGCGTTCCCTTGGCGGGGTCGAACCCCGGCGCGGCGCGCCACAGGCGCACGAACGTCTCCTGAACCATGTCTTCCGCAAGTGCGTGATCTCTCATCATCCTTACCCCGAGCGCGTAGAGCGGGCCACCAAAGCGGTGGTACAGATCGCGTGCGGCATCGTGATCGCCCTCGCCGAGCCGCTCGATAGCTGCAACGTCCTCGGGATCGGCCCGACGTTCGGCCTTCTGGGGTCGTCCTAGGCGGAACATGGCCTCGCCAATCTTCCTCACAGGGTCGTCGCCTCGCCGTCCCCACCCTCCCGGGAATGGCGGACTGCCAGGATGGCTCGGCCAGCCGTGGGGGGTCGCGCCAAAGCGACGCCCCACGGCCATTCCGTCCCCCGATCTGGTCGAGGGCAAACACGATCGTCGTGTGGCCGGGGCTAACGGCCAGCCTTCGATGTTGCGGAGTACCCGCCTCGGCTGTCGAAGGCGCAGTACTTGCTGAACACGAAACGGCCCTCGTAGTTCGGCGCGTTGTCGAACAGGCTCACGGGGCCGACGCACACGGCCCGCCGGTTGCTCGTCTGGTTCGAAAGGCCCGCGGCAAAGCTGCCGCTGACCGTGGTCTTGAAGACGACGCCCGAAGAACGGTCATCGAACTCGATGCCCTTGCCCGGGTCGGGGCGGTTGGCGTCGCTGGGGAAGTCGCCGGTCATCGGGTTCAGGCGAAAGCCCGTGGCGGTGATCTCGCTGCGCGAGATGGCCACGCGCGCGTCGTCGGTGACCTCAACGCCGTAGTTGACGTTGCCCTCGAGGCGGACACCGTTGATGGCCACGCGGGACTTGCCGCGGACCTGGATGCCGCTGGTCCAGTTGCGGCTGGTGATGTTGCGGATCGTCACGTACCGGTTCGCCGGCGAGTTGACGATGATGCCGGGCGCGCTCTGGCGGGCGTTACTGCCCGGCTCGCCCTGGAGAACGGCGTCAATGTTCGCGTCGACCCCGGGCGCTGCCTGCAAGGTGACGTTGCCGGGGGTCGCCGAGCCGCCGGCAAAGCCGGTGACCGGGTTGCCGATGACGACGACCTCGGGAAAGTTTCCGGAGGCGACGACCGTCACGCTGCCGTTCTGGTTTGCGCCGGTGCCGGCTGCTGCTCCTGTGCCAGCTCCGAGAGCAGCGTTGATCGTGCCGAAGACGCGATCGGCCTCGTCGGTGTCCTCTGCCGCGCCGATCCGTCCGTCGCCGTCGTAGTCGCCGCAGGTGCCCGGTGTCACCGCCTGACGAGCGGAGGCACCCGGGCCGTTGCAGTTGCCCTCGACCAGCACGGGATGATTGGCCAGCGCAGGGGTTGCAAAGAGCGCCGCGCTGCCGAGTACCGCTCCGGTGAGAGAGGCGGAGAGGGGAAGACGCTTCATGGAGAGTCCCTTCGGTGGAGGTCGTCCGCGCGAAAGCGGCCGCCTGATCGCATGGCCCAAATACTTGGGCTGGTAGGGATTCGCGAGGCAGGCTCCGTCCGGTTCAATCCCGGGGACGATTACTTTGACCATCGCGGTGGCCGAACCCCGGCGGCGTCAGACTCTGGACCTGCTTGCCGACCGAGAAAGCCCGGTGAACGGCTGTGTCGGGCGCGCTCAACCGCAGGTGTTCGAGCGTATGCGCGTACTCCGGGAGGTCGGACTCGTGGGCGTGCGCGCCGACGCACGCCGAGGGCTGTACCACTGAGACGATCTGGTGGCGTTCACCGGGCGGGGGTGTTCCTCGTGGCGATCGATCAACTCCATGCGACAAGGCCCCAGGAATTCTCGGTGTGGGCGTCGCCGGGGCTGACGGCGATTTGCGAGGAGGCGGATGTCCACGCGCCGCAGTCCATCTACCTTCACGAGTGGGAAGCCGGGGAGTTGTCGTTCTGGTGTCCGGCCGGGGCGCAATGATGGCCGGGTGCCCAGCATCCGTATCAGCGGCCGCCTCGTCGACTACCGGATCAACCGCAATCCCCGCGCGCGGGGATTGCGGTTGGTGGTCGACGCCCGTGGCGTTCGGGTGACCCTGCCGCGGCGGACGCCGGAACGCATGGCGGAAGCGGCCCTGCGCTCGCGCGGGGAGTGGGTGCTGAAAGCCCTCGACAACGTCCAGATCGCCGCTCCTGATGCGCTTGATGTCGGAGATCTGGTGCCCGTCCTCGACGGCATCCTCTCGATCACCGCGCGCAGCGACGACATCGCCATCGATCCAACACTGCCGATCGACGGCCAGGTCGAACAGTGGCTCCGCCGTGCGGCACGCGGGCATCTCGGATCCCTCGTCGACGCCTGGGCACCGCGCCTCGATGTCGCGCCGCGACGGGTGGTCATCCGCGGCCAACGCTCGCGGTGGGGCAGCGCCTCGGCCCTCGGCGAGATCAGCCTCAACTGGCGGCTGATGATGGCCCCGACCAAGGTCGGCGAATACGTCGTCATCCACGAGCTGGCGCACCTGCTCGTGATGGACCACTCGCCGCGGTACTGGGCGATCGTCGCGCGCCACTGCCCCGATCATCTCGAGCGACGCCGATGGCTGCGACTCTACGGCGACGCCCTGCTGCAGGGGCCGGCGGGCACGGCGCGACGGCTCGGTATTTCTCCGTAGAGGGACGCTCGCGGCCGGCGGGTAGGCTGTCGTGATGTCCGTCGTCCGTATCGCCCCGGTCCGCTCGGTCGCCGGCACCCTCATCGTGCCGCCCGACAAGTCGATCACCCACCGGGCCATCCTCCTGGCGGGGATCTCCGACCGCACAGTCATCGTCGATCGCCCCCTGGATTCGGCGGACACCGCGGCGACCCTGAACGCGATCGAGGCGTGCCGGGTTCCCGTCGAGGGCCGTCTCGGCGAACGCCTTCAGATCGCCGGGGTCGGGCGACGGGGTCTCATCCCCAGTCCTGTCATCGACTGCGGCAACGCGGGCACGTTGATGCGCCTGCTGCCCGGCCTTCTCATCGGTACGGCGGGCGACCACATCATTCTCGACGGCGATGATTCGCTACGCGGCCGCCCCATGGCGCGCGTCGCGCGACCCCTTCGCGCCCTGGGCGCGGCCGTTTTCACGGCTCCGGGCGGAACACCTCCTCTGGTCGTCTCCGGTGGTGGACCGCTGGTCGGGATGCGCCACGACCTCGAGGTTGCCAGCGCGCAGGTCAAGAGCTGCATCCTGCTTGCCGGGTTGGCGGCCGAGGGCGAGACCTGGGTGTCGGAGCCGGCTCCCTCGCGCGATCACACCGAGCGGATGCTCGAGGCTGCCGGGGTGCCGGTCATGCGCGACGGCAACGCCGTGGGTGTTCGCGGACCAGTGACCGGCCTGTCGTTGCCCGATCTGGTTGTACCCGGCGACTTCTCGTCGGCCGCCTTCCATCTGGTCGCCGGAGCGCTGCTGGGCGATCCCGAGGTGCGGTTGGAGGGCGTGAATCTCAACCCCCGCCGCACCGGACTTGTGGAGATCATGCGTCGTATGGGGGTCGATATCCGTATCGAGGCCGCAGACGATGTCGCCGGCGAGCCGAACGGCGCGCTGATCGTGTCGCGCGCGGATCGTCTGATCGCGACCGAGGTCGGCCCGGAGGAGGTCCCCGCGACCATCGATGAGCTTCCCTTGATCGGCCTGCTCGGGGCACTCGCGGTCGGCACCACCGTGGTGCGGGGTGCCGCCGAGCTTCGGGTCAAAGAAAGCGACCGAATTGCCGCTGTGGTGGGGGCACTGCGGGCCATCGGCGTGCGCGCAGAAGAGTTGAACGACGGCTTCTCGGTCACGGGCGGCCGCGTGATTCCCGGTGGCGAGATGCAGGCGGGAGGAGACCACCGCTTCGCCATGCTCGGGGCGATCGCCGGTTTGGCGAGCGCCGACGGCGTCACGGTGGGCGGGTTCGAGGCCTGTGAGGTCTCGTATCCGGGTTTCGCCGCCGACCTTGGCCGCATCGGTGGCGTCGCGTGATCGTCACCATCGACGGGCCGGCCGGCGCCGGCAAAAGCACCGTTGCGAAGGCCTTGGCCGAGCGGCTTGGGCTGGGGCATCTGGATACCGGATCCATGTACCGGGCCGTCACCTGGCTCGCGCTCGAGCGCGGCATCGACCTGGCCGACGCGGCGGCGCTCACCGCGCTGGCCGAACGGCACCCGGTGCACCTCGACCCCACGTCGGGCGATGTGGCGGTGGAGATCGACGGCAACGACGTGACCGAGGCGATCCGCGGCAACGCGGTGTCGAGCGCCGTGTCGGAGGTGTCGGCCCACGCGGGCGTGCGGCACGCCGTGACCGGCGCCCAGCAGGCGCTGCTTGCGGCCGGCGACTGGGTCTCCGACGGTCGCGATGTCGGCACGGTCGTCTGGCCGACCGCCGAGGTGAAGATCTTTCTGACCGCCACTCCCGACGAGCGCGCCGATCGGCGCCAACTCGACCTGCGGGCGCGCGGCGTAGAGATGGACCACGCCACGGTGCTCGCCGACATCGGTCGCCGCGATCATCTCGACGCCACCCGCGTTGAGGCCCCCTTGCGCGCCGCCGACGACGCGGTGATCGTCGACACGTCGGGCTTGCGCGCCGACGATGTGATCGCGCTGCTCGAACGGCTCGTCGCCGATGCTCGTGAAAGGAAACAGAGCGCGTGAGCGATCGCGCACACATCAACCGCGTTGTGTGGCCGATCACCTACGTCATGTGCAAAGCACTCTTTCACGGGGTCTACCGGCTGCGACGCGGTGGGCAGCACAACATCCCGCGGAGCGGCGGGGTGCTTCTGGTCTGCAACCACATCTCCGGCCTCGACCCGCCGATCGTCGGTACGGCCGCGACCCCGCGTCGCACCCACTACATGGCCAAGGAAGAACTCTTTCGTGGCGCCGTCGTGACCCGCATTCTGCGCGAGGTCGGCGCATTTCCGGTCGAGCGCGGGGGAGCCGATCGCCAGGCGATGCGCACCGCGAAAGACGTCCTTGCCCGTGGCGATTGCCTGCTGATGTTCCCCGAGGGTACGCGGTCGCCCGATGGGCGCCTCGGGCCGGCGATGCCCGGAGCGGGCGCTTTGGCGCTCGACGGTGTCACAGTTATACCCATGGCGATCTGGGGATCCCAGCGGCGCCTGGGCCCCGTGCGGGTCGAGATCGGCCCGCCCCTGGACCTCTCCGATCTGACCACAGGACCACGCGGTGCTCGCGCACAGGCCGTGGCCGAACGAATGATGGCGGCGATCGCCGAACTGCGCATCCGCGCCGGCGCGCCGCCCGATGAAGGAACACCCTGATGAGTGAAAGCACGCCCCCGGGCGAATCCACACGCACCCAGCGCGGCCATCGTGGCCCCGGTGGCCGCAAGCCCGACACTGGCGGCACGACCCTGTCGGATGGCCAGCCGGTGGTCGCGCAGAACTGGGTCGATGCGTTCACCCGCCTGTTCGATCCCAAGACCGCCGCCGACTACGCCAATCTGCAGTACCCGATCAAGAACTCCGCCAAGATCGGCGCCGGCGAAATCACCGATTTCAGCC
>JANLSO010000100.1:0-5036 GCA_031362405.1 Thermoleophilia bacterium | reverse complement strand
CGCCTCGAGGCGCGCCGACCCGCACCTGCCGCTGCCGCTGAGGAGGCGTCATGACTGCCAGCATCCGTGACGACATCCGCCGGGTGCTCGTGCGCCCGGTGATTTCGGAGAAGAGCTTTCAGCTTGTCCAGGCGCACAACCAGTACAGCTTTCGGGTGCTCGAAGGCGCCCACAAGACGGAGATCCGTCAGGCCGTCGAGGACATGTTCAACGTGACGGTCACGGACGTCCGCACGGTCACGGTTCGCAGTAAGCCGAAGCGCCGCGGCGCCATCAAGGGTCGCCGCCCCGGTTGGAAGAAAGCCATCGTCGAGCTAAAGCCCGGCGACCGCATCGAGATGTTCGAGGGCGCCTGATGGGTATTCGCAAATACAAGCCCACATCTCCGGGACGTCGTTTCATCACGACGTCCGACTTCGAGGAGATCACGAGCACGACTCCTGAAAAGTCGCTGCTCGAGAAGATCACGAAGACCGGTGGTCGCAACAACAACGGCCGTATCACCACGCGCCACATCGGTGGTGGCCACAAGCGCCGCTACCGCATCATCGACTTCAAGCGCACCAAGGACGCCATTCCGGCCAAGGTCGCCACGATCGAGTACGACCCGAACCGCAGCGCCCGCATCGCGCTCCTGCACTACGCCGACGGCGAGAAGCGGTACATCATCGCCCCCCTGAAGCTGCGCGTCGGCGACACGGTGATGAGTGGCCCGACGGCCGACATCAAGCCGGGCAACGCGCTGCCTCTGCGGGATATCCCGACGGGACCGATCGTGCACAACATTGAGCTCAAGTCGGGCCGCGGCGGGCAGCTGTGCCGGTCGGCGGGCGTCGGCGCACAGCTGATGGCGAAAGAGGGCGATTACGCCACGGTGCGTCTTCCCTCCACCGAAATGCGCATGATCCACCTCGATTGCCGCGCGACGGTCGGTCAGATCGGTAACGTGACGCACGAGAACCTCACCGGTGGCAAAGCCGGTCGCAGTCGCTGGCGTGGCGTGCGGCCGACGGTGCGAGGTTCGGCCATGAACCCGGTCGATCACCCGCACGGTGGTGGTGAGGGCAAGAGCAACTCCGGTCGTCACCCGGTCACGCCGTGGGGCAAGCCGACCCACGGCTACCGGACGCGCTCCAAGCACAACATCAGTCAGAAGTACATCGTCCGCGGCCGCAAGCGCGGCAAGCACACGGAAGGCCGATAGTGGGTAGGAGTCTCAAGAAGGGCCCGTTCGTCGACGATCGCCTCATGAAGCGCATCGAGGTGATGAACACCGCCAACGAGAAGAAGATGATCCGCACCTGGTCGCGGTCGTCAACGGTCTTCCCGGTGATGGTCGGTCACACGATCGCGGTTCACGACGGGCGCAAGCACGTGCCGGTCTTCATCAGCGAGAGCATGGTCGGTCACAAGCTCGGCGAGTTCGCTCCGACACGTACCTACCGCGGCCACGCCGGTTCCGACCGCACCGCGAAGATGCGCTGATGGCGACCACCATCTCCACCGAAGGGCCGACGGTTTCGGCGACCGCCAAGTACCTACGTGTTTCACCGCGTAAGGCGCGGCTGGTTGCCGATCTCGTTCGCGGCAAGGGCGTCGCGGAGGCCCAGGCGATCCTCGCCTACAGCACTCGCGCGGCAGCACTTCCCGTACGCAAAGTTCTCCAGTCGGCGCTTGCCAACGCTGACCACAACGCCGGCATGAACGTGCAAGAGCTCGTTCTCGCCCGTGTGACGGTCGACGAGGGCCCGACGCTCAAGAGGTTCCGTCCGGCAGCGAAGGGGCGCGCGACGCCCATTCGCAAGCGGACGTGTCACATCACCATCGGGCTCGCGCAGGACGCGCGCGCCGGTAACCGGTAGCGAGGGGACGCAATGGGTCAGAAGGTTCACCCCGGCGGCTTCCGCCTTGGCGTCATTGGACAGTGGCGCAGTAACTGGTTCTCGGAGCGTGACTTCAAGGCGTTTCTCGAAGAGGACCGCCTTGTTCGTCAGCACATCGTGGGCAAGCTCAGCCATGCCGGGCTCTCGAAGATCGACCTGAAGAAGGACACCCAGAAGCTCACCGTCGACATCTTCACGGCGCGGCCGGGAATCGTCATCGGCAAGAGCGGATCAGAGGTCGACGCCCTACGTCGCGAGCTGAACCGGATGACGGGTAAGCAGATTCAGGTCAACATCAATGAGATCAAGCGGCCCGAGCTCGACGCGAAGTTGGTTGCGCAGTCGATCGCCGAGCAGCTCGAGAACCGCGTCAGCTTCCGTCGCGCGATGAAACGCGCCCTCACGTCGGCCATGCGGTCGGGTGCCCAGGGCGTAAAGATCCAGTGCGGTGGGCGTCTGGGCGGAACCGAGATGTCCCGCTCCGAGCACTACTCCGACGGTCGCGTCCCGTTGCACACGCTGCGCGCCGACATCGACTACGGCTTTCACGAGGCCAAGACCACCTTCGGTCGCATCGGCGTGAAGGTGTGGATCAACCGCGGCGAGGTGCTGCCGGAGGGTGTCACCGACTCCCGCGGCCGCACCGATCTCGATGCCGCTCCGCCGCCGCGTCGTCCGCGACGTGATGGGCGTGGTGGTGGAGGTCCCGGCGGTTCCGGCGGCGGCCAGGGTCGTCCGCCCGGAGGCGGCGGTGGTGGCCAGGGTCGACCACCTGCTGGCGGCGGAGGTCGCGGCCAGGGCGGTGCCGGTCGTCCCCCCGGAGCCGGTGGCGGTCGTCCGCCCGCCGGGGGAGGTCGCTAAGCCATGTTGATGCCCAAGCGCGTCAAACACCGCAAGGCGCACCGCGGCCGTCGCGAGGGCCTGTCGAAGGGAAACACCGAACTGCATTTCGGTGACTTCGGCTTGAAGGCCCTTGAGCCGGCAGCCGTGACGAACCGTCAGATCGAAGCGGCACGTGTGGCAATGAACCGCCACATCAAGCGTGGCGGCAAGATCTGGATCAACATCTTTCCGCAGCTACCGGTGACCAAGAAAGCCGCCGAAACCCGCATGGGTTCCGGCAAGGGCTCTCCCGAGGGCTGGGTCGCGGTGGTGAAGCCGGGCAGGATCATGTTCGAGATGGGCGGCGTTGACGAGCAGTTGGCGCGGGACGCCATGCGGCTCGGCGCCAGCAAGCTGCCGATTCGATGCAAGTTCGTGACGCGAGAGGACCAGTGAGGCGGCAGTGAAGGCAGCGGAAATCAGGGATCTGACCGACGTCGAGCTCGGGGAAAAGCTACGCGAGACACGCGAGGCGCTGTTCAACCTGCGGTTCCAGAACGCGTCAGGAGCGCTCGAGCGCACTTCCGAGATGCAGATTCGTCGACAGGACATCGCCCGGATGCTGACCGTGGCCCGACAGAGGGAGGCCACGAATGGCTGAGACATCCGCCGAGTCGGTCGCCAAGCGCAAGGTGCGCCAGGGCGTCGTCACGAGCAGCGCCCGCGACAAGACCATCACGGTCCGCATCGACTCGGCGAGCTCGCACCCGATGTACGGCAAAATCGTCCGTCGTTCGTCGAAGCTGCACGCCCACGACGAGGCGAACACCGCCGGTGTCGGGGACCTCGTGCGCGTCATCGAATGTCGACCGTTGTCACGCCAAAAGCGTTGGCGGCTGGTCGACGTCGTCGAGCGGGCTCGCTAAGCCATGGTCCAAGTTGAAACCCGACTCCGTGTGGCCGACAACACCGGCGCACGCGAGATCCTCTGCATTCGCATCATGGGTGGCTCGCGCCGTCGCTACGCGTCGGTGGGAGACATCATCGTCGGCACGGTGAAGGCCGCCGTCCCGAATGGCGCGATCAAGAAGGGCGATGTTGTTCGCGCGGTCGTCGTGCGGACGAAGAAATCGCACGGACGTGACGACGGAACGTTCATCGCCTTCGACGAGAACGCGGCCGTCATCATCGACACCGCCCAGAACCCCCGGGGCACGCGCATCTTCGGCCCGGTGGCACGCGAGCTACGCGAGAAGAACTTCATGAAGATCATCAGCCTTGCGCCGGAGGTGCTCTGATGCCGGCGCGAATCAGGAAGGGCGACCAGGTGGTGGCCATCTCAGGTAAGGACAAGGGTAAGACCGGCACGGTGCTGGAGGTGCGTCCCCGCGAGAACCGCGTGGTCGTCGAGGGCGTGAACATCATGAAGCGCCACACCAAGCCGCGCCCGCCGAGCGAGCCTGGCGGTGTGATCGAGCGCCCAGCGCCGATGCACCTGTCGAACGTCGCCCTGATCGATCCGAAAGACAAGAAGGCGACGCGGATTCGTATCGAGACGATCGATGGCGAACGTGTTCGGGTTGCCGTGCGCAGCGGGGAGCGCCTCGACTCATGAGCGACGAGCAGACCACCCTCGAGGTCGCGCCGCCGGCGCGCCTGAAGGGCACCTACGAGACCGACGTACGGCCAAAGCTGCAGGAGGAGTTTGGTTACTCCTCGCCCATGCAGCACCCGCGCATCGAGAAGATCACGCTCAGCATGGGTGTCGGCGAGGCCAAGCAGAACAAGAAGGCCCTCGACGACGCCGTGGAGCAGATGGCGATCATCGCCGGTCAGCGTCCGGCGATCACACGGGCCCGGAAGTCGATCGCCCAGTTCAAGCTCCGCGAGGGCATGGACATCGGCTGCAAGGTCACGCTGCGCGGCGCGCGGATGTGGGAGTTCTACGACCGTCTGACGGCGATCGCGCTTCCGCGTATTCGTGACTTCCGGGGAGTGAACCCGGATGGATTCGACGGTCGTGGGAACTACAATCTTGGTGTGCGCGAGCAGACGATCTTTCCGGAGATCGACTACGACCGCGTCACCCAGGCGATCGGCCTCAACGTAACGATCACGACCTCAGCGGGAACGGACGAGGAAGGGCGTGCTCTACTGCGCCACCTCGGTATGCCGTTCCGTGCCGAGGGGTACACCGCCGAGGAGCGCGCCGTGCGTCGGCGGGCCAAGATGCGCAAGGTCGGCCGCGGTCGCGGCCGCCGATAGCAGCGAGGGAGACGGAAGTGGCGAAGACCAGCCTGCGCGTCAAGGCAGCAGGAACCCCGAAGTACA
>JANLSO010000172.1:0-11427 GCA_031362405.1 Thermoleophilia bacterium | reverse complement strand
GTTCGGATCCGACAGCACCGCCCCCGACCCAGAGAAACCCACCGGCGAGGTCACCGTCTGCCACGACTTACCGCCACGCGCCGTCTGCGCATCGGAAACCTCCGCCTCCAACACCACCAACCCGCCCGATTCCTGCGCCGCAGGCGGATCCGCCGGTGCGTGCTGGGCCACGAGCGCAAGGTCGGTCTCCGGGGTCGTGATCGTGCGGCTCGGAGCCCCGGCATCCGACCACGCCGTGAATCCGTAGCTCTCCGCGCCCAGCGTCTGGGGAGAGACGACCCCGATCGCACGGCGCACCCCGACGACGCTTCGCACCGTGACCGGTGACACCAGCACCTGGTCGTCGAGGCGTACACGAAGACCCGCGGGATCGGTCGTGAGACGTAGCTCGACCGTGCGCGGGTGGACGTCGACGTACGTGCTGGCCGTGCGGCCACCGGAATCGCGGACGGTCAGCTGAACCCGGTACCACACGTTCTCTTCGGTGTGCCCCGCGTTCGGAATCGTGAACTCGCCCGATGCCCCGGGCGTGTCACCGAGGAACGGATGCGTATGCAGATCGTGATGGAACACAACGCGCCAGGTCAGTGCGCCAGGACCGAGCGGGCCATCCTCCGGGTCAACGCCGGTCCCGGAGAACCCGATGACCTCGCCGCCACGGTAGAGCTGACCGGTGGTCGGACTCGTGATCGTGGCCTGCGGCACCCGGTTGGTGCTGACGCGAAGCGTCGCCACCGTGCTGGTCGTCGTACCGTTGGGGCTCGTCAAACGGACGCGGAAAGTCGCGCGGTCATCCGCCGCCACCGTGGTGACGACGGTCAGCGTGTTCCCCGTTTCTCCAGGAAGCTCGACTCCGTCGCGCTCCCATTGGTACGCGATGCCGGCAGGGTTGCTCGCCACAACCCGAAAGGTCGCCGCCGCACCGACATCGACGGTCTGATCCTGCGGCTGCTCTGAGATCGTCGGGGCGGCGGCGTTGCCGATGCGCATCAGCCGTCCGTCGGTGCGCGTCAGGTAGAGGACGCTTCCTGACGGTTCGACGAGCACGTCGACGAGACCCAAACCCAGGTCGGAGGCGAAGGGCTCGACCGTCCCGGTCACCGGGTCGAAGCGCCGAATCCAGCCGGCGCAATAGTCGCCGTAGAGGTAGTCACCGATGTAGTCGGCGGGAAACTGTGCTTCGGCGGGGGTGTAGAAGGCGGCGCCGACGATCGCGCATTCAGGCGCGCCGGCGCTCCGGTAGGCGAAGATCGGCGAAGCGATTCCCGCGACCGTGGTGGGCCCCTCGGTCGTCGGCCATCCGAAGTCGGCGCCGCGGATGACCTCGTTGATCTCCTCCCACGTGCTTTGGCCGACATCGTTGAGGAAGATCCGGCCGCTGGTCGGGTGCACGGCGAACGTGAACGGGTTGCGTACTCCCCGCGCCCAGATCGCTCGATTCGTCCCAGTTGCCGTATCGAAGTAGGGGTTGTCGGAGGGGATCGATCCGTCGCGGTTGATCCGGAGCACCTTGCCGTGAAGCGTGCCGAGGTCGGGCGAGTTCGCGCCGCGCCCATTGTCGCCGACAGTGGCATAGAGCTTGCCGTCGCGACCGAAGTGGATGGCGCCCCCGTTGTGGTACGTGAGTGTCGAGAGGGGATCGAGCTCGAAGATGACCTGCTCCGAGCCGGCGACCGTCGTGTTGTCGCTGACGGTGAAACGGCTGATCCGATTCCGGATCGGCGCGGTGGCCGTTGTGTACTCGACGTAGATGTAGGGGGTCGTCGCGAAGTCGGGATCGACCGCAATGCCCAGAAGGCCTCGCTCGCCGGACGAGTTGACGGAAACCCTGAGCATCGGCTCCGCGATCAGACCGCCCCCGTCGACGACCCGCAGGGCGCCCGTCTGCTCCGACACGAGGATGCGACCGTCGGGCATCCGCGTCATCGCCGTCGGCTGGATGATGCCCGTTGCGATCGGAGTCTCGGTGACCCCAGCAGGAAGGATGGTCGCACTACCTCCGGCGGGGCGGAGGGTGATGCCGGCGACGGCGAGTACCAGCGCGGCGGTGATCAACGAGACGATACGACGAGGCATGGGACGCTCCGACGGGTGCGGGTTGCGCAGCGGAACCTCCGCTCGCCGCGGCGCACGGGTCGACGCGCGCATCCCCTACCTCGGCATCACCACCCGACGATTGAGCACCGCGCCACGCTTTCTTGCGACGCGCATCTGGAGCCGGAGCCGGAGATGAGGTTCCAGACCCCGGTGCCCGGCACAGGAGGTGAGCCTTTGGCGTTCGCTCGGGCTCCACGGAGCCAGAGAAACCACCTCCTTGAGCGGGAGGCCCGCCGTGAGCGGCACAGCGGCAGCAACCCGCCGCGGCCGACTTCATGTCAGGTATCCGGCGCGAGTAGTCCCTCACGGCCACCGGGCATGAGCCGGCCCTTAGCTTAGGCCCCCGACGAGGGCGCGGTCGGTGGTGGTGCCAACGGGCGGACGCCGAGTTCGCGCAGTTGGCGGTCGTCGACCGCGGCCGGGGCACCGGTAAGGGGGTCAGCTCCGGTCGCCGTTTTCGGGAACGCGATCACATCGCGGATCGACTTCTCCCCCGCAAGCAGCATCACGAGGCGATCAAGACCGAGGGCGATGCCGCCATGTGGCGGGGCACCGAGGCGAAGGGCCGACAGCAGGAAGCCGAACTTCGCCTCGGCCTCCGCATCGTCGATCCCGATCAGGCCAAAGACGCGGCTTTGAACCGCACGGTCGTGGATACGGATGCTGCCGCCGCCGATTTCCAGGCCGTTCAGCACCACGTCGTAGGCCAACGACAGCACGTCGGCGGGCGCAGACTCCAATCGGTCGAGATCCTCCGGCCGCGGAGCCGTGAAGGGGTGGTGGGTGGAGTCCCACCGCTTCTCGTCGGCGTTCCAGTCGACCAACGGGAAGTCGGTGACCCACAGAGGTGCCCAGGTGCCCTCGGGGATCTGGCCCCAGCGCTCGGCCCAGCGGGTGCGAAGGGTGCCGAGTACCTTCAGCGCCGTCGCCTCGTCGTCGGCAACGAGGCCGATGAGGTCACCCTCGGCTGCGCCGACCGCAGCGACGAGACCGTCCAGGAATTTCGCGACGGGTGAGCGCAGCGTGCCCCCCTCACCCACGGTCGCCCACACCAATCCCTTGGCACCGAGTTCTTGGGCCTCGACCATCAGGGAGTCGCCGTCCTTGCGCGACAGGCCCGTGCCGGCGCCTGGCACGACGATCGCCCGCACGACCCCGCCCGCCTCGACGGCGTTGGCAAAGACACCGAACCCCGAGCCCGCGGCGGGAACGGTCCAGTCGAGGATCTCCATCCCGAAGCGCATGTCCGGCCGGTCGTTGCCGAAGCGCCGCATCGAATCCTGATACGACAGCCGTGGGAACGGGGTGGCGATCTCGATGTCCGCCGCGCCAAAGGCAGCGACGAGCACACGCTCGGTCAGCGCCTGGATGTCGTCCGGCTCGACGAACGATGCCTCGATATCGACCTGCGTGAACTCGGGCTGCCGGTCGGCCCGGAGATCCTCATCGCGGAAGCAGCGTACGACCTGGTAGTACCGCTCGAGCCCACCCACCATCAGGAGCTGCTTGAAGAGCTGCGGGCTTTGGGGAAGCGCATACCAGGAGCCACGCTGCAGGCGGCTCGGCACGAGGAAATCGCGGGCGCCCTCGGGGGTAGAGCGCGTCAACACCGGTGTCTCGACATCAAGGAAGCCGTCGTCGTCGAGCACGCCGCGGATCGCCCGCGTCACCCGACCGCGCAGCTCGAGAGCCGCCAGGCGCTTTTGCCGGCGCAGCTCGATGTACCGGTAGGCGAGGCGAAGCTCCTCCCCCGCCTCGGTCGACTCGTCTTCGACCGAGAACGGCAGCGGATCGGCCTCGGCGAGGATCGTCAGCGAACCCACCCGCACCTCGACCCCGCCGGTCGGGATGCGCGGATTGACGGTCGCGTCATCACGCGGCACGAGAACGCCTTCGGCCGTGACGACGTCTTCGGCCGACAGCCGGCCGGCCGCGGCGTGCGCCTCGGGAGCATCCTCAGGATGAAAGACGAGCTGCACGATGCCGCTGCGATCGCGCAGGTCGACGAACACCAGGCCGCCATGGTCGCGCCGGCGATGGACCCATCCGGAGACCCGAACGGTTTCGCCGCGTGCGTCGGCGGCACCCACGCAGGTGTGGGTGCGATAGCGAGCGGCACCGATCATGTGAGGCTGTCCTCCAGGGTCGCCAACGGAATCTCGATCTGCTCGCCGGTCTGCATCTCGCGCAACACAGCCACCCCACGCTCGACCTCGCGCTCGCCGACGATCACGACACGGCGGGCGTTGAGCGACGCAGCGTGCTTCATCATCGCCTTCAGGCTGCGCCCACGATGGTCAATGTCGCAGGAGCGGCCCTGCCCCCGCAGCCGCGTGATCATCGGGAAGAGTTCCGCCGCACGGTCGGCGTCGGGAATCGCGAAGTAGATGTCCAGCCCGTGATTCACCGCGACGGGCGCATCGGCACTCAGGGCCAGGACGATCCGCTCGATACCGGCCCCAAAGCCGATGCCGGGGGTCGGCTGCCCGCCGAGCTCCTCCACGAGACCGTCGTAGCGGCCGCCCCCGCCGATGCCGCTCTGGGCACCGAGACGATCACACGTGAACTCGAAAACGGTCTTCGTGTAGTAGTCCATCCCCCGCACCAGGGTGGCGTCTTCGTCATAGCCGATGCCGATCGCATCAAGCGCGGCCAGCACGGCGGCGTGGTGAGTGGCGGCCGCCGGTGCCAGCCGCTCGAGAAGGCGCGGCGCCTCGGCCATCACCGCCTGAACCATCGGATCCTTGGTGTCGAAAAGGCGCATTGGGTTCTCGTGCATCCGCTCGCGAGCGTCGGCCGAAAGCTCACCGGCGTGCGCCTCGAGATAGGCCAGCAGCTCGGCGCGGTACGGACCCCGACTCTCCGGGTCGCCCATGCTGCCGATCCGCAGCCGGATGCCCGGCACCTCGAGCGTGGAGTAGATCCCCGCCAGCAGGGCGATCACCTCGGCGTCGAGCAAAGGGCTGTCGGCCCCGATCGCCTCGGCCCCGAACTGCCAGTGCTCTCGGAACCGGCCGGCTTGAGGAGCCTCGTAGCGGAACATCGGTGCCAGGTACCAGAGCTTCACCGGCAGCGGCGTCTTGTGCATGCCGTGCTCGACAAACGCTCGCACGACCGGAGCGGTGCCTTCGGGGCGCAGCGTCAGCGACCGGCCGCCACCATCGAGGAATGTGTACATCTCTTTGCGGACGATGTCGGTGCTCGTACCGACCCCGCGCACGAACAGCTCGGTGCTCTCGAACGTGGGTGTGGTGATCTGTCCGTAGCCGTACGCCGCGAACGCCGCCGCCGCTGTCGAGATGACCCGTTCACGCAGGGCCGATTCCGCCGGCAGGACGTCGCGCGTGCCCTTGGGCGCTTCCAGCTTCACGGGCTGCGTCGCTCGGCACGCTTCTGCTCGAACCGGCGGGTCTGGAAGCGGAAGCGCCAGCGGTCGAGTACCAGCCCCAGCGGAATCATGATCGCGAAGGCGATCAGCGTGACGAGGAGCGCGGGCACCGGCTTCTCCTTGGCGATATAGACCAGGTACGGGTAGAACAGGGCGGCCACGATGACGGCACGCACGAGCACCCCGCGAAACGACGGGGGGATCGGCGTACCCGAGACACGGCGGGCCATATTGCGCGCGGGCGCCTTGGCGGATCCGGCTGCGCTGGCGGCCTTGGGACCACGCACGGGGGGCGGGCCGGCGTTGGGCCGGCGACGACGACGTTTGGCGATGACTCGCTCCCTTAACGGATCGTGTGACGAACGAGCGCGGGTGCCTGGGCGTCGAGCAACTGCCCCGGACGAAATGCGGGAAGACCAAGCTCCGAGGGGCGAACGCCCCCGAAGGCCTGCGCGGGAATCAGCCCGACCAGCTCGCTGTCGCCGAGCTCGACCCCGAGGCGATCGGCCTCACGACGAACGGCGGCAACAACGGCCTGAGGGGGCGAGCGACGGTAGTCCTCGATGTTCATCGAGATCTGGGCCATGCCGGCATCGGGAAGGTAGAGGCCGAGCGCGCGAACCCCGGGCAGCCCTCCGCCCGACTCGCGAACACGGTCGGCGATCGCCCGTGCTTCGGCGAGAGAGCCGTCGGGAAGCCAGATGTTCCAGGCGATCAATGGCCCTCGTACGCCCACCAGCACCGCCCCGGCCGATGAATGCAGGCGTGTCGGCCCGGCATCGGGCACGAGTGATCCGTCGTCGATGGCGGCCTCCAAGGCCTCCAAACCTCCACGCCGAAAGTCGCGCGGCCAGACCCTCTGGGGATCGTGCGAGAGGCCGCCATAGAGGAAGACCGCCAGGTTCAATTCACGCCCAAGGCGCTCTGCCAGGCCCTCGGCGACCTCCGAGGCGAGCCCGGTGTCGTTCGGTTCGAGCGCGACGATCGGCGCCACATCGAGCGCGCCGATGCGCGGGTGAACACCGCGGTGCCGCCGAAGGTCGATCCGATCGACGCACTCACCGGCCAGCTCAACCAATGCGTCTTGGATCGCCATCGGGTTTCCGACGAGGCTGATGACGCTTCGGTGGTGATCGGGGTCGCTGTGGACGTCGAGCACGCGTACGCCGGGTGTGCGGCACGCATCGACAAGCGCCGCTATCGTCGCGGGATCGCGTCCCTCGGAGACATTCGGTACTGCGAGCACCGACTGCCGAGGCGCGACGACGCCGTCGACGAGCACGTCGTCGTTGCTCCGACGTCCGTTCGCGATGGTATCGTTCACCGGTAAATCACTTTGCGCACACTTCTCCGACTACTCACGTTTCTTCGCCCGTACCGCGGTGCGGTGATCATCACCGCCCTCGCGGCCGCGGGACTGATGGCGTGCACCGTCACCTTGCCATACCTCACCGGACGGGTCATCGACGATGTGAAGGCCGGCGATCGCGGATCGCTCAGCTCGATCGTGACGATCTTCGTCGTCGTGATCGTGATCCGCGCGGGGCTCGCGGTGCTGCGGCGCTTCCTCGCCGGTCGCCTCAGCCTGGCGGTTGAGTACGACATGCGCGATGTGGTCTTCACCCGTGTCCAGCGCCTGTCGTTTTCGTACTTCGACCGTATGCCGGTCGGGCAGCTGATGTCGCGCGCAACGAGCGACCTTCAGGCGGTGCGGTTCTTCCTGGGATACGGGCTGATCTTCATCTTCATGAACGTGTTCTCGCTGATCCTCGTGACGGCGATCATGCTGCGAACGAACTTCAGCCTGGCGCTCCTTGCCCTCCTGACCGGGCCTGCGCTGATCCTCGTCGCCTGGCGGTACTCGAAGCGCTCGAACCCGATTCTCATCGACGTGCAGCAGAAGGTCGGCGAGGTCACGCAATCGGCCGAGGAGAGTATCGCCGGCATCCGTGTCGTCAAGGCTTTCGGGCGCGAAGACGCCCGCACGGGAACGTTCTCCGGATCCGCCCGCCGCGCGTTCGACCGCAGCATGGACGCCGCCCGCCTCGAAAGCTTTTACCAGCCCCTGATGAGCTTCCTACCCGCGGTGGGTTTCACGGTCATCCTGCTCTACGGGGGCTTTCAGACCATTGACGGCGTAATGACTCTCGGCGAGTTCGTCGCGTTCTACGGATACCTACTTCTTCTGATCGGCCCGTTCCGGTCGGTCGGATGGCTTTTGGGGAGCGCCCAGCGGGCTGTGGCCAGCGGCGTGCGCATCTTCGAGGTCATCGACGCCGTCCCAGACGTCCAGGAGCGTGACGACGCACGCTCGCTTCCGGCGGGCGACGGCGAGATCCGCTTCGAAGGGGTCCGTTTTTCCTACGGAGACGATCTCCCTGAGGTCATCGCGGGCTTCGACCTGGTGGTTCCCGCCGGGCAGACCCTTGCCCTGATCGGGCCGACCGCATCCGGCAAGACAACGCTCACCGAGCTCATTCCGCGCTACTACGACGTGACCGATGGGCGCGTTGTGATCGACGGCACAGACGTGCGCGACGTAAAGCTCGATGAGCTACGCAGCGCCGTCGGGGTCGTGTCGCAGGAGCCGTTCCTTTTCTCGACGACGGTGCGCGAGAACATCTCCTACGGGCGGCCTGACGCGGCTGACGATGAGGTCCGCGAAGCGGCCGTCCGGGCGCGCGCCGACGGGTTCATCGAGTCGCTTCCCCAGGGCTACGACACAGTGATCGGCGAGCGCGGCTTCACCTTGTCGGGCGGCCAGCGCCAGCGGATCGCCATTGCACGGGCGATCATCACCAACCCGCGGATCCTTGTGCTTGACGAGGCGACCGCCTCGGTCGATGCGTCGACCGAGCGCGAGATCCAAGACGCACTTCGCCAGGTGATGCAGGGGCGGACCACCGTCGTGATCGCCCATCGCCTGTCGACGCTTCGCCTCGCCGACCAACTGGCGGTGATCGAAGCGGGCCACCTCGTCGCCCACGGCACCCACGACGAGCTGTACGAGACCAACGAAATCTACCGCGAAATCCACGACGGCGGCCTTGCACGGCCCGATCTCGTGCTCGGAGAGTCATGAGCACCCACGGCCCGATGCTGCTGCGGCCCCAGCCCGGGGACGTCGCCGAAGAGCTCGGCCCGCCGCCGACCCAGAAGCTGCGAAAGCTGCTGCCGTACTTTCGGCCCTACGCCGGCAAGGCGGCCCTCACGATCGTCTTGATGCTGGCCGTCACGGCGGCGGGCCTTGCCGCGCCGGCCCTGACCCAGATCGCCATCGACCGTGGCATCGACCAGGGCAACAAGACCGTCCTGGCCCTCGCCGTCGTGGCGTTCATCGCCGCGGGCCTCGTCGGTTGGGCGGCCGGCTACGGGCAGACCTACCTGTCGTCGTGGGTTGGCGAACGGGTGCTCTTGGACCTGCGCACCAAGCTTTTTCGACACCTGATGGGCCTCGAGCTCGGCTATCACGAGCGCACCCCGACCGGCCGTTCGGTGAGCCGGCTGACATCCGATATCGAAGCGCTCAACCAGCTGGTCACCGATGGCATCACCTCGCTGGTGATCAACGGGCTGACGTTCATCGGGGTCGTGGTGATCCTGTTCATCTACGACTGGAAGCTCGCCATCGTGGCGTTCGCGATCTTCCCGGTCCTGGCCCTGGGCACCGCGGCCTTTCGCATCGCATCGGCCAAGGCCTACCGACTCACCCGCGAGCGCGTCGCGAACGTCCTTTCGACTCTTCAGGAGACGCTTTCGGGAATGCGCGTCGTGCAGGGCTACGGCCGCCAAGAGCCCACGCGGCAACTGTTCCGCGACGCCAACGACGCCTACCGCGAGGCCAACATGGCGACGGTGCGCCTGTCGGGGATCTACTTCCCGGGCATCGAGCTGCTGTCGGGTATTGCCACTGCGGCGATCCTGTATTTCGGCGCCACGCGGGTGCTCGACAACGATCTCACCATCGGGGTCATGGTTGCGTTCATTGGCTACCTGTCGAGCTTCTTCGACCCGATCCAGCAGCTCAGCCAGCTCTACAACACGTTCCAGTCGGCAATGGCGGCCCTGGAGAAGATCCTCGGGGTTCTGGAGACCGGGCCGCGCCTGGCCGACGTCCCCGGTGCCACCGTGCTGCCCGCGGTGGCGGGGGCGATCGACCTCGACGGCGTGACCTTTGGCTACCGCGACGACCGGCCGGTGGTGCACGACATCGACCTGCACATCGCCGCCGGGGAGACGGTCGCCCTGGTGGGCGCCACCGGCGCCGGAAAGTCAACCCTCGCCAAGTTGATCGCCCGGCTCTACGACCCGCAGACCGGAACGGTCGCGATCGACGGCCACGATCTGACGTCGGTCACCCAACAGTCGCTGCGCGATCAGCTCGCGATCGTCCCGCAGGAAGGACACCTGTTCGCCGGAACCCTGCGCGACAACCTTGCCTTCGCCCGACCCGAGGCAACCGACGAAGAGCTTATGGAGGCCTGCCGCGCGATCGGCGCCGACGACCTCATCACAGGGCTGTCCGACGGACTCGATTCCGAGATCAACGAGAAGGGCTCCACCTTCTCGGCCGGACAACGCCAGCTGATCGCCTTCGCACGTGCGCTGGTCGCCAACCCGCGGCTCCTGATCCTGGACGAGGCGACCAGCTCGGTCGACATGCGCACCGAGACACGCATCGATCAGGCCATGCACGCGCTGCTTCCCGGGCGCACGGCGATCCTGATCGCGCACCGTCTCTCGACCATCCGGCGAGCCGACCGAATCGTCGTGCTCGACCGGGGCCGCATCATCGAGCAGGGCTCACACGACGACTTGCTTCAGATCGGCGGCCGGTATGCCGAGTTGTACAGCGACTGGGAGCAGGCGACCGCCGCGTGAGCTGAGCGAGCCCCTGTGCTAAGTTCATCGTCGCTTACGGTAGGTGCTGGGGGATCGTCTAGTGGTAGGACATTGGGTTCTGGTCCCAAGAGCGGGGGTTCGAATCCTCCTCCCCCAACTTCTCACCGACCGTTCGTTGTCTGGCCATGGCGCATTCGTCTAGGGGCCTAGGACGCCGCCCTCTCACGGCGGTAACACGGGTTCAAATCCCGTATGCGCTACTCAAAGAAACCCTCGCCTAGCGGGGGTTTTTCTTTGTGTAGCAAAAGTGTTCTGTGTGGTCAGATGTGTTCTATTTAGGCCTCCAAGGGACCCGAATGTCCCGAGAATGTCCCGAGTTTGGGACACGTGTTACCGCCCTGAAGTGGATGACCGGGCCATCGGCCCGTGGGATGGATCGAGCCAACCAGCCGCGACGTTTCAACGATGACCTCTTGCGTCTCGTGCGGGCCCTTCCCAGGCAGCGGCGGGGCGCCGCGGTGCAGCATGGATCAACCGCCGAAGGTGTGCCATCCTGAGCCCATGGCTCGCCGGGAAACCACAGTGCTCCTCGATGATGGCGTCCTTGAGAAGCTCGATAGGACCGCAAAGCGTTCAGGGCGCGAGAGTTCTCAGGTGGTCGAGGAGGCGCTTGAGCGCTACCTGGCGTTAGAGGTCGTCGACCGGGTCTGGGAGGCAAACGCGGCATCCCCTCTCGATCCGGAATCTGCACAAGATCTGGCCTACGCGGAGCTTCGGGCTGCGCGTGCTGAGCGCGCCCGGTAGGTGACCGATCCGCGGCCACGCCGCGTCGTCATCGACCCCGGCGTCCTCGTTTCCGCGATCCTCACACCGAACGGGCCACCCGCACACCTTCTGCGCGCGCTGCGCGAGCAACGGATCACGATGGTCGCCAGCCCGAAGCTCCTTGACGAGCTGCGGGAGGTCCTTGGCCGACCGAAGTTTCGACGCTACCTCAGCGTCGACGACGCCACCGAGTACGTCGATGGCCTCGTCGTTATCGCGGAACACCTGGACGACCCGCAGAACCCTCCGGCGATCACACGCGACCCGGATGATGA
>JANLSO010000186.1:0-15407 GCA_031362405.1 Thermoleophilia bacterium | reverse complement strand
AGCGGCAGCCACGCCACGATCGCCCCGTTCGTGTCTACGCCGAGCAGCCCGTCGAACCAGTGGTGCTGGAAGACCAGCACGAGCAGCCCGTAGGCGGCCGCGACCGACAGGACGTTGAGAAGCACCGTGGTGACCGCGATCGACATGCTACGAAAGCTCGCCAGCATGAGCAACAGCGTGAGCGCGACAACGAACGCGGCAACGATCGGCAGCCGCACAGCCACCAGGTTGGTGAAGTCGCGCGAACCGGCGGTTTCGCCGGTGACCTGGGCCTCGGCCACTGTGCCCACCGTCGCGGGCACGAGGTCCGAGCGCAGCGCCGTGAGGCTCTTCTCGGCGATCGCCTCGTCTCCGTAGGGCAGCACGACAGTTGCGGCCGTCCGGTCGGGGGAGATTCTGACGTCGGGATTCTCAGGGATCGTGAAGAGGCCCGTTGCCGTTGCCCGCTGCTCGAGGTCTTTCACCGCGGAGCTGACCGCAGGGGTCGTGACGTCGGGCGCCGAGATGGCGGCGACGTGCGCTCCACCCTCTGACGGGAAGGCCGTGGTCAGGGCGTCGTAGGTCTTCATGATCGGAATCGAACGCGGCAGATCGCTCGCGTCGGTCAAGCGGGTCTGCATGCCGAGCGCGGGCAGCGCGACAAGAACGAGAAGTCCGGCAGACAGCCCGAATGCCAGGCCGGGGCGCCGGACCACCCGGCGGACGACCGCACCCCAGAAGCGGCTCTCGCCGCTGCCCCGCAGCCGCCACAAGAACGGAACACGCGCTCGATCGACCTTGTCGCCGAGCACAACCAACATCGCCGGCAGGGCCAGCAGCGACCCGACCACCGCGACTCCCACGACGACAACCGCGCCGACGCCCAGGGAGGTGAACGTGGGGTCGCCGGTGAGGAACATCCCCGCCATCGCGACGATCACCGTCAGGCCGGAGATCAGGACCGCTCGACCCGACGTCGCGGAGGCGACGAGGACCGAATCGGGCACGCTCAGCCCGTGCGCACGCTCGTCGCGAGCGCGCCGCACCATGAAGAGGGCGTAGTCGACTCCGACGGCGATGCCGACGATCAGAAGGATGCTCTGCAGGTTCTCGGTTTGAGGCACGGACTGGCTGACGATGCTCGCCACACCGAAGGCGGCGATGATCGACGTCAGGGCCAGGATCAGCGGGATGCTCGCGGCGACGAGGGCCCCGAACACGACCACGAGAATCGCCAACGTGATCGGCAGTGACAGGAACTCCGACTTCTTGAAGTCGGCGCCGAGCGTGTCGTCGAGAGCCCTTTCGATCGATCCGTCGCCGACCTGCTGCACCCGCAGCTCGGGGTGCTGCTTCTCGACACGCGCGACGGCCGCCAGCATCGGGGCGACCTCGCCGGAGGCCTCCAGAGGATCTCCGCGAACGTCCCAGGTGACCACGCCCGCTCGGCTGTCCTTCGAAAGGAAGGGCTCCGAGAGCTTCCCGGCGGCCGGCACGGTTGCCAACTGGGTGGCGAGGTCGGCCCGAACCGCGGCCAGGTCACCCGCCGCGAGCTCGGTGCCATCACGGCGGCGCACCAATGCCCGCTCTTCGGCGGGATCATCCGGGAAGTTGGCGTCGCTGATGATCGTCTCGGCGCGGCCCGAATCGCCACTACCGCCCTGCCCATCCTCGACGAGGTTGGTGCCGGTCGCGATGCCACCAGCGATGCACAGCACCACGATCACCAGCCAGGCGAGCAACGCCCGCCACGGTCGCCGAACACTCCACGCCGCGAGGCGCGGCGCCCCATGGCTGTCGGTTGCCGCGCGTGATCTACGCCTCCACATGCCCAACCCCCTACTCGTTAGCCCGTCCAGCCTGCCCGGCCACCGCCCACGGTCCGTCGGCCAGACGGACGAACCTGTCTCACCCTCAGGAGCGAGACGCACAGATCGGTGCCTGGCACCGATCTGTGCGTCTCCGATCTGTGCGTTCCTTCTGGCCCCTGGCTCGCGAGTGGCCGTCTGGTCTACCGTGAACGCCATGGCCATGGCGTTCACATCGGGAATTGTCGGTGCCGCTCTTTCGGGGGCCGTGATCGACTACACGGGCTTCGTCCAGCGCGAGCGAGAGCCGGTTCGCTTTCGCGAGCTCCCGTGCACGTACGTTCCCCTGATCCTCGACCTCGGTGACGGGTGGAGTGTCGGTGACGCGCGAAGGCTCGACCGCGCCCCAGAGCGGTTCGGCTCGTTCGTCGCGGGCCTCACGGATGGCCCGGTGCTGGTTCAGCACGGGGGCTCGGCCCGGTGCATCCAGGTGAATCTGACCCCGCTTGGTGCGCGGCGGCTGTTGGGCCTACCCATGAGCGAGATCGCCAACCAATCCGTGGCGCTGGAGGACATCCTCGGACGCAGTGCGCCTCGGCTGACCGAGCGCCTCGCCGAGGCGCCGGAGTGGGTCGAGCGGTTCGACCTCATCGACCGGGCGCTCACCGCCCGTTTGGTCGCGTCAGGCCCGATCGACGGGGGCACGATGTGGGCGTTTCGTCGTGTCGTTTCGTCCGGCGGACGGATCGCGATCGGCGAGCTCGCTCGCGAGCTGGGATGGAGTCATCGCAGATTGATCGGCCGTTTTCGAAGTGACGTCGGCCTCGCCCCGAAGGCACTGGCACGAATCGTCCGCTTCGAACGCCTCACGGACGTCCTGCGAGCGGAGCCGGCTATCGAGTGGTCGTGGGCCGCCATCCGGTGCGGGTTCTTCGACCAGGCCCACCTCGCTCGAGAGGTTCGTGATTTGGCCGACCTCACCCCCACCGCCCTGCGCGCCGAGACCGTCAATTTCGTCCAAGACACTTCGGCGGCGGGTTCCTAACCTCACTCTCACTGTCGAACAACGCGAGGTGAACACGATGCCCGAGACCCTGAACGGCGCATTCCCGATCGTCCCCTACCGCGAGCCCTGGGCCGCCGTCGCGTGGCTGAAACGGGCCTTCGGGGCGCAGGCCAACGTTCTGTCTCCCTCCGATCCCTCGGAGCCATTTGGCCATGCCGAGATCCTCGTCGGCAGCGGTGTCGTGATGATCAGCGACACAGGAAAGAGGGAAGCGAGTGCGTTCTGCCTGCCGGGGCCGGTCGTGGTCTACGTCGTCGTCGAGGATCCCGACGCGCTCCACACCCACGCGGTCGCGGCCGGCGCGCAGATCGTCATGGATCTCACCGACCAGGACTACGGCTCGCGGGAGTTCGCCGCCCGCGATCTCGAGGGCAACGTGTGGAGCTTCGGGACCTATTCGCCGGCGCGGACGAAGCCGGTTTCATAGGCAAAGATCACGGCCTGGGTGCGGTCGCGAACCTCCAGCTTTCCGAGGACGTGGGCGACGTGGGTCTTCACGGTGTGAACGGCCACCACCAGCGCCTCGGCGATCTCGGCGTTCGACTGGCCGCGGGCGATCAGGCGCAGGATCTCCCCCTCACGGTCGGTGAGCTGGGCGATCAGCAGCCCGCGGCGGTCGTTCGCGTCGAGCCGCACGCTGTGACGCTCGACGAGCTGGCGGGTCAGCGACGGGAAGACCAACGACTCACCGGTGGCGACGATCCGCACCGCCTGGATCAGCTCGTCCGGCATCACGCGTTTCAGTACGAAACCGCTGGCACCGGCGCGAAGGGCCTCGAATACGTACTCGTCCTGCTCGAACGTCGTGACGACGAGGATGCGTGACGCACCGCCCGCCGCGACAATCTGACGCGTCGCGCCGATGCCGTCGAGCTTCGGCATCCGCACATCCATCAGCACGACGTCGGGCGTGAGGCTCGCCGTCAGCGCAACGGCTTCCTCGCCGTTGGCCGCCTCACCGACGACCGCGATGTCGGCCTCTAGTCGGAGAAGCGTTCTCAAACCACCACGCACGAGCGCGTCGTCGTCGACGATTACGACGCGGATCTCGTCGGTCACAGGGGCAGCTCGGCTCGCAGGCGGTAGCCGCCATCGGCGGTGGGGCCGACATCGAGGGTTCCGCCGACGGCCGTCACCCGCTCACGGACCCCGCGCAGGCCCCGTCCGCCGCCAGCCCGATCGGGTTCGAGCGGGGTGCCCGCGCCGCTTTCGATGAGCAGCTCGACCGCAGACTCACCGACCGAAAGGTCGACGTTGACGGTTGTGCCCGACGCGTGGCGCATGACGTTGGTGAGCCCCTCTTGGGCAATTCGGTACATCTCCTGCCCGACGTCTTCGGGAACTCCGGCGAGATCCCCCCGCTGAGTGAAAGTGATCTGCAGACCCGCGGTGCGTGAGCGTGCCAGGAGTTCGTCGAGGCCACCGAGGCCCGCCGCCCGGCGTGGCCCCGTCTCACCGTCGCGCAGGGTGGCAAGTACCCGGTCGAGCTCCCCCAGCGCCTGACGACCCTGGGTTTCGATCGCCTCCAACGCGCCCGCGGCAAACTCCGGGTCGGTGGTGAGAACGCGTCGCGCCGCGGACGCCTGCAGAACCGCGGCCGTCACGGAGTGCCCCACAGAGTCGTGCAGCTCGCGGGCCAGATCCGTGCGCGTGTCGGCCGCTTCGGCGCGAGCTTCGGCAACGGCGACGCGATCCGCGGGAGAGGTCCCCAAAAGCCCACGGGCAAGGCGCCCGTGAACCCAGCCGCACCACGTAACCGCGTGCGCGGTGAGGATGAGCGTCGCGACGCCGCCGAGCCCCATCACGATCCGTGCCCAGATCGGCGCGTCAACGAGCGCGTCCCAGGGGGTCGCGCACATCGTGAGCCCGAGGGTGAGGATCCCGAACACCAGACCCCACGCCACCAGGGCCAGGGGTAACCGCAGCAGGCACCATCCCAGCGCGCGCCACGTCGATCGGGCCCGAGCAAGATCGACCATCTGGCGCCACGGCGATCCACCGCGCGTACGCACGCTCGGGGGTGGAGTGATCGCGAAACCAAGGAGCGAATTGGCCAGTCGTCGCTCGAGCGCGCCGATTGCCCGGGCCGCGGCCATGAGCCCAAAGAGAATCGGAACCCCGATCCAAATGATGCTCAGCGCGATGCCCAACGAGGCGCCGACGACGAGGAGGACGAACTCCACGATGCCGAGAAACAGCGCGGCGAAAAGGTAGGCGGCCGTGCGGTACGTGCGCCCGCTGAGCACCGGCCCGACGACCGCGGCGAGCGCCCTACTCATCGTTCGCCTCAACCTGGATGTCTCCGACGCCGCTGTCGAACGAAAGGCGGCTGTCTGCGCCCGGATCGTTGACGACGCCACGAAGACTGACCGATCCGACCCCCGAATCGGCGTTGACGGCGTAGGGCCCTGAGGGCACGCGAACAGTGATGTCCCCCGTCCCGCTGTCGACCCGCACGCTCGTCGGACGGGTTCGGAAGGCCGCGGTGACGTCACCGGTGCCGCTGTCGATCGTCAGAGTTGGCGAACCGAGCTCCGTCGCCATGATCGGACCGGTGCCGGAGTCGATGCTGACCGTGCCGTTCAACCCCTCGAGCGCGATATCCCCCGAGCCGGAATCAATGCGCACGTCGGTGGCCGGTGGCACGCCGACGACAAGGTCGACGTCACATCGGGAGAAGATCGGAAGCTCGGCACCCAGCAGGACGCTCGGGCACGAGCTCTTCAGGCGCAGCTGATCTCCCCCGGCGGAGACCTCGACCGACGGGCGGCGCCCGATCCATTTCAGAGAACTGGAGTAGGTGACCGCGTCGCCCGGACGCGCGACAACCCGGATATCACCGTCGCCCGCGTCGATCTCGAGCGCAGCCATCGCGGGTATCTGACGTGCCGGCTCGCGTACCTCGTGTTCCGTGCGCGTGCCAAAGCCAACGGCCACGCCCGCGGCGCTGAGGGCGATCAGAGCGACGGTGGCAATGCCGCGGGCGAGTGGGGTGGGGGTCGTCATTTCGCGGCCCACACTATCCCCGACGTGGCGGCATGCCCTCGCCGCTGCGCATCATCTGACCTCACTCCTGCGAGCGATCCGGGCGCACGGCCTCGCACCCCCAAGGACTCCCCCACGCACGGGAATATTCCCTTCCTTCACCGTCCAAGAAAAAGAAATCGCGAGCGGAATAGCAGGGACGACGGCGGTGTCTTTGGAGGGTGTTGGCCACCGATCGCCGGTGGCGGCACTCACTCGAACCAAGGAGCCACAATGCCTGTCTCGATTCGCCCCGTCCGCCGCCGTCACGCCATCGCCGCCGCGGTCGGCGTCTACCTCGGAACCGCCGCGCTGGCCTCGGCGGGATTCGTCAGCCTCCCCGCGGGGGGGCTCGTCAACGACGACGTCGCCAAGGGAATCGACCCCGCACGCAACGCCGGCCTCGTTGACGTCGCCGGTGGCAACAGCGCGGCCGGTGCGGTGAACGCCCCGTGGGCCGCATTCGAGCAGGAGACCGCCGGTGCCCAGCAGGTTTTCGTGCGCGCCTTCAAAAACGGCGCGTGGAGGACGAAGAGCCCCGGCTCCCTGAACCTCGACCCGACCAAAGACGCCGAGGGCCCCTCAATCGACTTCGCCGGCCCCGGCCGCACCGTTCCGTGGACCGCCTTCTACGCGCCGTCTGACGCTCTGCCGGGCGGTGCAACGAACATCTTCGCGAGCCGCCTCAACTCCGCCGCCGACATCTTTCTGCCCTCCGGTCAGGACCGCTCCGCGGGCCAGAAGGTGCCGTCGCTGAACATCAACACCGACCGTGAGGCCGAGAACCCCGCCCTCGTCGGAGGCGCGGCCGTCGCCGGTGCCGATCCGGTGCCGTGGGTCGCCTGGCAGGAGAAGGACGGCGCCGTACTGCCCGCCTACCAGCGCGATCAGATCTTCGTGTCGCGGGGCGTGAAGGGTGCCGAGGGGCAGGTCAACTGCGACGGCTTCTCGCCCGGTGACGGCCCCACGGTAAACGGCTTCTGCTGGCAGGAGGTCGGCGTGAAGCGCGTCGGCAAGAACAGTCTCCATCTCTCCGGCGCGACCGACCCGTCGCTCAACATCGACACCAGCCGCGACGGCGTCCTTCCCGACTTCGCCTTCACCGGCCCGTCGGACACCGTCCCGTGGGTCGTGTGGTACGAAAAGGGCCCGAGTGCCAAGGGGCTGGCCGACAACGAGCTCGTCTTCGCCGCGAAGGCCATCAAAGACCCGGCCGCTCCCGGGGGCTTCCGCTTTACGGCCGTCGGGCGTAACGGGACCGGCAACCTCGACGCGAGCGCCAACGGCGGCCTTTGCGCGACCGACATCAACAGCGAACGTGCCTGCTCGCTGAACGCCGACCCCACGAAGCGCGGCGAGAACCCCCGCATCGCCGCGGGCACGATGACCCCCGGCACGCCGACGGCCCCGTGGGTCACCTGGCACGAAGAGCTTCCCAGTGGCAAACGGGGAATCTTCGTCGCGCGGCTTGTCGGCGGCGAGAAGTTCGTGCTCATCAACGGCGGCAAACCGATCTCCCCTCCCGGGGTCGACGCGCTGAACCCCGACATCACGTTCTCGGGCAACACGCCGTACGTCACGTGGCGTGAGGACGGCGGCAACGTGCATAGCGCGCACTTCGAGGGTTCCGCTGCCGACCCGGCCTTCGTCTGGGACGACGTCGTCCCCGCCTCTGCGGGCGGCCTCATCGACCCGCGCCCCTCGGTCGCATCGCTGTGTGAGGCGAACCCGTTCACCGGCGACGGAGCCGCCTGCCCCGCCGATTCGGTGGGCACTCCGTTCTTCGCCACCGTCGACGCCCGCACCGGGCCGCGCAACCTGCTGACCAAGGCCTACGAGCCCGAGTCGGTGAACACGCTGGCGGCAACGGGAATCACCGCGACCTCGGCCGTCGCAAACACCCAGTTCAACCCCGCAGGTGCCCGCGTTCGCCTCTACGTCGAGTTCGGCCCGACGACCGCCTTCGGCAGCCGCACAGCCGGCCAGGTGGTCGCCCCGAGCCGTGGCATCAAGAACGTCGCCGTTCCACTGACCGGTCTCGCAGCCGGCACGACGGTCAACTTCCGCACCGTCGTCGAAAGCGACCTCGGCAAGTTCGTCGGGCCCAACCAGAGCTTCGTCACGACCACGGTGGCAGGCACCCCGACGGCCCCACCCTCGAAGGTCACCTTGACGCTGCGCCTTGGCAGCTTCAACAAGACGATCCGCGCCCGCATCGGGTCGCCGCTATCCCTCAAGCTGCGAGTGAGTGTCTCAGCGGGATCGACCGTGAAGGCAACGCTCAGCCGCAACGCGAAGACCTTGCGCGCGGTCCGTGTCGTCCGCTCTCAGGCAGGAACGTTCACCCTCAAACTGCGGCTGGGAACGGCTCACGTCGGCACCTACAAGGTGCGCCTGACGGCCCGTGACCCGCAGGGCACGACCCGCACCATCACGAAGAGCATTCGCATCGTCGCGCGTTAGCTCAACCCGATAACCATCGGAAGGGCCCGTGCACCATTTACGGGCCTTTTCGACGTTCAGGGCGTCGGGAAGAACCCCGGTGCACGGGACGCAAAAACAAACGGCCACGCCCCGGGTATATCTGGTGTCTGGCACCAGATATACGCCTCACGTTATATCTGGTGCCAGACACCATCTTTACGCTCAGCGCGTTCGTTCACGACGAAAAAGGAGGCTGCGGCCTTCGGGTTCGTCGATGTCAGCGAAGCGGACGAAGCCGCATTTCTCGGCGACGCGGACCGACGCGACGTTCTCGGGCGAGATGATGCAACGGGTCTCCGAGGCGTCGAGGTTGGCGTCGGCCCAGGCGAGCATTGCGGCAACGGTTTCACTGGCGAGTCCGCGACCCCACGCCGCCCTCATCAAAGCCCAGCCCATTTCCGGGACGCCCTCCAACTCGGTGATGCCACGCCGGAAATCGGCGAAGCCCCCTTCTCCGAGAAACTCACCGGTTGCACGGTCGGTGATCGCCCAGTAGCCGTAGCCAAGAAGCAGCCAGTGACCGGCGTCGCGCAGAATCCGAAACCAGGCCTCCTGGGATGACCGGGTCGTGCCGCCGATGTCGCGAACGACCTCCGGATCGGCCCACAGGGCGGCCGAAGCGTCGTGGTCGTCGACCCGGTGGGCGCGCAGGATCAAGCGTTCGGTGGCCAGGGTCGGGGCCTCAGCCATGGCGGTTCAGGGTCATGGCTGCCTGGACGAGCGCGAGGTGGGTAAAGGCCTGGGGGAAGTTGCCCAGCTGGCGACCCGCATGCGGGTCGTACTCCTCCGAGAGCAAGCCGAGGTCGTTGCGCAGATCGAGCAGGCGCTCGAAGATCTCGCGCGCCTCATCGTGATGCCCCTGGAGGGCAAGCACCGAGACGAGCCAGAACGTGCACGGAAGAAACACCCCTTCTTCGCCGGCCAGACCGTCGACCGCGCCGTCGTCTCGGGGAAGGTAGCGCCGCACCAGACCACCGACCGTGAGGTCTCGCCGAACCGCCGCGACGGTCGAGACAACGCGGGGATCATCGGCGGGGAGGAAGCCGACGATCGGCATGAGCAGCACGGCGGCGTCGAGCTCGTCAGAACCGTAGCTCTGGGTGAACGCCTGGCTCCCGACGTTCCACGCGCACTCGAGCACCTGCGCGTGGACCTCGTCGCGCAGCTCACGCCAACGGTCGACGGGCCCTGTGCGACCGAACTCCTCGCAGAAACGAATGGCCCGGTCGAAAGCCACCCAGGCCATCATCTTCGAGTGGGTGAAGTGCCGCGCGGGGCCGCGCACCTCCCAAAGGCCCGCGTCGGGAAGGCGCCAGCCCTCCTCCAACCAATGCAGCAGAACGGTCGCGAGCGCCCAGCTGTTGTCGTCGGCCGCGGCCCCGTGAATACGGGTGAGGTACAGGGCATCCAAGACGCCCCCGTAGACATCGAGCTGCAGCTGGGTGGAGGCCGCGTTGCCCACCCGTACGGGCGTTGAATCCTCATAGCCGACCAGCCACTCGAGCTCGCGCTCATCGAGCCGCCGCTCACCCGCGATGCCGTACATGATCTGCAGGTCGGCGGGATCGCCCGCCACGGCCCGCACGAGCCAGTCGCGCCAGGCCAGCGCCTCATCTCGGTAGCCGCATTCGAGCATGGCGGTCAGCGTGAGGCTGGCGTCGCGCAGCCAGCAGAAGCGGTAGTCCCAGTTGCGCGGACCGCCGATGTGCTCGGGTAGCGAGGTCGTCGGTGCCGCAACGATGCCGCCGGTCGGCGCGTAGGTGAGGGCCTTTAGGACCCTCAGCGACGTGTGGATCTCCTCGTGGTAAGCCCCCTCATGGGTGCATGCCGCCGCCCATTCGTGCCAGAAGTCCTCGGTGGCGGTCAGCTCTGCCTCGGCGTCGATTCGCCGCGGCGGCGTGCGGCGGTGCGACGCGAACCACGTCAGCACGAACGGCAACCGCTGACCCTCACCCACGGTGAACTCGGAGACGGTGGTCATGTTCTCGCCGTGGGTCGCGACCGGAGTCCGCAAACACAACGCATCGGGGCCCGCGATCGCCACGTAAGAGTGGTCGAGGCGGCGCACCCACGGAACGATCCGGCCGTAGTCGAAGCGGATCACCAGCTCCGAACGCATCGGCACCTCACCGTCGAGCCCCTCGACGATCCGCACGATGTTCGGGGCCCGGTCGCGGGGCGGCATGAAGTCGATGATCCGCACCGATCCGGCGCCAGTCTCGAGCACCGTCTCGAGAATCAGCGTGTCGGTGCGGTACCGGCGGGCACAGCGCCGCAACGGCGCGGTGGGTCCGACCTGCCAGCGTCCGTTATCGGGGCCTCCGAGCATGGCGGCGAAACAGGCGCCAGAGTCGAACCGCGGAAAGCAGCACCAGTCGATGGAACCATCGCGCCCGATCAGGGCCGCCGTCTGCAGGTCGCCGATCAGCGCGTAATCTTCGATGCGAGCCATTAATTCGCGACACTATTCCGCGGAGGGCCACTGCGTGTATTCTCGTTATCTATGGAATACACGATGGATTCCACCGCGGCGCTCTACGAAGAGCTGGCCCAGCCGGCCAAAGGCCTTTCTCACCCGAAGCGCCTCCTGCTCATGGAACTCCTGGCGCAGGGTGAGCGGTCGGTCGACGCGCTCGCGAACGCCTCGGGGCTCGGAGTCACGACGACCTCCGCACATCTACAAACCCTCCGGCACTGCGGGCTCGTCGCGCGCCGACGTGACGGTCAGCGGATCCATTACCGGCTGGCGGGTGACGACGTCGCGGCGCTCGTCGTAGCCCTCAAGAGCGTGGCCCGTGCGCACCGTGCTGCGGTCGAGCCTGCGCGCCGCGCGGCCTTGGGACTCGACTTCGCCGACGGCTCAGAAGTCGAACAGATCGGACGCGACGCACTCATCGCCCGCGCCCAGACCGGTGATGTCATCGTTCTCGACGTCCGCCCCGAGACGGAGTTCGCGGCCGGGCACATCCCCGGTGCGCTCTCGATCCCCATCGATGAGCTCGCCGACCGCCTCAACGAGCTGCCGACGGAGCTCGAGATCGTCGCCTACTGCCGCAGCGAATACTGCGTGATGTCGTACGACGCGACCCGCCTACTCCAGGCGGCCGGGCGCCGTGTGCGGGTGCTCGACGGAGGTGTCACGGAATGGCGGCTCGCCGGCCAACCCGTGGCGAGCTCGTGACCGACCGCGAGGCCCTCCAGCGGCGCACGATCCGGGTGCTTTTCATCTCGCAGGTGCTCAGTGGAGCGGGCCTCGCCGCGGGCATCACCGTCGGTGGGCTCCTCGGTGAGGACATGATCGGCTCGAAGGGGTTCGCCGGCCTTCCCGCTGCCCTTTTCACGATCGGCTCGGCGCTGGCGGCGTGGCTGGTCGGGATGCTGTCTCAGCGCTCGGGTCGACGTCCGGGCCTTGCCCTCGGATATGCGGTCGGGGCTCTGGGTGGCGCGGGCACCGTCGCCGCGGCGGCGCTCGACAACGTGCCGCTGCTTCTGGTCTCGCTTTTTGTCTACGGGTCGGGTTCGGCGACAAACCTGCAGGCCCGATACGCGGGCGCTGACCTCGCGAGAGCCGACCAGCGCGGCCGGGCGATCAGCGCGGTGCTCGTCGCGAGCACCATCGGCGCGGTGATCGGGCCGAACCTGGTCGACGCGACCGGGGCCATCGCCGAAGCCGTCGGCATCCGCGCCCTGGCAGGCCCGTTCATGCTCGCGACCGTCGCGTACGTTGCCGGCGCGCTGGCCGTGCAGATTGCGCTGCGACCCGATCCACTCCTGACGGCGCGCGCGTGGGCTCGAGTGGCTGCAGACGCCGCGGCCGTCGTCGGCCCGGCCGAGAGCTACGCGGCGCGGACGGTCCGTTTGGCGGCGGGGGTCATGGTCGTCACGCAGCTCGTGATGCTGGCCGTCATGACGATGACACCGGTCCATATGCGCGATCACGGGCACGGTCTGCGCGCCGCGGGCCTCGTAATCTCGCTTCACATCGCCGCGATGTTCTTTCCGTCACTTCTGACCGGACGCCTGGTCGACCGCTACGGTCGCCGCGCCGTGGTTGCCGCCGGTGCCCTCGCACTCGGTGCCGCGGGCGCGGTGGCCGCGCTCGCTCCCGCCGATTCGGTTGCGCTGCTGGCTCTGGCGTTGATTCTTCTCGGCCTGGGATGGAACTTTGGGCTGATCGGCGGGACGGCCCTACTCACCGACGCGGTGCCACTCGAGCGTCGGGCGAAAACCCAGGGTTCTGTCGACGTCGCCATTTCTCTGGCGGGTGCCGGCGGAGGCCTCGGCAGCGGGTTCGTCGTCGCCGCATCGAGCTTCGCCGCGCTGTCGATCGTCGGCGGCGTGATCGGTCTGGCGATCCTTCCCCTGCTGTTAGCCACGCGCTCTCCGCCACGGAACGATCCGCAGATCGCCGCCCCCGCCGCGGATATCGCATAGGCGCTACCCCAACGGCCACCACGAGGGTATATCCGGTGCCAGACACCAGATATACCCTCGCGCACCGTTGTCAGCGCAGAATGGCGTCTTCGGGAGCCTGCACCTTTGCCTCTTCGTGGACGTGGTGGGTGTTCGGCCGATCGCGGCGAAGTACGCGTACCGCCACGGCTGCAGCCGTGGCGCCCGCGCCGAGCAGCGTGATCCGCCCCAACCACCGGCGCCCGCGGTGCTGACGTCGGTTCGCGTCGTCGAAAGCCACCCGCACGGCGGCGGCGGCCCCGAAGAGGGCCTTTCGAAGATCCGGGTCCCGGGCCAGTCGCTCACCCGCCGCACGTACGGCCTGGGGGTCGACGTGGCGGGCGCTGTCGATCGCCGAGCGTGCGCCGGCGATTGTCTCTCGCCCGCGCGGGCTGGTGGCGGCCCGTACGGCGGGCGCGACGAGGTCGGCGGTTTTGCCACTGGCCATCCAGTGGGCGATCTGGGCGGTGCGATCACGCATTGGTCCGGCTCCTTTTGACGCTGACAGGTGGGTCGTTCCCTGAAGCGCGGCAAACCAAACATGCGGCGTCGATGACCGACCCGGCAGGCCGCTCCGTTTGAGAAGCTGCCAGTGATGCCGAACGACCAACCATTGCGTTACCGTGTCCTCACCGGTCCTGATGACCGCACGTTTTGCGAGCGCGTCAGCGCAGCGCTCGATGAGGGCTACCGCCTTCACGGCAGCCCCGCGCTGGCGTTCGACGGATCCCGGGTGATCGTCGCCCAAGCTCTCGTGCGCGAACCTGAGGCCTGCGAGTGACCGAGCCCGAGTGGCGTCCTGACACCCAGGCGGTACGAGGTGGACTGCACCGCACCGAGTTCGCCGAGACCGCCGAGGCCCTCTTTCTCACCCAGGGCTACACCTACGCCTCGGCCGCCGAAGCGGAGGCCGCGTTTGCCGGCACGGTCGACCACTACGTCTACACGCGCTACGGGAACCCGACGGTCACCGCCTTCGAAGAGCGCCTGCGCCTGATCGAGGGGGCTGAGGACTGCTTCGCGACGGCAAGCGGAATGGCGGCCATGTTCAACTGCCTTGCGGCAATCGCCGAAACCGGCGACCGCATCATCGCTTCGCGGGCGCTTTTCGGCTCCTGCTACCTGGTGCTCACCGAAGTGCTTCCCCGCTGGGGGATCGAGACGACGTTCGTCGACGGCGACGACCTCGACCAGTGGCGCGACGCGCTGAAGACTCCCGCCGTTGCGGTGTTCTTCGAGTCACCGTCGAACCCGATGCAGGACCTCATCGATATCGCCGCGGTCGCTGAGATGGCGCACGCCGTGGGCGCGACGGTCATCATCGACAACGTTTTTGCGACCCCGGTGCTCCAAAAGCCGATCGAGCTGGGCGCCGACGTGGTCATGTACTCGGCCACCAAACACATCGACGGCCAGGGCCGCGTGCTCGGTGGGGCGATCCTCGGGCGAAAGAGCTACATCCGCGGAGCGGTCGAGCCGTTGATGCGCAACACCGGTCCGTCGATCAGCCCCTTCAACGCGTGGGTGCTCCTGAAAAGCATCGAGACGATGCGGCTGCGCGTCGAGCACCAGAGCGCGTCTGCCCTTCGCCTCGCAAAATGGCTGGAAGCTCACCCGGCGGTTCACGGTGTGCGGTACCCGTTCTTGGCAAGCCATCCGCAGCACGAGCTGGCGAAACGGCAGATGAGCGCGGGGGGAACGGTCGTCACGTTCGGTCTGAACTGCGATTCAGGCGCCGGGAAGGAAAGCGCGTTCGCGGTGCTCGACGCCCTGCGGCTTATCGATATCTCGAACAACTTCGGTGACACCAAGTCGCTGATCACCCATCCGGGGACGACCACCCACCGGCGCCTCACCCCCCAGGCCCGCGTCAACGCGGGGATCACCGACGACGTGATCCGGCTGTCGGTGGGTCTCGAAGATGTCGAGGACCTCTTGGCCGACCTCGACCAGGCGTTCACCGCGACGCCGTAGCGCCGCTTCCCGAGCCAGGACAGCGGTTCCGACTCGTCGACAGCTCGGGCCCGCGCGCGGCCGGCGAAGTCATCTAAGTGCGGCTGATACGACTCGCGGACGTCGGAACTGACGTGGCGGCCAAAGATGGCGAGGGCTTCCCTGATGTCGCCCACTGGCGCGACTCCCACGAGGCGTTCTGGGCGCAGTGGAACCACGAGTTGCGTGACATCTCGGTCGGAATTCATGGGCCGCCGCCGACGACGACATCGTGGTCGTCGAGACCTTCCGGGTTGACCCTCTTGACGGGGCGGTATGAAAGGAATCAGCTAACGCCACGACCCAGGAGGCGTCATGGATTCCGACATCGCAGAGCACTACCGCATCGATGGTCTCGAGGAGCGCATTCTGGCGGGTGTCGCCGCCGTCGGGCTCGACGCTGACTCGCTCGCCGCCCGCGACCTGTCGCCCGCAGATGAGTTCCATCTTGGCGGTCGGCAGGCGACCGCCGATCTTGCCGAACAGCTCGACATCCGAGCCGACATGCGGCTTCTGGACGTCGGCTGCGGCATCGGCGGCCCCGCCCGGCACCTGGCGGACGCGTACGGATGCCACGTTTCGCCGTCGTCCTTGGTCAGCCA
>JANLSO010000162.1:0-24364 GCA_031362405.1 Thermoleophilia bacterium | reverse complement strand
GGGGTTACCGAGCGCAAGCCGTTGTGGCCACCGTGACCGCCGCCCGACTTCCCACGAACCGCCCCGAACGGCAGGTCGAGTTCGTCGTGGACGACCAGCACCTGCTCGGGTTTGGCATGCAGCGCGCCGGCCGCCGGGCCGACGCTCTCGCCCGAGAGGTTCATGAAGGTGGTCGGCACGAGAAACGTCACCGGCCCTGATGGACCGCGCGCGTCGGCAACCTGGCCGGCGTAGCGCCCGGTAAAGCGAGACGCACCGAGACGCGAGGCAACCTGCTCGACAACCATCTGGCCGGCGTTGTGACGCGACTTCGCGTACCGCGAACCGGGGTTACCGAGCCCGACCACCAAGCGAATCGGAAGCGGGGCTTCACTGGGCTCGTCGCTCACCGGGGCAGGGTAGTTGGCCCCGATCAGCCCCGACAGGGCACCCCGTCGCCTCCTGATGAGGCTCAGTCGGCGGGGCGAAAATCGATGTGCTGGATCTCGCCGCGAACCGGGTCGAGGTACCAGTCGACCATGCGCACCGACTTGGGCGCGGAATCGCCGATGGTCAGCTCGATGACTCCCTCGCGACCGCCGAGCGGGCCGAGCACGCGACGAAGCTCGCGGTGGTCGACGGAGAAGATGATCCCCGGGTTGGGGGTGTCGTAGAGCACGCCGGGCACGAGGCCCTTCTGACGCAGCCGGCGCGCGGGGCCGTTACCGGTCTCGGTGCGGGGCTGGGCGGAAAGAGTGGGATTGGCCATGGCTGCGGCAGTTCCTCGGTCGATCGGGTTCGTCGGGCGGCCGGGGATACTAGCCCAAGATCCGTCCCTACGGAGCCCGGCGCCGATGCCTCCCACAGCCCGGGCCGCGACAGGCACGATGCACGTGTGCCCGAAGGTCACACCATTCACCGCGCCGCACACGATCAGATGGTACTGCTGGGCGACGCTCCGTTGGACGTCTCCTCCCCACAGGGGCGGTTCAGTGAGGGAGCGGCGCTCGTCGACGGAAATGCACTCGAGCGCATCGACGCGCACGGAAAGCATCTGTTCTACGAGTTCGACTCCGGCGACTGCGTGCACGTCCACCTTGGCCTTTTCGGGAAATTCCGCACCCACGCCGGAGTGCCGCCCGCGCCCCGCGACACGGTGCGAATGAGGTTCGGCAACGCGGCCTCGACGCTCGATCTCACCGGCCCGACGGCCTGCGAGATCCTCAACGAGCTCGGTCGCGCAAAACTCCTCGCCCGGCTGGGTCCGGATCCTCTGAGATCAGATGCCGACCCGGAGAAGTTCACCGCCCGGGTCTCCCGCAGCCGCGCGCCCATCGGGGGCCTGCTGATGGACCAGTCGGTGATCGCCGGAGTCGGCAACGTCTACCGCGCCGAGGCCCTCTTTGTCTGTGGCATCCACCCGGAGCGTGAAGGGCGCTCGCTATCGACCGATGAGCTCACCGAGCTCTGGGACGTCACCGCCCAGATGCTCACCGAAGGGGTGACGCGGGGACGCATCATCACCGTCGACCCCACAGAGGCCGGCAAGCCCCGGTCGAGGATGCGGCGCGGCGAACGCACCTACGCCTACAAGCGCCCCAACTGCCTGCGCTGTGACGCAGCCATTCGCCGCTGGCCCGTCGCCAACCGCCCCATGTACGCCTGCGAGGCCTGTCAGATCTAAACAGTGCCGGACACATGCCACGACACCCACGCCGCGCGGCGAACCCGAAAGCCCTTTCAGCGGCCTCTGCTGCGGTTCGGTGTCATGTCCGGTGCCCGGCACCGGACATGAACCTCGTTTTTCCTCTCCCGCGAAAATCTCTCTGACCAACTCGTCGTAGAAGAGTTGTGGATCGCGGGGGCGAGAATCAGATCGCGGCGACCGGGATGCTCGACATCATGCTCACTGGCGTTTCCGCAGAATGGCTAGTAGAGCGCCGACTTTTTGCGGACCACTTTCCTGTTTCATCGGCTACCGGCATGGAGTCGCAAGGTGGCGTCCAAAATGGTGCGCCGGCCGAAACTTCATGCATGCGACACAGGGCTCGCCGCGGCGATCATCGGCACGGATGCCGCCGCCCTCGCGCGGCGGCAGGATCCGTCAACGGAGCCGCTGGTCGAATCGTTCGCCATCGCCGAGATTGCGAGGCAGCTCCCCTGGTCAGACACGCGCGCGGCGCTCTACCCCTGCGCGAGCCCGAAGGCTTGGAGATCGACGCCGTCATTGAGGCATCCGGCGGCCGACTCGTGGCTGCGCAGATCACGGCATCGACGGTGCCACGGCGCGAAGACGCGGCTGCGATGGCCCGCCTGGCGCGATCGGCTCGACCGTGTCGGCGACGACTTCGTCGCGGGCGTCGTGTTTCATACGGGCGATCGGCGAGTTGCGCTGGGCGACCCGCTTGTCGGGCTGCCAATTGCCGATCTTCGGACCTGACGCGCCCGGCGTGAGAAGAGCTGGTCCTCTGGCACGGATCCGATTGACCGAGAGCCCGTCGCCAACCGCCCATGACGCCTACGAGGCCTGCCAGATTCAAACCGGTGCCGGACACATGACACGCCGTGCCGAGCGGTGCACCAAGAGCCCTTTCAGCGGCTTTTCCTACCGTTCGATGTCCGGTGCCCGGGACCGGGCATGACATCGTTTCCGAACCTACGGGGAAACCACGCTCATGCCGCACGGCCGATTCTGTGGTCTCGCGTTAGCTGTCGTTAGAAGAGCTGGTTCTCCCCGGCGAAGATCTCGCTCACCGATTCGTCGCAGAAAACGTTGTGGACCGAATCGGCGAGGATTCGGTCGACCGAAAGGATCTTGAAAAGGCCCTCCGGCGCGCCCGGCGCGAGCGGCACGGTGTCGGTGACGACGATCTCTTCGATGTCGCAGTCGGCGAGCCGCTCGAAGGCGGCTCCTGAGAAGAGGCCGTGGACGGCGGCGGCGTAGATGCGATTGGCCCCGCCGTTTTTCACGACACGAGCACCGGCGACGAGGGTGCCCGCCGTGTCGATCATGTCGTCGATCAGGATCGCGTCGCGCCCCTGGACGTCACCGATCAGCAGGGTGATCTCGGCCTGGTTGTGATCGGGCCGTTGCTTGGTGAGCACGGCGAGGGTCGCCCCGAGCTTCTCAGCGAAGTGGTTTGCGAGCTTCGCCCGCCCCGCGTCGGGCGACACCACAACGAGCTTGTTCGAGAGGTCACCGCGGTAGACGCGCTCGGTGAAGTGCTCGGCGATGAGGGGGACGGCGGTCATGTGGTCGACCGGGATCTGGAAAAAGCCCTGCACCTGGCCGGCGTGGAGGTCCATGGTAAGGACGCGGTCGACGCCCGCGGCCTGCAGCAGCTCGGCGACGAGCTTCGCGGTGATCGGCTCCCGCGGGGCCGACTTCTTGTCTTGCCGCGAGTAGCCATACCAGGGAATCACCGCATTGATCCGGTGCGCCGAAGCGAGCTTGGCCGCGTTCACCATGATCAGCAGCTCCATCAGGCTGTCGTTCACCGGCTGGCAGGTCGACTGCACGAGGAAGACATCGGCGCCGCGAACGCTCTCTTCGTAGCGCACGTAGATCTCGCCGTTGGCGAAGGTCTTGAGGGTCACCTCGCCCAGATCGATACCCAGGCGCGTCGAGATGCGCTCACCCAGCTCACGGCTCGCACGCCCGGCGAAGACCATGAGGCGCTTGCTGTCCTCCCGGTCGATGCTGGTGGTGATCCGGCGATCGGCGCTGGTGTTCACGCGTTCCCCTTGTCCTTTTCGTTCGCGGCCGCGGCGCGTGCCGTGGCCTTGGCGGTGAACCCTTCGATCACGCTCTGCCGCGACCGGGCGATCCCCAGGGCGCCGGCCGGCACCCCGTGCGTGATGATCGACCCGGCGGCCGTCATCGCATCGTCGCCGACGGTGACCGGGGCGACGAAGACGCAGTCCGAACCCGTGCGCACGCGGGCACCGATCACCGTACGGTGCTTGCGAAAGCCGTCGTAGTTGGCCGTGATGTTTCCGGCCCCGATGTTGGTGGCCTCACCGATCTCCGCGTCGCCGACGTACGACAGGTGTGGGACCTTGGCTTTGGCGCCGAGCGTTGTGTTCTTCATCTCCACGTACGTGCCTACCTTGGCGCCCGCGTGCATTTGATTGCCGGGGCGCAGATACGCAAACGGGCCGAGCTGGCAGTCGTCGGCGATCGCCGATTCGTACACGTGTGTGGTGATCAGCGTGCAGCGGTCGCCGATGTGCGAGGCAGACACGATGCAGTCGGGACCGATGGCGCAGGCCTCACCGATCGTGGATCCCTTGCGAAGGTGCACGCCGGGCAAGAGGACCGTGTCACGCCCGACGCGTACGTCGTGGTCGACGAACACGGCGGTCGGATCGGTCATCGTGACCCCGTCGAGCATCAGGCGTTCGCGAAGACGGCGCTGAAGCTCGGCCTCGCAGTCGGCAAGATCGATGCGGTTGTTGACGCCTGCGACGACGAGCGGATCATCCGAGACCACGATGCCGACGGGGCCGCCCATCAAGGGGAGCGCGTCGGGAAGGTAGATCTCGCCCTGGGCGTTGTCGGTACCCACGCCCGCAAGGGCGGCTTCCAAGGCGGCGCGATCAGCCACATAGATACCCGCGTTGATCTCCCCCACCTCGAGCTGCTCGGGTGTGGCGTCGCGGGCTTCAACGACCGCGTCGAGATCGCCGGCCAGGCTGCGCAGCACGCGACCGTACGCGCCGGCGTCGTCGAGCACGGCGGTGACCATCGTCGCGGGCCGCCCGGCGCTCACGTGAATCGCAACGAGCTGGGCGATCAGTTCGGAGCGCACCAGGGGTGTGTCGCCACAGAGGATCAGGACGGTGTCGCAGGTGGCATCGAGCGCACCGAGGCCGATCTGCGCCGCGTGACCAGTTCCCTTTTGCTCGGCCTGGAGCGCCGACGACACGCCGGCGGGCAGGGCCGCGGCAACCTGATCAGCTCCGTGTCCGACGACGACGACGCAGTCGGCGACCGCGAGCCCATCGAGAGACGCCAGCACCCACGCCACCATTGAGCGGCCCGCCAGCGCGTGCAGAACCTTCGGGCGCTCCGAGCGCATTCGGGTGCCCTGACCGGCGGCCAAGACGACGACGCCGAGCTTCACGGTCGAACCTCCTGCGACGCGATGACGAGCTGGGGCGGGAGGACTCGAACCTCCGATCGCGGGACCAAAACCCGCTGCCTTACCGCTTGGCTACGCCCCATTGATTAACCGAACCCGGAGCAGGCTCACGCTTCGAGCACCACGATGTCGACGACCACCTGGATCTGCTCGTCCGATGTGGTGTGCATCTCCATGTTGATCAACTCGATCGTCTCCGAACGACAGTCGATGCGCACCCGCATCCCCTCCTCGAGCGCACCATCCTTGAAGCGCTCGGCCAGAGGCCCACGCAACTCGAACGTATTCATGACGAGGGGCTCGTCCGTGTCGAGGCTGAGGAGAAGGACATCACCCTGGTAGGGGTCGATGTCCTGCCACAGGAGGGAGATCTCCCCGCTGATGGAGACGACGCCGGCCACGACGCGGCAGACTCTACACCGATGTCACATCCGCTCCCGGCCCCCGCTGCCCCCGCACCCAACTATCGGCTGATCGGATCACCGGATCTCCTACACGACCTGATCCGTGAGTTCGAGGAGATCGGCTGGTCGTGCTCGATCATGCGCTGGCAGGCGGTGATCACCGCCTGCCCCGCCGACGCGTCGGCCCCATCGCCGGGCTGGCCCGCCGAGGTCACACTGGCCGACGTCAGCCACCTGCCCCACAGCGACGCCTGCCAGGACTTCTTCGGGATGATCTGACCTCGGAATCCGCAGCCGGAAGATTGATCGACGCGATACGATGAGAGGGTGAAACGTGTCGTGGTGAAGAAATCGATGTATGACGAGGACGACGACGCGACCTACTGGCGGAGTCGGCCCCCCGCGGAGCGAATCGCGATGGTCGAAGAACTACGAAGGGCCTACTACGGGTGGACTGATGGAGCTCGACCCCGACTTCAACGAGTTGTTCGCATCACTCGACAGAAGTAACGTGCGGTTCCTCGTCGTCGGTGGCTACGCAATGGCCGCGCACGGCCATCCCCGGTTCACGAAGGACCTGGATATCTGGATCTGGATGGAGCCGTCGAACAGCAGAGCGATGATCGCCGCCCTCGATGATTTTGGATTCGGATCGCTCGGTATCAGCGAGGAAGACTTTCTTACGGCGGGCATGGTGGTCCAGCTCGGATATCCACCCCAGCGCATCGACCTGCTGACGTCGCCGGATGGCGTGGATTTCGAGGAGTGCTGGGCCGATCGGCTCGTGACCTCCGTCAATGGCCATGAGATTCCCTTCATCGGCCTTCGAGGCTTGGCCGACAACAAGGCGGCCTCGGCACGCGCTCAAGATCTGGCAGACCTCGTCAAGTTGCGTCATTTACTTGATGGCGTGAATGAGTAGCCATCTCAGTCCATCCCAGGGCGGGAGCGCAGGGAGACGCCGGTGGCGCGGGCGAGGTCGTCCAGCTCCCCACGCCGAAGCGCCGAGCTGATCCGGCCAGGTTCGAGGCCGGCCTCGATGAGCCTCTGCTCCAGCGCCCCTTCCCGGGCGCCCCGGAAGAAGAGGACCGCAATTGCGCCGAAGGCGAGGAAGCAGTGCACGAGCATCATCACCGTGCCCGCGTTGGCCTGATCCTGGAGCGGGTCGAGCCCCCAGACCTTCGCCGCGACGGCGTGGGACGAGTAGAAGGCGTAACCGGAGAACCAGAAGACGTTTGCGATGCCCAGACCCGTGAACCAGACCCCGGTCATGTAGACGCACTTGGCGGTCGTGCCGAACCAGGTGGGCGATGTCGTCAACCGATCGACGATCGGGGCCCAGAGGAGCGTGCCGAACCCGAAGAACGCCAGCTGCTGGGCGAACCACAGCGACTGATGCGACAGAACCGCGTGATGCAGATCGGGCACGAGCCAAGTGAGGGTGCTGGCGACCCACACGCAAAAGGCGACGATGGGTTGCGACAGGCCACGCCAAAGCCGGGTAGAAAACAAGCCGCGCGTCGGGATGGTGAGCCCGCGCGGCAAAGACAGCAAGATGAGAAGCGGCGCGAAGCCGCCGATGAGGGTGTGCTGGAACATGTGGGCCGAGAGGATGCCCGCCTGCGCGAGGCCGCCCAGTGGCGAGCACACGCTGATCACCAGCACCGCCATCGCGGCGACCAGGTAGCCGCGGCGGCGGGCCGGGAAACCGCCGTTGGTCCGGCCCACCCGTGCCACCGAAATGCCCAGCACCGCGATCGCCGCAAGCTCGAGGGGCGGCAGTACCCAGAGAGCCCACCACTCAGACGGGGGTCGGGTCGCTGCGTCGAGCGGACCGGTGTACGACGTCAGGCGGCCGCCAGTCGCGGCGGTGAGGGCGAGGACCAGCGCGAGAGCGCCGGCCCCGACGAGAAGCGAGAGAGCTCGGTTCACCCGTCGATGATGGCACTTCGATCCCGGCGACGTCGGGGGGTCAGCCCGACGACGTCGAGGTCGCCGGGGCTGTCGAGCGGCGCCGTCGCAAACGCCCGAGGATCGACAGCAGCCAGGGTGCGAGAGCGATGGCGGCGACATCGAAGAACACATAGCCGCTGGCAATCCCGCTGGGCGGGTTCCCGTTGGGGATGCCCGTTCCGGGGATTTGCGGCAACCAGAACCACGTCCCGATCCACGTGCCGTAGAACTCGAGAAACGCGACAAACAGAAACACTCCGGCATAGACCTGCGGCGCGCGGCCACGCAGCAGGAAGATGACGAGCACGGCGACTCCGATCGCGCCCCCGACATCGGTACGTGACAGCAGCGTCAGACCCGTCACCGCCCATGCGGCCGCGCCGAAAATCGCCGCGCCCACGAGGCGACCGGGACGGCGCACCGCCCAGCGGGTTTGGGTAAGCCTCAGCCCGAACAGATAAACGAGTCCGTGGCCGGGAGGGACGAACAGCGGCAGGTTCCCCCACCGGTATACGTAGACACCCCAGATAATCGAGCCGATCACCTCGAAACCGGTGGCCACGCAGACGACCACCAGCGTCTGAGCTCGCTCGAGGGGGGTTGCGGAGATGAGCACGATGGCGAGGATCGCCGCGGTGCAGGCGCCGAGCAGGTGCTGTTGCCCCAGACTCGCCCATCGATCGAGGGCCAGCCCGGCAACCGTGATCAGGAAGATCGCGATGCACAGGCGCCCGGGTTCGGCGATCGTACGAGGAAGGGGTCGTCGGGGTGGCGAAATGGAGCTGACCGTCATCGCACCGATCGTAGCGGCGCCGAATCGTTGCGATCCCGAGAACATCGCGGGTATCGACTACCGCTTGGGTGGTCTTCCCACGTAACCTCTGCCCATGACGTCTGGCGCCCGCCCGCACCTTCAAACCGAGATGGAGCAGTTTCGGGGAGGAATGGTCGAGATGGCCAGCGTCGTGCTGCGGCAGGTCGAGCGATCGGTGGCTGCCTGGGAAGACGTCGACTCCGATGCCGCCGCCATCGTCATCGAGGGTGACGAACGTGTCGACGGATTGTGCTCCGAGCTCGACCAGATGATCTTCAGGATTCAGCTGCTCGAGGCTCCCGTGGCCAGCGATCAACGTCTTTTGCACGTCGGGCTGATCGCCGTGATCGCGCTCGAGCGCGTCGGTGACCTTGCCGTCGCGGTCGCGGAGCTCGCGCGATACGTGCATCCGGAGGGGGCGCTTCCCGACGTACAAGCCCTGGTTTCGCGCATGAGCGCGCGAGCGGTCGACACCCTGGCCCAGGCAATCGAGGCGATCGCGCGGGGTGACGTCCCCCTCGGCGAGGGGTCGAGAGAAAAGTCCGCCAGCGTGAGCCACATGCTTGGTGAGGTCCTGGATGCGGTCGCCCGGCTGGCAATCGAGCCCGAGACGCGTGCCTGGGCGGCGGCGGCGGTGCTCGTCGCACGCCATCTCGAGCGGGTCGCCAACAACGGCGCCGAACTCGGTGGGCGCGTGCGCTTTCTCGTCACCGGTGAAATGTTCGTGCGACGCCACTTGGACAAGGTCGACAAAGAAACCTGACGGGGGTCAGTCTTTGTCGGGCGGCGAGGCATCCCCGTTGGAGTCGGAGGCGCGGGGAAGCGACTCTTGCGAGGTTTCCCGCTCTGCGGTCTCCTGGCGTTCGATCTGCTCGAGTGCGCGAAGTGCGTCATCGCCACCCTGCATGTTCCTGATGCTCGCGCGACGCTCGCGCTTGGCCTTCGCCATGGGGACCTCCGTTGATCGGCCCTGGATTGTACCCGCCCCCCGCGGATGACCCCGATGACGGGTCAGCCGACCGGCCGCGAGCGCCGCGACCAGCCCGGCGTCGGCGGGGGGAAACTCATAGTTCGGAAGGTCCGTCGTGAGCACCCATCGGAATTGGACGCTGCTCAGCGGGCGCGGGCGCAGCCCCGCTACCCAATGGCACCGGTAGAACCGCAGCTCGAGGGGTCCGGCGCGGGCTGTCCAGATCCGGGGGCCGACGTCGAGATCAATCCCCAACTCCTCGACAAGCTCGCGACGCAGCGCCGTGCGGTCGCTCTCTCCCTGCTCGCGTTTGCCGCCGGGAAACTCCCATCGACCCGGCTGCCCACTCGACGGGCCCCGTTGGCTGACGAGCACTCTCCCCCCGCGCTCGATCACGGCGGCGACGACCACGAGCCTCTGCATCAGTCGGCACGAACCAGTCGCGCGCCGTCGCGTCGCGCAAGGCCCTCGCGAACCAAACTGTCCGCGGCCGCCTCATCATTGGATGCCGAGGTTGCGCCATCGGCCGCGAGGGCCGCCAGCAGTCGACCACGACGCTGGCGCATCGAACCCTCGTACCGGCCTTGGGGACGCCGCGCCGGCGTGAGTTCGATTGCCTGCCCATCGTCGGCTGCGGCGCACCCGACGCGGACGGGGCAACCGTCGTCGCAGCGCGGCGCCCGCGCGGTGCAATACAGCCGACCGAGGTCCATCAGCGCTTGACCGACATGCCATGACCGACCGGTGGGGGTCCCCGGCCATCCGTGCGGGAAGCGGCGGGCCAACACTCGAGCGACGTTGGTGTCGACGGGAAGCACGTCGTCTTCGTCGGCAAAACATCTCAGCGCGGCGGCCGTGTACGGGCCGACGCCGGGCAGGTCGGTGAGTCGATCCGGCCAACCTGAATCACACACAACGCGGCACGCGGCCTGCAGATTCCGGGCGCGGCGAGGGTAGCCGAGCCCCTGCCACGCCGCGAGCACCTCTCCCAGCGAGTCGTTTGCCAGGTCGCAGGCGGTCGGCCAGCGCCTCATCCACGGCTCGTAATACTCGAGCACTCGGGCCACGGGAGTCGCCTGGAGCTGGATCTCGGCAACGAGAATGGCGTAGCGGTTACGCGTGCGGCGCCACGGAAGGTCGGCACCCTGCGCGTCGAACCACGCCACCAACCGCGCCGGTGCATCTTCGTGGCGGGACCCGTCATCCATGGCACTGGAGTGTGTCATGTGCTCCGCGGGTCGCTCGGCCAGACCTGCCGTCGCACGAGCCCCTGCGACGATGCCTCCCAGCGCACCAACCGCGCCGAGGCGGCCGTCTGCGCACCGTTGGCGTCGACCCGAAACGGGCCGAAGAAGGTCGAGGTTTCCATAGCGAGCGCCGCGCTCCAGAGGGCGTCGGGCTCGGTCGTGCCCGCGATCTCGATGGCATGGTCGACCAGTAAGCCCGCCGCAATCGCCTGGGCCCAGGGGTAGTCGGCCCCGTCGGGCATCGGGATCGGCGGCGCTGACGACGCGCCGGCGAGCCACTGGGTCGGCCCGATCCACCCCTCCATGCCGGAACCGATCTCGGTCAGAGAGTGGGCTATTCCGCAGGCCACCAGGCCGACCTGTCCGTCCCACCCGATAAGCACGCGGCCGAGCGCGAGGTCGTCGTCGAGCCGGCCGCAGCCGATGATCGCACGCGCACCCTGGGCGATGACGCGCGCCGCAACCGCCTGCGCGGTTGCGGCCGTGAACACCTCGATGGTCGCCGGGCCGATCCCGGCGCTGCGCAATGCGTCACCCGCACCCGCCGCGACCGCGCGGCCGAATCCGGTTGGCGCGGCGAGAATGGCGACGGGGGTGTGCGTGAGAACATGCGGCAACCCCGACCAGTAGCGCTCGGCGGGAGCGAGGACGTCGATCATCCGCCCGGAGCTCGGCCGGACCGCCGCGCCTCCGTGGTTCCAGATGACCGTTCCGGCGGATGCGAGCGCCTGGGCCGTCGCGCGAGTGGCGCCGCTGCCATAGGGGCCGAAGAACACGTCGCAGCGATCGGCCAGCTCGACACAACGCAGCCCCGTCTCATCGTCGTCGCTTCTGGAGTCGACCAGCTCGAGGTCGGCACCGCGTAGGTCGGCCCAGCTGGTGAGCCCCGCCGCCGCCATGCGCCCTCCGAAGGCGTAACGACCCGACAGGTGAAGAACCGCCCCGGCGCGCAGCCGCCTCGCCAAGGGGCGCGGTGGATCAGTCGTTGTGATCGTCCCGAGCGCGGCGCTCAGCCGAGCGGCGCCCCTCCGCCACGGCAACGAGCACCCCCCGACCGACCGCCTCAATCAGACCATCGAGGTCGGAGCTCTGGTCGATGAGGATCGCGCCGGGTTCCCCGCGGGTACGCAGTCGCGACTCGATGATCATCGCCTCATCCAGCACCGCGGCCGCCATCGCCCCGTCTGCGGGCGGCCGGCACAGCAGGTCGTCAATGCGACGCCGCGCCGCGGGTCGCCAGTCGCTCTCATCCACGTCAACCTGATCGACGACCCGGCCGTCGGCCACGCAGAAGAGCCGGGCGCGGCCGTCGATGCCGGCGGCCTCCACAAGGACCGCCCGACGCTGACCCGCCCACCGCACCCGCGACAGGGCAACAAGGATGGTCAACAGCGCCTCCAGTGCATCCGCCCCTTCGGTGTCCGGCGCCCAATCACCGCTCGCGGCCGCGGCGGCGAGGCGGCCGTGTAGCTCAGCAAGACCGCCGGCGCGGTCTCCCGAAAGCAATGCGACAACCGCATCGACGCCAACCCGGTAGGCGGCGTGATCGCCCCCTGCGCAGGGCCCGTGGCACGCCGCCCGATCACCGGCGGTGTCGGCACCACACAGGGGGTGGCACGACCGAAGACCGTAGAGCCGATTCAGCATGTCGATGGCGCGGCGCAGGGTGCGTTCGGAACGAACCGGCCCGAACGTCAGCGCCCCCGTTCGCGCCGGCCGCGGCGTCAGGTACAGACGCGGGTATCGCTCGGACATACTGATCGTGAGGTAGTGGCCGGTCGTGAGAACGCCGCGTCGATTGCATGGCGGCTTCATCTCGTGCAGCAGCGTGATTTCGGCAAGCAGTGCCTCGAACTCGGAACCACACGGTCGGGTCTCGATGCGCTCGAGTTGCTCGAGCGCACGCCCGATCAGGCGACTGTGCCGGCCACCCGGGCCGAAGTAGGCTCGCACTCGGCGCCGCAGGTTGCGGGCCTTGCCCACATAGAGCACCTGTCCGGCACCGTCGCGCATCAGGTAGACGCCGGTCGTCGTCGGTAGGTCCTCCGCGAGCGCCAGCTTGTAGGAGTAGCGAGATGTTGACGGGGCGCTGAAGGCGACGGCCCCCGAGAGCGTCTCGCAGCCCGAATCGTGAAGCATCCCGAGGAGTCGAATGAGAATCTCGGCGGTCGCCTCGGCGTCAGGTAGCGCCCGATGCTTCGGCCGAACCGACGTGTCGGCCCATTCGGAGAGCGAACCGAGGTCATGGCGCGACAGGCCCCGCCCGACCAATCGCCGCGACAGGGTCAGCGTGTCGAGCCACGGCTGCGTGAAGTAGCTCCCGAGCAGGCGCCGCCGTTCGTAGTTCAGGAAGCGCAGGTCGAACGGAGCGTTGTGGGCGACGAGCACATCGTCGGCGGCGAAGGCGACGAAGCCGTCGAGGGCGGCGGCGATGTCGGGCATACCGACGACCATCGCGTCGGTGATGCCCGTGAGCCGGGTGATCATCTCCGGGATAGGCCGACCCGGATCCACAAGGGTCGAGAATCGCTCCTGCACCTTAAGCCCGCGAACCCGAACCGCACCGATCTCGGTCACCTTCGAGCTGCCCGGCTGCCCCCCGGTCGTCTCGAGGTCGACGACACAAAAGGTGATGCCCGCGAAACCCGCGTCGTCCCACCGCGGCGGCGCGAGCCCCACAAGGTCACGATCGAACCACGCCAGCCGTGCATCTGCCGAAACGATCTCCGCAACCAGGCGGCGCTGAAGCGGCTCGGGGCAGCGGCGCAGGTTGAGCAGCTGCGAGGCCACCTGCGCGACTTCGAGCGGCCGGCCGCGACGGGCAATCAGCGCACACAGGCGGTCGGAGAGCACGGGCGATGACCCCGACGGGCGAGGTGTCTCGATTGCCATATCGAGCTGTCCGGGTACGGTCACCGCGACGACTGTAACGGCGGCCTCCGCTGTCTCGCGAACCACGCGCGACCCTGGCCGCAAGTCGAGGTCGAGGCTCGACTCACGTTAATTGTGTCGCGCCCCTTCACTCCGGCATGGGTGTGCGTATAGAGTTCCGCCGAGTTCATCTGCGACCGGTCGCGAATGCCCCAAACGCTCCAAACATCGTCGCTCCACCGATCCCCGACCTCTTTGAGGCGCCTGGGCCTGACGGTGCTGCTTGGATTGACGGCCGTGGCGACCTTTGCGGGGTCGGCATTTGCCGTCCCGGCGAGCGAGATTTCGTCGGATGCCGCGGTCGCAGTAGAGGCGCCGCCCGCCGCCGAGGTTCCTGCGGGTACCCCCGCAGCTGAAGTGCCGGCTCCGATCTCGACCAGCGCAACTCCCGCGACGACCAATCCCGGGCCCGCGCCGCCGCCATCCACGGTTCCCGCTGCGAGCGACCCGACGGCCGCGGCTCCTGCGGCAGAGGTTCCCACGACTCCCGCCGTCGGCACTACGCCCGCGGCGACCGTCGTCGATGCACCAGTGACCGGGCCCGACCAGGCCCCCGCAACGCCGGCGGCGCGCCCGGACGCCACGGCGCCGGCGAACACGACGCCCGCACGGCCGACCTCTGACGCCACCCTCCCCGGTCACCCTTCGACTCCCGCGAACACCGTGGAAACCGTCGCCCCGAAAGTCGCCGGCCCGGCCAGGGTGACGGCGGCGACCGCAATTCCCACGGCGCCCGACATTCTTCCCACCGCCACCAACAAGACGAACGTCGCGAGCGGAACCCCGCCTGTAGCGCCGTCGTTGAACCTGGCCGCCACGAATACGCCGTCACGCTCCGCCGCGGGCTCGTTCGGCTCTTCTCGCCCGTCTGCGATGGACTCGGTTCCTCCGTCGACTTTGACCACGGAACCCGCCGCGCCGAAGTTGTCCACAAAGACCGAGGCGACCGCCGAACCCGCCCTCAAGCTGACGCTCGCCAGCGGCTCGGTGCCGGGCGGTGGCGGCGACCGCAACTTCTTCGAGACGCTCGCCGGGTACTTCGTTCCCGGGGCTCTCAACAACTCTGGTACGGGCCTGCTTCTGCTGATCCCCGTTGCCCTCCTTCTCGCCGCGTGGGCACCCCCGCGTGTGCGGATCCTGCTTTCAGCACTGAGATTTGCTCCCGGAGGCCTCCGCGTTGGATACGCCTCCGTCGGTCTCAGACCCGGTTAGGGCGACCCCTTCCGGCCAGGGCTTCTGAAGCCCGGGGCCGGACACGACACGCCCTGCGGCGCTCTCTCTGCGCGCCGCCACAGCCTTCGTGAATCAGGGGTAAACCTTCACCATGAACACTCTCGAGATTGTCGTTCTCGGCCCCGACGGGCCACCTCGGATGATGCTGGAAGACACGGTTCGTCGGCTCGGCCACATCGCGTCATCGGCCAGCCCGACCGACGCTCACGCGCCGGTGCACGGAGACGTGCTGATGCTCGACCTGCGGGCCGAGGATCGCGGCTGGGGTGACCTGACCTCAGAGCTGCTCGAAGATGAGCGGCCGCTCGTGATCGTCGCCGATCAGCCCCGTCGCATGGTGCGCACCCTCGCGGGTCGCCCCGGGGGCACGCTGCTTTTGACCGGTGCCGAGAACGATGGCGGCTACCGTGTGGCGCTCTCACTTTGTGAGGCCCTGCACCGGTCGCTGCGCCGACCCGCACGCGCTAACAACAACGGTGTGGTCGGGCGGCTTCAGAACCTGGCCGTCTCCTAGACCGACGCCATGCCGACCGGTCGCCACCCCCCTCCTCCTCGCACCACGCGAGGGCGGGGGGTGGCCAGGTCGGGCGTTCGGCTCGACCCGTAGACTGCTCCCGCCGCCTGTTGATACGGGCGATGCCGGGAAGGGAGCAGCCGCCGCGCCTCCCGCACATCTGATGGAAGGCACGAGATGGCGTTGATCGACGGGGTCGACCTGGTCTTCTACCAGGTCTGCAATATGGACCGGGCAGTCGCCTTCTACGAGGGCGTACTCGGCCTCGAGCTGCTGAAACGCGAGGCCAACGACTGGGCCGAGCTCGACTGTGGCGGTGTGACGCTCGCCCTGTCCGGCGAGCTCGCGGTGGCGCCCCAGCAGGGCGGCGCGACGGTAACGCTGCGGACCCCCGACATGGCCGCACTCGTGGCTCACCTCACGGCCAGCGGGGCACGCACGGGCACCGTGCAAGACCTCGGTGGCGCGCTGATGCTCGACATCTACGACCCCGAGGGAAATGAGCTGGTCGCGATTCAGCCCGCTTAACCGAAGGTGCGGGAAACGTTCGCGCGGCGCACGCAGGAGGCAGCGAACGAGGGTCTATCATCGAGCGGATGACGCCTCGCGAATGCAGTCCGGCGCAGTGAGCCGTCGCTGGTACGGCCGCGACCGCGGTCTCACGTTCCGTATGGGCATGACCATGTTCCTGTTGGGGCTGGTCTACGTGGTCTTCATGGGGATCGTGATCGCCGCCGGCGCAAGCGCCGTCGTGGTGATTGCCCTCGCCGCGGTCTTCGCGGTCGTCCAGCTTCTGTTCAGCGACAAGCTGGCGCTGCGCTCAATGCGTGCCCACGTGGTCGAGGCAGACGAGTACCCGGAACTGCACGGGATCATCGACCGTCTTTGCCAGCTCAGCGATACGCCAAAGCCGAAGGTCGCGGTGGCCAATGCCGACATGCCGAACGCCTTCGCGACGGGTCACAGCCGCAAGACCGCGACGGTGTGCGTGACGACCGGCATCATGCGCGACCTCGCACCGGCCGAGCTCGAGGGCGTCCTTGCCCACGAGCTGTCGCACATCATCAACCGCGACGTGATCGTGATGACGATCGCGGCATTTTTGGGGACGGTCGCGGGGCTGCTGATCCGCATCGGTCTCTACGGGGGCATGGGCCGACGCGGTGGGCGCGATAACACGGCGGCGGCGTTCTTCATCATCCTGGTCGCGTCGGTCGTGGTCTATGCGCTGTCGTACCTACTGCTGCGTGCCCTGTCGCGCTACCGCGAGTATGCGGCCGACCGCGGCGCCGCGATCATGACCGGGGCTCCGTCTGAGCTCGCATCAGCGCTGGGGAAGATCACCGGCACGATCGCCACGATTCCCACCCGCGATCTGCGCGCCGCAGAGGGTATGAACGCGTTTTTCATCGCTCCGGCGGTGGCCCGTGGCTTCTCGCTCTCGAGCCTGTTTTCGACCCATCCACCGGCCGAGAAGCGGATCGCCCGGCTCCTGCAGATGCAGGCCGAGATCGACTCGCACCCTGTTTCGGATCTGGGCTGATGGGGCTGTTCGACATCCTGCGTGGCCAGCGGGAGCCGAAGCGCGCCGACCTCGACCGGCTGTTTGCTCTGTCGACCGCCGAGGCGACGTTGACGGTCAACCTCGGCCTCGCACCACTGCGGCGGGCCGGCGTGTGTTTCAAGCCGGTGCAGATGGCAAGCTTCGATGAGTTGGTGCGGGATCTCGACCAGCTGCTCGAGATATCGGGAAAGACGACCGGTACAACGGTCAGCCGTACCCAGGACGACTTCGGTTTCGCGTGGATCGTCCTCGAGGATGATCACCTCGACGATCTCGTGACGACCGCGCACCTGATCAACCAGAGCATCGAGGAACGCGGGTTCTCCGAGCAGCTGTTGTGCTCGGTCTTCGGCTTCGAGGACGCCGGTGAGCCGATCTACCTCGTCTACGCGTTCAAGCGGGGCAATTTCTACCCGTTCGCCCCGCGCGGCAAGAACCGGCGCGACAATGCGATGGAGATGCGCCTGAGCGCGGCCCTCAAGGGCGAGATGCCGATCGAGCCCGAGCTGGAACGGTGGTATCCGGTGTGGGGAGCCCCGGTCTCCAACGGCGGCTCGCCGCGGTGATGCGTTCGGGAGGGGAGCCGTCTGCTCCCCTCCCGAAACGGATCTAGTCGCCCGGCGGCGGTGGCTGCGGCGGCGTCCACGGAGTGCCCGGGGTCCGCGGCGGGGGCGTCCATCCCCTGGCCGTCATACCGAGCCGCTTCATGGCGACGGTCTTGAGGCCCCAGGGCACGCGCCGATAGACCGGCACGAACAGCTTCGACCAGAAGGCCGAGACCTCGTAGTTCGAGGGCCGCGTCGTGTCGGGGTAGCCCTTGCGTAGGCGCTCAAGGGTGTCGACACGCAGGGCGTTCTCTGACCGTTCGCGAAAGCGCTTCTTGGTGTCAGAGAGGCTCATGCCGGTGCCTTTGCCGCTTTCAGGGCGGCGAGGCCGTTCTGGGCGGCGATCGCCATCGGCTCGAACAGCGCGCCGATCGGCGGCGAATAGATGTTCTCCATCCAGGCGATGTCCTCGAGCGTTGCGCCGCGCTTGGCCGCGAAGGCCAGGAAGTCGCAGCGCTCCTTCACGCCCTCACCGCCATGGATCTGGGCACCGATGAGCTTGTGGGTGTCGGGCTCGGCCAACAGCTTGACGTGCGTCCGCGTCGCGCCGGGGAAGTACCGGGCCCGTGACACGCCGACGCCCTTGGCGACCACGTACGGGACGCCCATCGTCGAGGCGAGATTCTCGCCCAACGAGAAGCCGCCGATGACGTAGTCGCCACCGACCAGGCCCCACGGCACCCACACCGGGTCGTAGTTGCGGTCGTCGCCGCCGGCGTTTGCTCCCGCGGTACGACCCTGCGAGTACGCGTGCGAACCGGTAAGGCCGCGGATCGGAATCATCGTGAGCCCATGCGGGACCTCAACGACGTCGCCCGCCGCCCACACGCCATCGACCGAGGTGCGCATGTGATCGTCGACGATGATGCCGCCGGTGGTGCCGATCTCGATGCCTGCGGCTTCGGCGAGCTGGTTGTTGGGCATCTTGTGCAGGCAGATGACCACGAGGTCGCATTCGATCTCGCCGTCGGAGGTCTGCACCGCACGCACGTGCCCGTCACCGATGAAGGCTTCGACCTTGGTGCCGAAACGCAGGGTGACGTTGTGGCTCTCGAGAGACTCGTGAACGGGCTGCGCGACGTCTGGGTCGAGCACCTCGTGAAGAGCCCACGGACCCTCGTCGACGAACTGCACCTCGAGGCCGCGACGGCCGAGGTTGCCGGCCATCTCGATGCCCAGCGGCGTCGCCCCCCAGACCACGACCTTCTTGGCCGTGTCGAGGAGCTTGTCGAACTCCATGGCCTTGCGGATGTTCTTGACGTAATGCAGGCCCTCGAGGTTCGCGCCCGGAACCGTCGGCTTCTCCCAGAGGAAGCCAGTGCAGATGATCAGCTTGTCGAAGCCCTCGTGCTCGTTGCGCGCCGTGAGGACGCGGCGGTCGAGGTCGAGGTCGGTAACGGCGGTCTCCATGCGCATATCGAGCCCGTCTTCGCGGTACCGCTCGACCGTCGACAGGAAGAGGCTCTCGAAGCTCTCGATCTCTCCGCCGTGCACGAAAGGGATGCCGCAGGGCGAGTAGGCGACGTCTTCGAACTCCGTGAACAGCGTGACCTGCAGTGACGGATCAACCCGCTTGGCGATGGTCGCCGCGGCGATCCCGGCACCACCCCCACCGATAACGACCAGCCTCTCGCTCATCTTTCGACCTCCCGGTCGTTGTTGGGCACTGCGTGTGCGGCTACTCGGGGCAGCAGCTCGCCGGAAATCAGATCCTCGACCGTCTCACGGCGGCGTACCTCGCGCCACTGCCCGTCATCATGGGCCACCACCGCGGGGCGTGGGTCGCCGAACTGGGTCGCGTGAACCTGCTGATAGGCACCGACCGACCGCGCGATGACGTGGTCGCCCGGCCAGAGTGCGGGCATCTCCGCGTCCGGGTGCAGAACGTCGGTGTTGAGGCACAGTGGCCCCGAGACGAGCACCGTCTCGGCCTGAGCCGACGGGCGGGCGGGAATGCCGTCGAGTGTCGGCCACGACCAGAGGGTCGCGGGAAGCAGGTTGGTGCCGGCATCGAGGACCACACACGTGCGGCCGTCGCCGAGCGTCTTACGCGACACGACGGTGGCGATCAGATCGACCGCACCGGCAATGATCGCCCGGCCCGGCTCGACGACCAGGCGACCATCGAAGCCGGCCGCGTGCAGGGCGTCAGCGATCTGTCGAGCGTGCTCGCGGCTCTCAGGCTCGGGAGGATGTCCGCCGCCGAGGTTGACGGTCTCGATCCCCAGCTCGACGGCCCATCGGCCGAGCAGGCGAGCCGCGGCCACGTGGTCGTCGCTGGGGCGTGGCCAGAGCACCGCCACCGACTGGGCGAGTTGCGTGTCGACGGAGCCGGCGATGAAATCCGTCGAGACCAGGTGCGTGCTGAGACACTCGACGTGCATGCCGAGCGAGCGTGCCCGGTCGCACGCCCCGGCGAGCTCGGCCTCGGGCATCCCGAATCGGCTGACCGCCCCGCCGGCCCCCGGAAGGGCGACGCGAAGACCGACGCGTTCAACCCCGGCAGCGGCAGCGCGATCGAGCTCGTCGGCGGTGTCGACGACAACCAGCGCACCGTCGTCGCCTGCCATGTCCAATAGCCGAGCGCTTTTGGCCGGACCGTTCACGATGATGTTGGCACCGTCGAGGCCGATCACCTCACGTGCCAGCAGATACTCGGCCTCGCAGACGACGTCAGCACCGGCACCGTCCTCGGCCATGACCGCGAGCAGGGCGACGAGACGATTGGTCTTGTACGAGTAGGCCACGGTCGTCTCGGGCCAGTGCGCGCGAAACGCTTCGCTCAGGCCATCGAGCGCGGCACGCGCGGCGTCGAGATCAACGATCCACAGGGGCGAGCCGAAGCGTTCGGTGAGATCCCGAGGAATCATCCGGCGCGCCGCACCTGTCGCGCGAGCCGAACGGCCCGTTCGGTTCCCTTCGCGTCGAGAAGATCAGCGACGTCGGCACGCCAACGCCCCGAGATGGCCTCCTCGAGGGCGTCGGGAAGCACGCTGCGCAAATGATCCATCGCCCAAGGATCCGGACGCGAGAGGTTAAGGCGAATCGTCGAGGCGGCACCGTTCTCGCCGAGGCCATCGCCCGGGTACACCGCGACCTTGCGGGCAAAGAGCGCGACCATCAGTTCCTGGGCGGTCGTTCCGGTTTCCGAGACGTCGATCGCGCAGGCAAGGCCGCGGACCGGCCGCGCCGCCAGGCGAACGCCCGGGGTGGCGCCCAGCGTCTGCTCGAGATGAGCCAGGTTGCGTCGCACGACGACGGCGGCGCGGTCAAGATAGTCGCGGTCGCGCAGGCCCGCGAGGGCGGCCTTCTGGGCCACGAGGTTCGTGTTCAGGCGGCTCGACGCAGCCTTCAACTGCAGACACCCTCGCACCAGCTCGCGTGGGCCGGCGAGGAACCCGACGCGTGCGCCGGCCATCCCCCAGCAGTGCGAGACCGAGAACGTCGCGACCGCGCGGTCGGTCAGGCCGGAACCCGCGATCACACCGTGCTCAGCGGTCTCGTCGATGCGGATCGAGGCATGTGTGGTGTCGTCGATGACGAGAAAGCCGTGGCGCTCGGCGAGGGCGGCGATGGCCACCAGCTCGTCGGCTGTCGCCACGGTGCCGTACGGGTTCGTCGGGTCGACCAGCACGAGGGCACGGGTTCGGGGTGTGATTTCGGCCGCGAGCGCATCGGGATCGAACCGGAAGCCGTTGCGGTGATCGATCGTAACCGGCACCGGAATGGCCCCCGCGGCGATGACCGCCGATGGCACGTGGAAGTACCCCGGGTCGCCGATGATGACCTCGTCACCCGGATCGACGGATGCCAGCAGCGACAGGCTGATCCCCTCTTGGGCTCCGGCCGTGCCGACGACTTCGAAGTCGTCTCCGCGCTCGCGACCGAGCACGCGGGCGGCTTCGTCGCGAAGGGGTTCGATGAGATCGGGCGTGTACTGGTTGAGCGATTCCGCCGTTGCCGCCTCCCGCATGGCGTCGACCGCCGACGGTGGTGGGCCGACGAAACAGGTGAGCCATCCGAGATCGGCCCAGACTGCTGGGTCGAGCCGCGTTACGCCGCCCGGGTAGAGCGTCTCGGGGTCGAGGCCGACGAGGCCGATGGCATCGCGGTAGGTGAAGTAGTTCCACATCGCGTGATGGCTCTCGCGAAGGCGCGCCAGCCGCTGGGACGTGTGGCCGAGGGTGCCCCGCGGGGAGGTCCAGGTAACGACGCTTCCCACTACCGCGGCTCCCGCACGAGGCGCATCACGCGATAGATCCCATGGCGATCCGCGGTTACCGAAGCCGCACGGTAGCCGGCGGCCTCGGCATAGCCGAGGATCTGCTCCGCGGGCCGCAGGCGCCAAACGCAGCGGTCGCCCGAACGGCTCGGCCACACCCGCGCGATGTGCTCGATCTCCGGGTTGTCGCACTGCACGTTGGCGACGATCTGGGCGGGAGCGACGAGTTCCGCCAGATCACGGAAGTGGCGGGCGATCAGGTCGTCGTCGCTGAACATGCCGTAGAGGCCGAGCTCGAGGACGATGTCGGGGCGCGGGTCGAGGGCCGCCAGGCGATCACGGTCGAAGGCGCTTCCCTGCGAAGCGACGACACGGTCGGCGACCCCCGCCGCTTTGGCGCCTGCGCAGGCCAGCTCCAGAGCCGCGGCGTCGATGTCGCCGAGCACGGCGCGCACCCCGGTCCGCGAGGCGATCGCTCCAATGAGGTAGGTCGCGGGGCCGGCGGCGAGATCGGCGATCACGGCGGGTTGCGGCCCCGCATGGGCGTCGATGGCCTCGACCACGGCCTGCTCGGCGAGTGCCCGGATATCCCGAAACGCCACGCACGTCGGGCGATCGAGGAAACGTCGGTCGAGCGCGCGGCCGAGGGGCGTGACGCCCGAGGCCCGATTGGAGTAGACGTAGTCCATGAATGGGCCCGAGTCGAAGCCGTCGCGGTGACCGACGCCGAGGCCTCCCGACATGAGGCTGCCCGCCCGCGAGGCAAACGAGGCCGCCGCGAAGCGCCACGCCTTCGGCGAGGTTCGCGCCAAAGGCCGACGCAGCTCGGCAAAGCTCGGTGAGGCGACCTCAACCGACATTCAGGTAGCCCGGGGTCTCGGCCAGCTCGCGGACGCGGTAGAGCTCGTGCGCCTCGTCGGCAGCGGCGACGGCGCGGTCGCCGACCAGCACGCGAATCAGCTCACGCGCACGGTCGTTGTCGGCCCCGACCTGCCGTATGACCACGAGATCCTCCGGATCGTCAGCCGCGTCGGCGTAGACCGCGAGCAGCTGAGCAAAGTGGTCGAGCGACCCCAGGGAATACGCCAGGGTGGCGTCCGGGTCGGAGATCTCGGCCAAGCGCGCGTAGATCGCGTCACCTTCGGGCGGGCAGACGTAGTCGTCGGGGTCGAGGCCGTGGGCGATCGCCCGAGACCGGAAGAGCACCCCGTGGCGCGCGTTGTCGGCAACGATGCCGGCGACCAGCGCGACCATGTCCGGGTCAGCCATCTGGGGAATCCGGGCGGCGAACAGGTCGACCCAGGCGCGCATCCCATAGGCATGGCGGGCGAAGACCGGGCCGAGGCGGCCCGTGTCGAGGACGGTCTCGAGTTCGGCACGATTGACGAGGGTCACGAAGCGGTGACTCCGGCGTTCATTTTGGGAAACAGCCCTTCACTGGAGTGGACGCGAACGATACTCGAAGCTCACTCCGCTCGACAGCGTGTTCGACACCCAGCAGAACCGCTCGGCACGGGCAACGAGCTCGGCCAGGGCGTCGGCCGCCATATCGGCTCGCGCCTCGATGGTGAGCCGCTCGTAGCGCAGCTCGCGGCCCACACGTTCGGCCCGAACAGTGACCTCGAGGCCGGGTGCCTCGATCTGACGCTTTCGGGCAACGTGGCCCATGGCAAGGGCGAAGCAGCTGGCAAGCGCCGCGCACAACAGCTCGGTGGGCATGAACCCGATGTCCTCGCCACCCAACTCGACAGGTTCGTCGACGCTGACCCGGTGGCCGCGTGCCGAGACCTCGGCTTTGAAGCCTCCCCGAAAGACGGCCGTCGCCTCGACGCCCTCGCTCATCGTCCGGCTACCGTCGGTAGGTCAACGCGAACCGCCCCGTAGGCGTTCTCATGGGCGGCGGCGGCGTGGTCCCATGAGTAGCGGCGGGCAACCGCGAAGCCGCGTTCGGTGAGGCCGGCGCGAAGTTCCGCGTCGTCGGCCAGCCGCGCCATCGCGGCACCGAGAGCCGCCCCGTCGCCGACGGGCACCAGCAGCGCGGTCTGCTCGTCGGTGAGAAAGCCCGCGAAGACATCCAGATCGGACGCGACGACCGGCAGGCCCGAGGCGAGCGCTTCGAGGGGCGCGAGACCAAAGCCCTCCTTCACGGAGGGGAAGGCGAAGACATCGGCAGCCCGGTAGAGGGCGGCGATCTCGTCGTCGGGCAACGAACCGACCCGGCGGACATCATCGCCGATTCCCACCTCGGCCAGCCGTTGCTCGAAGCGGTCGACCTCGTGGCGATAGTCGAAGAGGGTCGCGCCGCCTGCAACGACCAGAAGCGGCCGTAGGTCGGGACGGTCACGTCGCAGCGTAATGAAGGATTCGAGCAGGGTCATCGACCCCTTGCGCGGCTCGATTCCCCCCACGGCGAGAACCACGTGGCGCCCATCGAAACCGAAGTCGTCGCGATCGCGCAGGCGCTCGGTGGGGTTCGCCGAGGGCCGGAATCGCACGGTGTCGACACCGTTGCGCACCACCTCGGCGCGCCGCCCGAACTGCGTGTCGACCCGTTCGACCCACGGCGCGGAGACGCACAAGAGCCCGTCGGGTTCGACGATCGAGCGACGCTGACAGTCCACGAGGTACGGCGTGGTGAAGTCGTCGACGTGGTGCACGGTGCGCAGCACATGGGGGATCACGCCCTCCTCGCGCAAATCGAGGGCGGCGTTGCCCGACAGGCAGTCCTGGGCGTGGATGACGTCGGGACGCAGCTCTGCCAGCACATCGCGCAGACCCTCGCGG
>JANLSO010000161.1:0-10342 GCA_031362405.1 Thermoleophilia bacterium | reverse complement strand
CCCCACCCACCACCACCTCAACCCCTTCGACCCCGGGCCCCCCCAACCCGCCGCCGCCGACGCCACCCCCCCCCCAACGCACCCCTCGGGCCGTTTGTTTTTGCGTCCCGGGCACGGGGGACACCACCCCCGGGGCCCGGGACGCAAAAACAAAGCTCGCGGATGTCGTTGGGTGGCTTCGGGCATCGGCGTCAATAGCGCCGGATCGTTTACCGTGACGCAGGGGCCAACGACGTCAGGGAGACCCCGATGAGCACGAGCCGCAAACGCGTTGCGATGATCGCGCACGACAATCGCAAGATCGATCTACTCGACTGGGCACGGTTCAACCGCGACACCCTCGTGGGCCACGATCTCTTCGGTACGGGCACCACCGGGGCGTTGATTGCGGACGAGCTCGACCTCGATGTCCACCGCTTCCTCTCGGGGCCGCTCGGTGGCGATCAGCAGGTCGGTGCCGCGATCGCCGAGGGTCGCCTCGACATGGTGATCTTCTTTTGGGATCCCCTCGAACCCCAGCCTCACGACGTCGACGTCAAGGCCTTGTTGCGGGTTGCGGTGGTCTACAACTGCCCGATCGCCTGCAACCGGGCAACCGCCGACTTCCTGCTGTCGAGCCCGCTGATGCACCGGCCCTACGAACCGACGGTTTCACTCGGTTGACGGCGGCGGCCGATCGCGCGGCACTCTTTCCCACCTGCCTCGGCGACCTCATCACGCCCGAGGTTGTTCAACACGCCGAGACCGCGCTGCGCGCCTGCGGTTTCATTGTCGACGGCGTTCGCACGGGTACGTGCTGCGGGCAGCCTGCCTTCAACTCAGGTTTCCACCCCCAGGCGCGCCGTGTGGCTCGCCGGACCATGCGCGCGCTCGCCGATACCGACGGGCCGATCGTCGTGCCGTCGGGGTCGTGCGCCGCGATGATGCGTCGCCAATGGCGCGAGCTGTTCGCCGGCGACCGCGATGCGGCCCTCGCCCGGGGCGTCGGCGTCCGCGTGATCGAGCTGACCGCCGCCCTCGCACCGCGCGCCGAAAAGCTCGACGCGATGCATCTGCGCTGGCCGGGGCGGGTCGGCTACCACGACAGCTGTCACATGCTTCGTGAGCTGGGCCTGCACGCCGAACCCCGCCGTGTGCTTGCCAGCGTGCAGGATCTGGAACTGGTGCCGGTACCCTCGTCGGATCGCTGCTGCGGCTTCGGGGGCACCTTTAGCATTCGCTACCCGGATGTTTCGGTGGCGATGGCCGACTCCAAGCTCGACGACGCCGACGCGGCGCACCTCGACGCGCTGGTCTCGGCGGACCCGGGCTGCATCATGCATCTGGCCGGGCGCCACGCCCGCACCGGGGCGGGGCCGCGCCTGGTCCACATCGCCACCCTGCTGGTCGAGGCGGGTCTGCGATGAGCACGACTGAGCGTCCCGACCCGCTCACCACGTCGACGTTCGAGGAACGCGCGGCGATCTCCCTGGCCAAGCCGTTCCTGCGCCAGGCGATCCCGAAGGCCACCGACCACACCGTCGCCGCCCTACGCGAACGCTTTGCAAATCACGACTACGGCGCCCTGCGTGAGCAGGGCCGTCAGATTCGCACCGCGGCAATCGCCGACCTCGACACGCATCTCAAAGAGTTCGAAGCGCAGCTGCGCGAGAACGGAGTGCACGTGCACTTCGCCGCCGACGCGCGGGAGGCCCGCGACACCATCCGAAAGATCATCAAGACGACCGGCGGCACCCGGGTCGTAAAGATGAAGTCGATGGCGTCGGAGGAGATCGATCTCAATCCGGCGTTGGAGGCCGACGGGCTCACCGTGACCGAGACCGACCTCGGCGAGTACGTCGTACAGCTCGACGGCGATCGCCCCTCGCACATCATCGCCCCGATCATCCACAAGACCCGTGCGGAGGTTCACGAGAGCCTCAGCAAGGTCGCCGGGTATGCGCTGCCTGAAGACCCCCCGTCGCTTACGGCGTTTGCCCGCGCCACCCTGCGCGATGCGTTCCTCGAGGCCGACGTCGGCATCAGCGGCGTGAATTTCGGGGTCGCGGAGACCGGGACGATCTGCCTCGTCTCCAACGAAGGCAACGGACGGATGAGCACCTCTTTGCCGCGTGTTCACATCGCCCTCATGGGGATCGAGCGGATCGTTCCGAAGCTGGACGATCTCGCCATTCTGCTTCCTCTTCTCTCCGGCGCCGGCACGGGGCAGCTCATCACCACCTACGTCAGCCTCATCAAGGGACCCCGCCGCGAGGGCGAGCCGGACGGCCCCGAGGAGATGCACCTGGTTCTGCTCGACAACGGGCGCCGGGCGCTGCTGGGTACCCCGTACCAGGAGGCACTTCACTGCATCCGCTGCGGGGCCTGCCAGAACGTCTGCCCGGTCTATCGCCAGGTCGGCGGCCACGCGTACGGCTGGGTCTACGGCGGACCGATCGGAGCGGTGCTCACCCCGCTTTTCCGGGGCCAAGAAGATGGTGGCGAGCTTTCCCACGCGACCACCCTGTGCGGGGCGTGCGACGACATCTGCCCGGTGAAGATTCCCCTTCATGATCTGCTTTCGTCGCTGCGCCACGACCGGGTGACCTCTGGCAACGCGTCGCGTACCGAGCGGATCGCCGCCACCGTGTGGTCGTACGCCTGGAGCCACCCGCTCACCTACCGCCTCTCGGCGCGGGTGGCGCGGGTTGGCGTCGACCTCCTCGGCCGTCGTCGCGCCGCTCCGCCCTGGGCCGCGCCGATCGAACGCTGGTCCCGAGGGCGGGCCCTGCCGCGACCGGCTCGGCGGCCGTGGCACCGGCGCGGCTGATGATCACCCCCTTCGCACCCACCGAGCTGCGCCCTGGCGAGGATGTCGCCGAGCGTTTCCTCGCCGAAGCCGCCGCGGTGTCGGCCACTGTCGAGACCGCCGGCCCGGACGCCCTCGGCGCGGCGATCGTCGCCCGCCTGCGCGAGATGAACGCCCAGCGCGTCACGCTCACCGCCGACCTCGACGACGCCCGTCACCCGCTCTTCCTGACCCTGACGAACGCCGACTTCGACGTATTCCGCTACGAGAACATCGCCGACGATCGCGAGGCTGTCGGCGCCCTCGACGCCAACGTGACCGGCTGCGTCTCCGCGATTGCGGCCACGGGAAGCATCGTCACCGGAGGCCTCGCCGGCCGCGCCGGTGCACTGATCGCCCCGAACCACATCTGCGTGGTCGAGAGCACTCGCCTTGTGTCCGGCCTCGCCGAGTTCCTGCGCGGCCCCGCCCGCGCCGAAGGAATCTCATCTCTGTCTCTCCAGAGCGGCCCGAGCCGGACCGCGGACATCGAAAAAACCCTGGTCCTTGGAGTCCACGGCCCCTGCGCGGTGCACGTCATCCTGCTCGACGGGGAACTTCTCGAGGTCCGCTAGCCGTCAGCGCGACTAAGGCAGCGTGGCCGAGCTGCCCCGGCCGGGCTTCGCCGACGGTGGTGGCACCATCGGGCCGATGTCCCCGTCGGGCGCCCCGTCGAGATCGACCATCACCGGAGCATGGTCGCTCGGGCCGCTGCCCTTGCGGGCCTGCCGGTCGACCCAGGCGGCCTTCACGCGTGCGGCGACCGACCCGGAGGCGAGAGCCAGGTCGATTCTCATGCCGAGGTCCTTGTGGAACATGCCGGCCCGGTAGTCCCAGTACGTGAAGATGCGATCCGACGGCCAGCGTTCACGCACCACGTCGTGCAGCCCGAGCGACAGCAGCGCGCCGAGCGCCGCCCGCTCCGGTGGCGTGACATGGGTCTGGCCGATGAACGCGCCCGGGTCGAACACGTCGGCGTCGGTGGGCGCGATGTTGATGTCGCCGAGCACCATCGCATCGGCCGGCCCGGCGGCGACAACGTCGCGCAGCGCGGCGAGCCACTCCAGTTTATAGCGGTAGTGGTCGGAGTCGGGCTCCCGCCCGTTCGGGACGTACAGGCAGTGGACGCGCACCCCGCCGCACGTCGCGGCGACGGCCCGCGCCTCGGGCCCCTCCCAGCCGGGCGCCCCGTCGAGACCGGTCACGGCGTCGTCGAGGCCCACGCGCGAGAGGATCGCCACCCCGTTCCACTGGGCCTGACCGTGGGCCGCGAACACGTACCCGCGCCCCTCCAGCTCTTCGCCGAGCAACTCGGCGAACGCCCCGTCGGCGAGCTTGGTCTCCTGCAGGCACACGATGTCGGGGCGCCGCTCATCGAGCCACGGCAGCAGGCGCGGCATCCGCTGTCGCACCGAGTTGACGTTCCAGGTGGCGATCCTCATGGAACCAACCTATCGAGGTCCCGCTCGTCCGACCCTCGGCGCGAACTTCTCCCTGTCCGAACGCGCATCCGACCGCCAATCGCTGACCGGCGATCAATTGCGCGATGACCAGCCGCTCCTCCCCCACCGCGGACGACCGCGTTTTCTACCGCGACATCAAGCCACATGACGCTCCGCAGAGTCTTGACGAGCTGCGCGGGCCGCGTTCCGGGCTGATCACGCTTCCCATCGATGTGTACTGGGGCCTAACTCCTATCGTGAATCTCGACTCGGTCGGGGGCGTTGTCCTCGCGTACCAGGCAACGATCTCCGAGGGCCAGGCCGGCGATCAGATCGAGCTACTCAACCGAGACCTTCTGATCGAGATTTGGCCGAGGTTGGTGCTGCCTGCGCGCGCGAGCTGCATGGGAGAACCGTTTTCCTGAGCTGATCCCCGCGGCGTGAGCACAGACGAGGCGCTCAACGAGAGATCGCCCAAAGCGCTCTCGCTGCTCTCAGCGGAACAGACTTTGCGCTTGCGGGGTCAGGTGCGATTCGAGAACACGGTCTGGTCGATCGCCTCACCAACGACATCGACCTCTTCACTTCGGATACGGACATACAAAGTTCGATGCGGCCGTCGCCAGCGTCGCGGAGGGCCTGGAGCGTGGTGGCTACGGGGTTACGGTGGCCCGTCGCTTTCCTCAGTTTGCGAAGTTGCGCGTCACCACCTCTGCGGGAGAGCAGGTGGAGATGGACCTCGGTGTCGACTGGCGCGAATCGGCGCCCGTGACTCTCTCGGTGGGTCCGGTTCTGAGCCTGAAAGACGCCGTTGGCAAGAAGGTCCTGGCCCTTTTCGGTCCGGCCGAGGCACGAGATTTTCTCGACGTCGATGCTTTCCGCGCATCCGGCCGGTTCGCTGACTCTGAGCTCCTGCGCGCGGCAGGTGACCGCGACCGTGGATTTGATGTCCTCATGTTTGCGGAGCAGCTCGATTTGGCGGCTCGAGGCCGATCAGGTAGCGGGCGAGGTCGACCCCCGCATCTCCGTGAGCGGTATGCGGGGGTCAGCCCCGACAGTCGACGGCAACCACCAGAGCACCGCAGATCTCTCGCATGCGCGAATCCGCGAGCCGGCCGAGGCGGGCGACAAGTGTGGCGATGGAGACGCTCTCGACCGAGTCGAGATTAATCGCCGTGCGCCTGAGAACCGGATCGTCGCCGGGTTCGAGCACCACCTCGGTGGCGATCCCTCGGATCGTTGTGGTGCACGGCGCGACGATGGCCCGCCTGAGTCGCGGTATCGCTGCGTCGCGGGACAAGACGACGACGGGGCGCCTGCCGATCTCGGGGAGTTCGCACCACCACAGCTCCCCCCGGGCCGGAAGCGCGGTCACGACGCGCCGGCTGCCTCGCGAAACGATGCGAGATCGCCCCACTCGTCAGGTTCATCGAGAGGATGCTCGACGTAGGCGGCGTAGCTCGCGTCGATCTCGGCGGCTCGACTGCGTGAGAGCAAGGCCTCGAGCGCGGCGTCGATAAGGACGGCGTCGGTGACGCCCGCCCGTGACCGACGGGCACCGTCGAGCAGATCTGAATCCACCGTTGTGCTGAGTCGTGTGCGCGGCATGCCATCATCGTGCCACACACCGCACGGTCGGCACAACGACTCCACCAGACGTCGCTCTCGCCGTCGCGGGCCGATCAGGCCGTTCGAGTCCGGCGCAACCGTTCCAAGATCTGAGGCGCTGCTTCCGCGTACGTCGTTCCCGACTTGAGCGAATTGCACATGAGGCAGCACGCGGCAAGGTTGTCCGGGTCGTCATTCCCGCCTTTTGAGACCGGATGGATGTGATCCAGAGAGGCCGTTTCACGTGAAAGACCTTCGCCGCAGTACCGGCACTTCCACTCGTCACGTTCGAACAGCTCGTCTCGCAGCTCGGGGTCACGGTAGTGGTTAACGGTCGCGGCAGCCGGAGCGAGGGTTGCCATACGCTCCCGCACGACGGGCACCTCAGCCGGCAGGCTGACCAAGTAGGTCGTTCCTGAACGATCCGTCTCGCCGATCGCAATGAAACCCTCGCGAGCGAGGTTGGTCAGCTTTTCCGTGATGTGCTGGTAGTTGCCGTGACCTGACCGAGTTCCCTTGCCCGGCCCTTCGCCGATCGTTCGCTTACCCACCTGGACGCCCGGCTGGCCGATAAGTCGGCTCCTTCGGAGCAGGTAGAGGTAAACGCTCGTCTCGTATGGAGGTCGCGACGGAACTACGAAGTCAACGATTTGCTCGAGAAGGTCGCTCTGGTCGATGGGTTCAGGCACGGCTCAAAGCCTAACCTGCAGTGAGGACGTGCTCATCTCAGGGGAGTGGTGAGCGGTGAGTCTCAGTCCGTACGGCCCGCGCTACCGCACCGGTAGTGGCATCGGGCCGGGGACGGGCGTCGGCTGAGGCGTTGGTGGAGGCTTGGGGAACGCCACCCAGCCAGTCCGAGTGAAGTCGCCGAGGCGGTCGGCGGCGACGCCGTTGTCGGAGACCGAGTAGAGCGAGCCGCCGATCACGATGAAGCGGCGGATCTGCGCGGGCTGTCCACCGGCGTCGGGGTGTTCGATCGGAGAGGTCGTCGCCAACCCGGTGGCTCGGCCGATCTTCAGGCCGATTCCCCGGGATGAGTAGCTATACGAGCCGTTCTCGCCGGCGACGGGGACAACCGCCAGGCGACTCGGCGCCCAGTAGAGGAAGGCCTTGTGGTCGGACTCGACCTCCGACCAGCGGCCGCCGAGGGAGACGGCACTCAGACGCTTTGGGAACGCCGGATCGGAGACGTCGAACAGGGAGGCTTGGGTGCCCTTCACACGGCCGGTGTCGTCGGCGTCCTGGCCGATGCCGAGCAGCAGGTCCTCGCCGACCGGGTGCAGGTAGGCCGAGTAGCCGGGGATCTTCAGCTGGCCGCGCACCGTCGGCCGGGTGGGGTCGGAGAGGTCGATGACGTACAGCGGGTCCGTGCGCCGGAACGTCACCACGTAGCCGAGGTCGCCGATGAATCGGACCGCGTAGATCTGTTCACCTTCGCCCAATCCATTAACCGAGCCGATCCGCTCCAGCGTCGCGCCGTTGGGTTTGAGCGTAGTCACACGGCTCTGGCTCTGGCTCTCCGCGCCCGCGTTCCATGGAGGCTGCTCGGTGCTCGCGGCCCGCAGCACGTCGTCTTTCTCTGACATCGACCACTGGCTCAGCATGTAGCCGGGCACGGTGCCGCTCGCCCGGTACTGAGTGCTGGCCCGGCCGGTGATGTCGAAGCGGTGGATCTGCGTCGTGACGCCCTCCGGGGCCGGGGCGGTGCCACCGAGGATCTCCGGTGAGAACCACCGGGTTCCGGCGACGTAGAGGCTCGTGGTCGATCCGTAGACGGTCTCGGCGTCGGTCATCACGGCGTCGCTGTCGACCGGCGTCAGGCCCTTTGCCGGGTCGATCGTCTGCACCGTGAGCATCCCCAGCCCTGCGAAGGTCTTCGCTCGACGGATCTCACGACAGCGGACCGCGCGCCGAGGTGCGCTCACGGCGGCGCCCGACTTCTGAAGGGTCATCGTCGGGATCCACGTGGCCAGCGGCGCGGATGTGACCACACCACGGTTCGCGACGATTGCGGCCTGGGTGGCCGGGGGCGTCGGGTTGACCGGATACTGCAGGGGCAGAACGTCGGGGCGGCTGGAGGTCACCAGGCGCACAACCGCGTCGACCGAGCGCGCGGCGACGAAGCTGCCCTCGAGGCTCAGGGTCTCGACCACCTTCGGCGCCGTGGGCGCGGAGATGTCGACCAGGTTCACCACCGTCTCCGGGGTCGAGTAGAACGCCTGCGAGATGGGGCCTCCGGAGTTGACGGGGATGTCCTCGATGGGGCCGCTCTCGGACCACTGGCGATACGTGTCGCTGATCACCAGCAGGCGGCGGCCGGAGATCAGAAGGCGCGTGTTCGAGATCCCCTCGAAGCTGATCGACGCCACAATGGTCGGGCTGCCGTTGCCCGGGGCGATGATGCGCACCGTGCCGTCGGTCACCGAGTAGATGTAGCGACCATCGGAGACGGCGACATCCGGCTCGCCGACGCCCTCCTCCTGGACGTTCGTGCCCGAGAAGTCGACCCCCGCGACGGGGTCGGCAGCCTCACCTGCGGCGGGCGCGGCGACCGAGGGCAACGCGATCGGCCCGCCCTCGATGCCGCGGCCGCGTGCGAGTGCCCCGATGCCCGGATACCCCGACACACCGTAGGCGCCGACAAGCGGCGCCACACGAGAGCGTGTCTCGTCGAGAAATGCCTGGCAGCTCGGGTACGACGCCAGGCGGGCCGCCGTCTTCTTGGCGGCCACGGCCGGGGCGGCGGCCACCGATGTCGTGGCCACGAGCGCGGCGAGGGTCAGGGCGCGAAAGCGGGTCATATGCCGAACGTACGTCGCCGCGGCCGCTTCCGTCACGCGCCAAAGGTCTAGGCACTCAAGTCCTGACAGATCAAGTCCGATGCACCGTTCGTAGTATCTGAGTCGTTACCGCGCAGATCGTCACCACAAAGACTTGACACGGGGCGACGCAGATATCACCATGCCGCCCGTACCCCGTATCAACCGCCACTCGGCACCCCCCGCAGCCGCAAGGAGACGACCCTGATGGGAAAGACGATCGGAATCGACCTCGGCACGACCAACTCGTGCGTCGCCGTGCTCACCGGCGGTGAGCCGGAGGTCCTGCCCAACGCCGAGGGTGGACGCACCACGCCATCTGTCGTCGGCTTCTCGAAGACCGGTGAGCGGCTGGTCGGCACCGTCGCCAAGCGGCAGGCCGTCACGAACCCCGAGAACACCGTCTTCAGCGTCAAGCGGTTCATGGGCCGCCAGTTCGCCGAGGTCGACGAAGAGCTGACGATGGTGCCCTACAAGGTCGTTCGCAGCCCCAATGGCGACGCGCGCATCTCGGCCGACGGCAAGGAGTACAGCCCGCAGGAGATCAGCGCGATGATCCTGCAAAAGCTGCGCGCCGACGCCGAGGCCTTCCTCGGTGAGACCGTCACCGACGCGGTCATCACGGTGCCCGCGTACTTCAACGACGCCCAGCGCCAGGCCACCAAGGACGCCGGCAAGATCGCCGGCCTCGACGTCAAGCGGATCATCAACGAGCCGACCGCGGCCGCGCTCGCCTACGGCCTCGACAAGGAAGACGACCAGACGATCCTCGTCTTCGACCTCGGTGGCGGCACGTTCGACGTGTCGGTGCTCGAAATCGGCGACGGCGTGTTCGAGGTCAAGTCGACAGCCGGAGACAACCACCTCGGCGGCGACAACTTCGACAAGTCGATCGTCGACTGGATGGTCTCTGAGTTCAAGCGCGAGCAGGCCATCGACCTGTCGGCTGACAAGATGGCGCTGCAGCGGCTCTACGAAGCTGCCGAGAAGGCCAAGATCGAGCTGTCGACGACCACCAGCAGCCAGATCAACCTGCCGTTCGTCACCGCCGACCAAACCGGCCCGAAGCACCTCGACCTGCAGCTCACGCGCGCCAAGCTCGAAGACCTCGCGAGCGCTCTTCTCGATCGTCTCATCGGGCCGACCAAGCAGGCCTTGGCCGACTCCGGTGTGGGGAACAAGATCGACCACGTCGTGATGGTCGGCGGTATGACCCGCATGCCGTCGGTGCAGGACCGCGTGCGTGAGATCACCGGCAAGGAGCCCCACAAGGGCGTCAACCCGGACGAGGTCGTCGCCATCGGCGCGGCCATCCAGGGCGGCGTGCTCGCCGGCGAGGTCAAGGACGTGCTTCTCCTCGACGTCACGCCCCTGTCGCTTGGCATCGAGACCAAGGGCGGCGTGTTCACCAAGCTGATCGAGCGCAACACGACGATCCCGACCCGTAAGTCGGAGGTCTTCTCGACCGCCGAAGACAGCCAGAACCAGGTGGAGATCCACGTCCTTCAGGGCGAGCGCGAGATGGCGGCCTACAACCGCACGCTCGGCAAGTTCAACCTGGTGGGCATCCCCCCGGCGCCGCGCGGCGTGCCGCAGATCGAGGTCACCTTCGACATCGACGCCAACGGCATCGTCAACGTCGCTGC
>JANLSO010000149.1:0-3121 GCA_031362405.1 Thermoleophilia bacterium | reverse complement strand
CCAGGGCGATTCGCAGGACCCGGTCACCGCCGAGGTGCTTGATCTGCTGCAGGGCGGCTACTACGTCGACGTGACGCCCGAAAAGCTCCAACGGGCATCCGTTGACGGCCTCGTGAAGTCGCTCAACGACCCGTACACGTACTACCTCAACCGCGACCAGTACGCCGAGCAGCAGCGACAGACCAACAGCCTCTACTTCGGCGTGGGAATGCGGGTCACCCAGCGCGGCAAAACCGTCGTCGTGACTGGGCTGTTCCCCAAGAGCCCGGCGTCGGAGGCCGATGTGCGGCCCGGCGACGCGATCGTCTCGGTCGATGGCAAACCGGCCGGCGGCGTGCTCGACACGGTCGTCGCCTCGATTCGCGGCCCCGAGAACACGACGGTTCGCGTCGGGTTGCGCAGGGGCACGCGTCGCCTGCCGGAGATCACCCTCACGCGGCGCAGCATCAACGTGCCGGTCGTTTCCTCACGGGTAATCGCGCGGGGAGACCAACGCGTCGGGTACGCACGGCTCGAGCAGTTCACGAGAGGCTCGGCCAAAGCACTGCGCGCCGCGGTCGACGGCCTGGTCGCCAAGAAGGTGACCGCCCTGGTCTTCGACCTGCGCTCCGACCCGGGAGGTCTCGTCGACGAGGCGGTCGGCGTCGCCGGGGTGTTTCTGCCCAAGGGCACGCCGGTCGTGACGATCGAGGGGCGCACCCGGGATCGCGAAGACCTCACGACGCGAAACGCCCCCGCATCGGCGGATCTCCCGTTGGTTGTGCTGGTCGACCGCAACAGCGCCAGCTCGAGCGAGATCGTCACCGGAGCCCTACGCGACGACGATCGCGCGAAGATCGTCGGCACGCGGACGTTCGGCAAGGCGCTCGTCCAGAACACCGTCGAGCTGCGCGACGGCGGAGCGCTGCATTACACAACCGCGCGCTACCGCACCCCTGATGGTATCGACATCAACAAACGTGGTCTGCAGCCGGACGTGCGCGCCAGCGACGTGCGGTCGACGCGACGCGATGAGGCGCTCGATCGCGCCGTTGCCGTGGCCTCGGCGCAGGGCTGATGGCACGCGGCGCACCGACCGTTACGTTCGTGGCGGAGATCGTGGGAGCCGGGCGCGGCGCGGCAGCCCGCCCGGCGTTCGACCGGGGCGAAGAGGTCCCGATGTCGGCCAAGACGCGCGGCGAGGCGAAGGTCGGCGACCTGGTCCGTGTGACCGTGCGTGGCCGCGCCGCCACGGTGACCGCCCGCTTCGGCACCGCTCGCTCACCCGCGGCGATCATGGCGGCCCTGTTGGCCCACGAGAACCTCGGCCGCAACTTCTCAAAGGATGTCGAAGCGGAAGCCGTGGCGATCGACGAGGGCGATCCGCTACAGGACGCCGGCCGCCGCGACATGGTCGCCCAGTCGGTCGTCACGATCGATCCCCATGGCGCGAAAGACCACGACGACGCGATCGCCGCCGAGGTCGAGGGCAAGAACATTCGCCTCTGGGTGCACATCGCCGACGTCGCCCACTACATCGCACCCGGCGGAGCCATCGACCACGAGGCCGAGCGCCGGGGTTGCTCGGTCTACCTGCCGGGAATCGTCGACCCGATGCTGCCCGCGCGTCTGTCGAACGACCTGTGCAGTCTGCGGCCCGAGGTTGTGCGCCGTGCGGTGACGGCAGAGATGCTCATCGGCCCCGATGGCGAGGTCAGCGGGGAGTGCTTCTACCGCTCGGCGATCCGTTCGGAGCGGCGCCTGACGTACCCCGAGGTCGACGCGCACCTTGCCGGCACGCCTCTTGACGGCGGCCCGGCGATGGACGCCACGATCACGGCTGCCCGTGAGGGGGCCCGGCGCCTGCGCAAACTGCGGATGGCCCGGGGTGCGTTGGAGGTCGATTCCGCCGAACCGGTCTTCCAGATCGAACGCGACCGCGTGCTCGGTGTCCATCTGGAGGCCCAAACCGAGTCGCACCGCATCGTCGAGGACTGCATGATCGCCGCCAACGAGGCAGTCGCCCGGTACCTGATCGCCCGGGGGCGCCCCGCCCTGCACCGCTTCCATGATGAGCCTGACGGCCGGCGTATCGAGCGCCTCTACGACCAGCTAGAGGAACTCGGCGTCGCGACGCGGGCGCTCCCGCCCGCACCGCTGACCCCGACCCAGCGTCGCGACGCCGCCAAGGAGGCCGCCGGCGCCGTGGCACGACACCGCCAGTCGCTGGAAGCACGCGGCCGCCCCGCCCCGCGGGCCCTCTCGACGCTCGTGCTGCGTTCGCTGTCGCAGGCGTACTACACGCCGGGAAGCGTCGGTCACTCGGGGCTCGCCAGCGCGGCGTACGTGCACTTCACCTCCCCGATTCGACGTTACCCGGATCTCCTCATCCACCGAGCGCTTCTGGATGCGCTGGGTATCGGCGGCCCGGGGCCCGATACGGCCTGGCTGGCCGAGGCGGGGCAGACGAGCTCGGATACCGAACGGGCCGCCTCCAGCCTCGAGCGGCGCGGCGACCGGATCTGCGCGACGCTGCTCCTCGAGCGCACGCTGGCCGATCGCGGCTGGGAGCGCGAGTGGGAGGGCGAGGTCACCGGGCTCGTCCCGGTCGGCGCATTCGTCAGCTTTGGCGACGCATTTGAGGGCTTCCTCCATGTGAAGGCGATTGGCCGCGAGGAGTACAAACTCGACCGCATGGAAACCGCCCTCCTCGGTGAGACTTCGGGCAAGGGCCTCCACCTCGGCGACCCCGTGACCGTTCGGGTGGTGCGGATGGAACCTCTGCGTGGACGCGTTCAGCTCGAACGCGCCGAGGCCGGGGCGCCGCGCGCGGTGATGGCCTCACGGGCCCGTCGCAGGAGTGCGCGGGCCCCGCGTTAGTCGCACGTGACGCGAATATCTCCCGTCGGGCGACCCGGTCTATATCCTCGCGGGCGTGTCGTCCTTCAGCCCCGACTGGATGGACCCGCAGTGGCTGCTGAACCGATTCGGTGCGCAGTTCTTCTGGGTCAGCGCCGTCATCGTCTTCATCGAGTGCGGATTGCTGTTTCCGATCCTGCCCGGCGACTCGCTGCTTTTCTCCGTCGGCCTGTTCATTTCTCGCGGAGACATCAACGTCAACATCGCCGTCGCCTGCGCGATC
>JANLSO010000140.1:0-3655 GCA_031362405.1 Thermoleophilia bacterium | reverse complement strand
ACCTACGCGCGCAACCGCGGCGTCACGCTCGTATCGGCCCTCGGCAACGAGGCCACCGACATGGGCAACCCGACGTCTGACGAAACCAGCCCCGACTACCCGCCGGACGTCGCATACCCGCGCACCGTCGACAACTCGTGCCTGGATCTGCCGGCCGAGGGACGTGGCGTCATCGGCGTCTCTTCAACGGGCCCGAGCGGACGCAAGTCGTACTTCTCGAACTACGGCACCGAGCAGACCGACGTGTCGGCGCCGGGTGGCGACCGCCGCGACTTTTTCGGCACCGACAAGTACCTGTCGTTCGAGAACACCGTGCTTGCCCCGTACCCGACGGCTCTGGCGGTCAAGAATGAGGAACTGAACCCCGACGGAACGCCGAACGTGGCATCGGTCGTACGGTTCTGTGACGCCCGTGGCGTCTGCTCGTACTACCAGTACCTGCAGGGCACCTCGATGGCGTCGCCACACGCGGCCGGCGTCGTCGCGCTGATCGTCAGCCGCTACGGACGGACCGACAAGCGGCACGGAGGCCTGACCCTGCGGCCCTCGGTCGTCGAGCGCATCCTCTACGGCTCAGCCACCGACACGGCCTGTCCCGATCCGCCGCTGCAGACCTACCCGGATCGTGACGCGACCTACAACGCATTGTGCGTCGGAACCCCGGCGTCGAACGGCTTCTACGGTAATGGCCTCGTCGACGCGTTCTCGTCGGTGAATTCGCCGTATGCCCCGAACCCGGGCCCCACGGGGAAGGACTGACCGACGGACGCGATGTGTCTCTGGCCCCGCGAGGGGTCAGAGGCCGTCGACGTCGTGCGGGTGGCTCTCGCGCAGGCCCCCCGGCGTAATGCGGACGAACTGGGCCCGCTCATGCATCTCGGCGATGCTCACCGCGTCGCTGTAGCTCATACCCGACCGCAGGCCACCGACGAGCGTGTGTACCACGACCGCCGCGGCCTCCCGCAGGGGCACGACGGCCTCGACGCCCTCGGGTACAACGGGAAAGAACTCCTCGTCATCCTCTTCGGCCGCGCGGCGGGCTTCTGCGGCCGCCCCGGAGGCCATCCCGCGAAACACCTTTACGCGCTTACCGCCGCGTGTCACGGCGTCGCCGGGGCTCTCGGGTGTCCCCGCCAGCAGGTTGCCGACCATCACGCTCTCGGCGCCCGCGGCGATCGCCTTGGCGACGTCCCCGCCGTAACGAATACCGCCGTCGGCGATGACCGGCACGTCGTGCTCCGCGCAGGCGCGCGCACACTCGATGACGGCCGACAGCTGCGGCACCCCGACACCGGCGACCAAGCGCGTCGTGCAGACCGATCCGGGGCCGACCCCGACCTTCACCGCGTCGGCACCGGCGGCCGCCAGATCACGCGCGCCCTCCGACGTCGCGACATTTCCGGCGATGATCTCGACCGTGGTACCGACGGCGTCGCGCACGTGACCCACTGCCTCGAGCGCCCGCTCTTGATGCCCGTGCGCGATGTCGAGCACGAGCACATCGGCGCCGGCGGCGGCGAGGGCCCTGGCCCGTTCGAGGAAGTCGCCCCGCACGCCGATGGCGGCACCGACGGCGAGCCGCCCGCGCGCGTCTTTGGTCGTCCCTGGCCGTTCGGCGTGCTGAAGGAGGTCTTTCAGGGTGACAAGGCCGGTGAGACGGCCGAAGTCATCCACGAGGGGCAGCTTCTCGACGCGCGCGCCGCGCAGAAGACGCAACGCCTCGGCGCCCTCGGTCGACGGGTTCCCGACGACGAGTCGTTCGCGGGGCGTCATCGCATCGCTGACCAGCGCATGCGGGTCCGTCACCGCCGCCACGTCGCGTCGTGTGAGGATTCCGGCGACCACCCCCTCGCCATTGATCACCACCAGCCCGCTGACCCCGAGGTCTCTCATCATCTGGCGTGCACGCTCGAGGGTCTGCTCAGGCGATGCGACATGCGGATCTTCAATGACGAGGGCTTCGGCGCGTTTGACCCGCGCAACCTGGGCGGCTTGGGATTCGATCCCGAGAAAGCGGTGGATGATGCCGATTCCGCCGGCCCGCGCCATCGCGACGGCCATCGGCGACTCGGTCACGGTGTCCATGTTCGCCGAGACGATCGGCACGGCCAGGCGCAGGCGGCGAGTCAGGCGGGTGCTGGTGTCGACCTCGCGCCGCGACGCAATGCGGCTGCGCCGGGGCACGAGCAGCACGTCGTCGAACGAGAGCGCGAGAGGGATGTCGTCGTGGCGGGCGTTCATCGCAGGCGAGGATAGCCCCTCATCGCTCACGATTGGTTGCAGGGGCGGATAGCATCGCCGCCGACCCCGCCATGATTCACCGTCGTTCGTCCCATCCACTCGGAGCCTGTCATCCGCCGTTTCGCCGCCGTCTCGCTGATCATCCTCGGGCTCACTGCGGCGGGCTGCTCGTCGGATCCGATCCCCACGTCCACCTCGGTCGGGGAAGTCACCGCGGGGAAGGTCGTCTCACCACGGATCTACCTACGCGATTCCGCGGCGGCTTCGGCGGCTGTCGACACCTTCGTCGCCGTGCTGCGGCCGCTCGCTGACCAACCGGTGAAGAAGGCCGATGCGCTCAGCATCGCCAGCCGGCTCGGGGCCTCGCTCGAGGACGCGCGCTTCTGGTTCGGACGACTGCGCGCCGAGCGGCCCGACGATGCCCGCCTGGTCGACCAGCGTGATGCGCTCATGCCGCAGCTCGACGAGGTGCTGACTGCCATGGAGGCCGTCCACCAGGCCTCCGTGCGCGGAGACGCGACGGCCCTGGTGTCGACGTCCCGGACCCTGCGCTCCGCGGTGGCGGGCCTGCGCAGCGCGGCGACCCGCCCCGCCTGAAACCCGATACCTCGCTACTGCTCGTCGACCGGTGCGTCGGTCTCTTCGACGGTTGTGTAGATCGTCTCGGCGCGGGCCTCCATGACCTCGCCGTTGCTGACCAGCGCCTTCACCTGATCGTCGGCGACCTGATTCAAGACTCGCTCGAGGCCGTTGCGCGTCGCGCTGAGGTGCTGAGCAAGTAGCTCGCGGGCTTCTTGCATCTTCTCGATCTGGCGCTGCTCACGGTCGCGCAGCACGAAGAGGTTGTCCTCGATCTCCCGCGCGCGCTGCTCGGCGGCGCGGGTTGCCTCGTCGGCCTGGGCTTCGGCGGCGCGCACCTTGCCCTCGGCCAAGGTCTCGGCTTCCAGCTCGATGCGACGCGCCTCGCGTTCGGCCGTCTCGCGACGCTCGCGGATTGCCGCCTCGGTCGTGCGGATCAACTCGTCGCGGGCCTGCTCGGCGTTCGCACGCTCGATCTGTGCTTCGCGGGTAGCCTGCTCGCGTAGGATCTGGCTGGCCGTTTCGGCCTCCCGGCGCAGGGCGTCGGCATCGCGGCGCGCCTCGGCGGCAACCGCATCGGAGTTCTCCTGGGCCTCTTGGCGTAGCGCGAGGGCGTGCTTTTCCGATTCGCGCTGGATCTGCTCGGCGTCGGTTCGAACCTTGATCGTGAGCTGGCTGGCCTCGCGGGCCGCCGTGTCGGCGACCTCCGCCGCGGTCCGCTCTGCTTCGGCAAGCAGTCGACCGACCACGTCACCCACCTGACTCATGAGGTCCTGGCGGTCGGCGGCCGGGGCTGCCGTGGGCGCGACCGTTGCCGCCGCGCGGGCCTCGTCGC
>JANLSO010000159.1:0-5096 GCA_031362405.1 Thermoleophilia bacterium | reverse complement strand
CAGGACGTCCAGGAGCGCATGGCGCAAGAGCGCGGTGTGACCTACGTGAAGCTCGACGGTGACGTCGGCATTCTCGGTAATGGCGCGGGTCTCGTGATGAGCACTCTCGACGTGGTTGCCCTGGCGGGTGGCCGGCCGGCGAACTTCCTCGACGCCGGAGGCGGCTCGAAGGCCGACGACGTCGTGACCGCCCTCGAGGTGCTGCTGTCGGATACCAAGGTGAAAGCGCTTCTGGTCAACATCTTCGGCGGCATCACCCGCTGCGACGAGGTCGCCACAGGGCTCTTGACCGCGCTTGATCAGCTCGGGGCGACTCTGCCGATCGTGGTGCGCCTCGATGGCACCAACGAAGAGGAAGGGCGCAAGATCATCTCCGCGCGCGCCCCGAGCAACGTCGTCGTCGAAGCAACCATGCTGTCGGCGGCCCGCCGAGCAGTCGAGTTGGCGAAGGGGGCCGCATGAGCATCCTGGTCGGAACCGACACCAAGCTGGTGGTGCAGGGCATCACCGGTCGTGAGGGCGCGTTTCACGCCACCCGCAACAAGGCGTACGGCACCAATGTGGTCGCCGGCGTCACCCCCGGCAAGGCCGGGCAGGACGTCGAGGGCATCCCGGTCTTCAACACGGTGCGCGACGCGGTCGATGAGACCGGTGCCAACACGGCGATGGTCTTCGTGCCGCCGCGTTTCGCGACCGACGCTCTGTATGAGGCGCTCGAGAGCGGTGTCGAGCTCGTCATCTGCATCACCGAGGGGATTCCCGCCCACGACATGATGGGCGTCTACACGCACCTCAAGCGCGGTCACCAGACCCTCATCGGGCCGAACTGCCCGGGCGTGATCAGCCCTGGCCGGGCGACGGTCGGGATCATGCCGACCCAGATCTTCACCCCGGGCAAGGTGGGTCTGGTGAGCCGTTCCGGCACGCTGACGTACCAGATCAGCAAAGAGCTCTCGGTGCTCGGCATCGGCACCAGCACCGTCGTGGGTATCGGTGGCGACCCGGTTGTCGGTAGCTCGTTCATCGACATGCTCGGCCGCTTCGACGCCGACCCCGAGACGGATCTCGTGGTCATGGTCGGGGAGATCGGTGGCAACGAAGAAGAAAAGGCCGCCGAGTTCATCGCCGAGCACATGACGACCCCGGTCGTCGGCTACATCGCCGGCTTCCAGGCTCCTCCCGGCAAGCAGATGGGCCACGCCGGCGCGATCATCACCGGGTCTTCGGGTACCGCCCAGGCCAAGAAGGAAGCCCTCGAGGCCAAGGGTGTTCGTGTGGGGACCAACCCCACCGAGGTCGCCGAGCTCGTGAAGGAACGGCTGGGATAGCAACCACCGGCGACACCGTGCGCGCGCTCGTGATCATGGGGACGCGGCCGGAGGCGATCAAACTCGCCCCGGTCGTGCTCGCTGGTCGCGACGCCCCCGGTGTCGAGGTGCTGGTCGGCTCGACCGGCCAGCACCGCGAGGTGCTGCAGGAGGTCCTTGATCTGTTCGGCTTTGCGGCCGACCTGAAGGCCGACGTCATGCGCCATGGGCAGAGCCTGTCGGAGCTGTCGGCCAGGTGCCTGACGGCCTTCGAGCCGCTGGTCGCCGAGGCGAAACCCGACGTGGTGATCGTCCAGGGCGATACGACGTCCGCCGCGATGGGGGCCCTTGCCGGCTTCTACGCCGGAGTTCCGGTCTGGCATGTGGAGGCGGGCCTTCGCACCGCCACGCCGCGGCTGCCGTTCCCGGAGGAGATGAACCGCCGGCTGATCGGCCGGCTGGCATCGGTCCACCTTCCCCCCACCCCCGGTCCGCGCGAGAACCTCCTGCGTGAGGGCATCGACCCCGGCAGCATCGTTGTGACGGGAAACACCGGCATCGACGCGCTGCTACTGGCGGTGAAGCTCGGGAAGGGAATCAGCGACCCTGCTCTGGCCGCGATCGCCGAGGGTGACGGGTCGCTGCTGGTGGTCACCACCCACCGCCGTGAAAGCTGGGGCGAGGGAATCCGCCGCGTCGCGGGCGCGGTGCGAGAGCTGCTCGACGCGATCCCCGATCTGCGTGCCGTCCACGCCGCCCACCCGAACCCCGCGGTGCGCGTCGATGTCGAGGCCGAGCTGGCCGGACATCCGAGAGCCCACATCGCCGACCCGATCGCCTACGGCGACTTCGCCCAGCTCCTGTCCAAGGCGACCGTGATCGTCAGCGACTCCGGCGGCATCCAGGAAGAAGCCCCGTCGCTACGGGTTCCCGTTCTGGTGGCCCGTGGCGAGACCGAGCGGGTCGAGGGGGTGGCCGCCGGGGTTTCCATGCTGGTCGGGACCGACCGCGACCTGATCGTCCGCGAGGCGGGACGCCTGCTGACCGACGCCTCCGCGCGCGAAGCGATGACCGGCGCCGGGAACCCGTATGGAGACGGAGCCGCTGCCGGACGCATCGTCGCCATGCTGCAGCAGGTCGGCCGCGGGGATCCCTGCGCTACAGGGCGTGGAGACGAGTTCACGGCGCCGTAGTAACGCGACGTAAACAACGAGTGCCGTTGTTTTACTTTTTGGATAACCAGTAGAATTAGTGCAACGGCATCCCACCTCCCGCCCCCACCGGCGAGCGACCGTGCGGGCCGCTATGAGCTGACGTCGGTGACCGGCGAGCCGTTTGGGCCTTCGTTCCCGCTGACCTTCCGCCGAAGATCGACATCGGGGGCAACCTAGATGCGAGGATCGCGCGCGCTATCCATGCCTTGGGCAGCCTCGATGCGATCACCGCGCTCTCGCCGAACGCGAGCCTCCTTCGCGAGATGTACTCGCGGAAAGAAGCCGTGCTGTCGTCCCAGATCGAAGGGACGCGCGCCACCTTTCAGGACCTCCTCCTCCACGAAGACGGCACCGCGCCCGACGTTTCCATCGACGATCTCGAGGAAACGTCGTCGTGCGTCGCGGCCATGGCCATGGGGCTCGCGCAGTCGCGACCCGAACGGTCTGCCGATATCGACGCGTTTGCTGTGCGACATGCATCGCGTGTTGCTGGGAACGATCCGCGGCAGCACAAAACGACCCGGGGAGGTCAGGTGCTCGCAAAACTGGATCGGTGGCAGTCGTCCCGGAAACGCGACCTTCGTGCCCCCTCCCGCCGAGCGGGTGCCTGAGCTGCTCTCAGACCTCGAGCGCTACATCAACCGGCGAGCCAACCCCCTCGTCAAGGCGGCACTCGCCCACATCCAGTTCGAGACGATTCACCCATTTCTCGACGGTAACGGGCGGATCGGCCGTCAGCTGATCACGCTGATGCTCTGTGACGACGGCCTTCTTTCTGAGCCGCTGCTCTATGTGAGTCTCTACCTCAAGGAGCATCGATCGACGTACTACGAGCTCTTGAGCCGGTGGTCCGTGAGACCGGCGCCTGGGAGGACTGGCCCCTGTTCTTCTGCGATGCGGTCACCGTCACCGCGCGAGGGGCAATCGCAACCGTCCACCAGATCAGCGAGTTGATCACACGCGACCGCGCACGGGTCGCGGCCGAGGGTTCAGACCGTACGCGTGCGGTCTTCGACGATCTGACCCGTCGGGGAGTGCTCGCCGGAGCCCCCGCGGCGAGTCGCCGCCTCGACATGGTGCCCCGCACCCTCTACACCGCGCTCGACACGCTCGAAAGACTCGGCATCGTCGTAGAGGTGACCGGCCGTCGTCGTGACCGGGCCTGGGTCTACCGCGACTACATGGGCATCCTGAACGCGGGGACCGACACCCCTCCCGGATAGCCCAGTGCGTCGACGCGCCCAGCGGAGCGGACGGACGACGAAGTTGCGCAGGGCAAGGGTCGGGAGCCAGAAGGGATCCAAAGGGTTTGGGTCGATCAGCAGGCGCCCGCCGCCGCGAACCGCGTGGACGACGTCGGCAATGACCTGGCGCGGCGACTCTGCCGACCCGCGTCGCAGCGAGGCGACGAGCGCAGGCACTTCGCAGTCGATCCCGACGTAGGTGGTTCGGCGTGGCACCCGGGGCAGCGGCCCACGCAGGCGCCCGAGCGCGTCGTCGACGGCCAGACGGGGAACATCGAGCCCCGCGGTGATCGTCAGGCCGATCGAGGCCGGGATGCGAAGGTTGACGTCGTGCAGATAGAACCGGCCACCACGCTCAATCGTGTTGAGGCTCACCGGGCCGAGGTAGCAGGCGTGGGCAAGCAGCCGTTCGGCGGCACCGAGCAGTGCGGGCGGCGCGACGACACTGTGTGAGAGGGCGGTGATGCCGGCACCGCGGGGGTAGTCCTTCTCGAGCGACGAGGCGAAGATCGCCAGCCCATCACGGGTCCGCACGCCGTGCATGTTCCAACGGTCGCCCTCGACGAGCTCCTGCACCACGGCCTCCGCACCGAGATTCGTGACCGCACGAATCGCCGCGTCGCGACCCTCGGCCGTCCGTGTGATCTGCACGCCGAGGGCGACGTCGATCGCTTCCCCCGAGGCGCCGGTCTTGACAACCGCGGGCAACGGCAGCGCCTCGGGGAGAAGCTCACCGGGCCGGACCACGAAGCTCAGGGGATGATCGACGTCGGCCACGCGGCACGTGTCACCGAGAAGCGCCTTGTCGCAGAGAGCGGCGTACTGGCGCCTGTCGGGGCCGATCCGGATCGCCCGGCCGAGATCGGGGGTCTGCTCGGCGAGGACATGAGTGACGTCCTCCGACACGGGGAACACCACGTCGACATCGAACGCCCGGGCGGTCTGACCAACCCACCCCCGGAAGTCGTCGGGGCGATCGACCGGAGACGGATAGCGAAGCGGCTGCGCGCACCGAAGGCTGCGACCGCCTGAGAGAAGCCCTTCAACGTGCGAGCCGATCACCCGGTAGCCGCCGCGCGACAGCGACCGCACGACCCACGGCCCCGACTTCGTGTCGGTCATCAACACGAGCACCGACGGTCCGCTGCGGGGGGAGTGGTATCGCCAGCTCATGGCAACCACAGTAGGCGTTTCGGCAGCCGTGATGTAACAACCCAGGCGCTCAGTACGCGCCTGACCCGTTGAGGGGTTGACCGTCGAAACCATGCCGGGCACGGGACATGACGTCTGGCGCTTGGAAGGGAACACGAGACACAGCGGCCGCCGCGCGG
>JANLSO010000129.1:0-10204 GCA_031362405.1 Thermoleophilia bacterium | reverse complement strand
GGACTCCCGCGGCGGCTGGGCGGCAATCCTCGTCGACTCCCGTGGCGAGGAGCTGGTGCTCACCGGTGCCGAAGCCCCGTCGACGAACAATCGCATGGAGCTGATGGGCGCCCTGGAAGGCCTGGCCGCCGCGCCCGCCGGCTCCCGGATCTCCCTGGTGACCGACTCGACCTACCTGGCCAACGCAATCTCGAAAGGCTGGCTGGCCGGCTGGCGCCGTAAAGGCTGGGTGACCTCCGCCAAGCAACCCGTCGCGAACCGCGACCTGTGGGAACGCATGCTGATCGAGCTCGCCCGCCACCAGGACGTCCGCACCGAGGTCGTCAAAGGCCACGCCGGACACCCCGCCAACGAACGCGCCGACCGCCTCGCCCAACAGGCCGCCCGCGACCAAGAACCCGCTCCCGGCGCCCTTCCGCCGGCCCCCCGCACCCCGGACCAGTTCTCGCTCTTCGACTGACGGTATACAAACCGTGCCACTCAAGAGACATGACATACCGTAAACCCCAAGGCCACGGGTTTTTCGGGCGTCGCTGGCATGAAACCGCAACTCATGCGCGCGGTGCGATGTCATGTCCTTCGAGTGGCACGGTTTGTATACAAGCGGAGCAGGCTCGGGCTCGTGCGCTCGGTGGCGGTCCATGGCGGGCGGGTCGTGCAACACTTCAGGGTATGAGAGACAGCATTCCCCTCGGGCGCATGTTCGGCGTTCGGATCGGCATGAACTGGAGCGTCCTGGCGCTTCTGGGATTACTGGTCTGGACGCTGTCGACGAACCTGTTTCCCGATACGAACCCGGGCCTCGGCGACGCGTCGTACGTCGCCATGGCAGCGATCGCGGCGGTGCTGTTCTTCGCGTCGATCCTGCTTCACGAGCTTGGGCACGCGGTGCAGGCGCGGCGTGACGGCATGGGCATCGAGGGGATCACGCTCTGGCTGTTCGGGGGGGTCGCGCGCTTCACGGGCTGGTTTCCGTCGGCCGGGGCAGAGTTTCGGATCGCCATCGCCGGACCGATCGTCTCGCTGCTGCTCGCGCTCGGGTTCGGTGGCGCGGCGTTCATCCCGGGCCTTCCCTCGGCCGTTGACGGCGTCACGACCTGGCTCGGAATCACCAACGCCGTGCTTTTGATCTTCAACCTGCTCCCCGCCCTGCCGCTCGACGGCGGACGGATGTTTCGCAGCGCTATGTGGGCCTGGAAGGGCGATTTCGTCGCGGCCACCCGCATTGCGTCGGTGCTTGCCCGGATCTTCGCGATCGGCCTCATCGGCCTCGGCCTCTTCATGCTGTTCTACGCCTCCGACACCATCGGCGGCGCCTGGATGGCGATCATCGGCTGGTTCCTGCTGCAGGCGGCCGGGGCCGAGTCACGCGCCGCGATTGCACATGGCCAGATCAGCAGCCTGACCGTCGGTGACCTGATGGTCGCCCAGCCGGTCACCGCCCGCGTCGAGATGAGCATGGGCGAACTCGCCGACCAGATCGGCAACGGCGCGAGGTATGCCAGCTATCCGGTCGTCGACGACGGGCGCGCGGTCGGAATGTTCCCACTGTCGCGGTTCGCGGAGATCCCTCAGCCAGAGTGGGATGCTCGCCGCGTGGGTGAGGTCATGCTGCCGCGCGACCGGGTCGCCGTTCTCAACGCCACAGAACTACTCGCGCCCGCCGTCGACCGGCTTCAGACGTTCTCTCTGCCCCGGGCGCTCGTCGTGGACGGCGAGCGCTTGGTGGGCCTTCTTTCGGTGAGCGACGTCGCCCGCGCCCTACAGCCGCAACCGCAGGCGCCGCCGACTTAAATCCTCACCGTGTAGACGCGCGGGTCGGTGCGCCGCATCGTGGCGGAGACGTTGTTCTTGTTGAAGCCCTTGTAACCGCCCCGGCGGGCCAGGTTCTCGAGGTGCGAACCGGGTGCCCCGTCGCGGGCGATCGCCTCGCCGCGTTCGGCGGTCAGGTGGCCGGCCGCCACCAACGGAGCCAGGCGCTCGGCCGCAACCGGCCACAGCTCCGCCTCGGTGAACGCCTGGCGGAGGTAGGCGAAGTCGGAGAACGCCGGCATGTGAGCGATGCCGTGCTCGGCCTCCAGGTCATCGCGCAGGCGCTCGAAATCGAACTGGCCTTCCAGGTGGTGCATACCCGACTCGAGAATCGAGTCACCGTGCAAGGCGCACCACAACCCGACCGTCCGGAACTCGCTCGACGCCTCCAGTCGACCAGCGAAGTCGACGTCGATCTCCCCGGGCTCCAGATCGACGTCGGCGAACACCACCACCCCGGCGCCGGCCTGCTCGAGCACCTGGGCCCCCCACCCCGCCTGTTCGCCGGCGTGGAAGCGCTCGCGCCGCGTGAACCCGAGGATCTCCAACACATCGAGAAGAGCGACGAAGTTGACCCGGCTCGAGCGGAACGTGTGGTGGTCGTGGTTGCCCCATCCCAGCCCCAGCTGCTGCTGGCGCGCGTACTGAATGCGGGCCGCCGTGTTGCGGCTCTGCCAGAACTCTCGCTCGGCCTGCATGGCCATCGAGGCGGCGATGTCCTGCCCGACGAGCTCGACCATGCGCCGGGCGTCATCACGGACTCGATCCATGCCGACATCGCGACGCCGGAACCGCCACAGCGCCAGGGCCTGCTCCGCAGCCACCTGAGCAGGAGCCAACGCCTGGTCAGGCACGGTCCCAACCTCCCACGAACGGCGTTCAACCGCCAACAAGCGCACCGTGTCTTTGGCGATTACCGCCGAACGGTGCGCCGCGCCGACCGACCCGGCAACGGTGCCAAGCGCCCCGTGAACCGACGCGGCGAATCCGACGTCATCGACCCGCAGCGCCACTGCGGGCAGCCCGGTCGCCTCAGAGACCGCGGCAAGCTGGGCGGTGGGGTGACGCCACAGGGCGGGGCCCGGAGCATCCTGAACACGGGCGAATCCGAGCTGCGCCAGGCGCTCGGCATCGATCGGGACGGCGAGGTGGTCGACCCAGTCGAGCATGCGGGTTGAGGTCTCCTCGCCGAGCCTGGCGGCGAACCCCGCCACCGCGGGGCTGTGCTCCGCCAGCCCGCTCAGCAGCGCGTCGAGATAGTCCTCGGCCTCGTAGTGCGTCTCCCACTCGAACATCGCCCTGTTCCCCCGCTGTGCACCGGTCACCACCGACGTAATCAGCGCTCGCAGGGGATGTCAAACCCACACCGAGAGACTTAGTGTGGGCCGACAGGAGCCAACGGGGAGGCACAATGGCGACGCCCACGAGGACCGCGCGAGTCCAATCGATGATCGGCGGCCGGCGCGTCCCGGGACGGCCATACGAATCGCGAAACCCGGCGCGGCTCGAGGATCTCGTCGCCGAGATCGGTCTCGTCGACGCCGACGCCGTCCTCGAGGCCTGCCGCGTCGCAAAGGCCGCCCAGCGCGAGTGGGCGCTGGTGCCCGCCCCGATACGCGGTCTCGCCATCCAACAGCTGGGGCAGTTGGTCGCGACCAACAAGGAGGCTCTCGCCCGCGTCATCACCCGGGAGATCGGCAAGCCCTACGCCGAGTCGTTGGGTGAGGTGCAGGAGGTCGTCGACACCTGCCTGTTCTTCGCCGGCGAGGGCCGGCGCCTCTACGGCCAGACCGTTCCTTCCGAGATGCCTGGCAAGCAGCTGTTCACCTTCCGAGTACCGGTGGGCGCCACGATGATCATCACCGCCGGCAACTTCCCCGTCGCGGTGCCGTCGTGGTATCTGGTGCCGGCCCTTCTGTGCGGGAACTCGGTCGTCTGGAAGCCGGCGGAGTACTCGGGAGCCATCGCCGACGCGTTCTTTGAGCTGTTTCGCCATGCCGGGCTGCCGGAGGACGTCGTCAACATCGTCCACGCCGACGGGCCATCCACCTTCGCCGGCCTGGAGAAGGCCCTCGCCGCGGGCGTCGTCGACAAGGTCGGCTTCACCGGGTCGACCGAGGTGGGCACCCGCATTGGCGAGCTGTGCGGCCGGTACCTCCAGAACCCGTGTCTGGAGCTCGGCGGAAAGAACCCGATGGTCGTGATGCCCGACGCCGACATGGATCTCGTCGTCGAAGGCACCCTGTTCTCGGGCTTCGGAACCGCTGGCCAGCGCTGCACCTCGCTGGGCTGCGCCTTCGTGCACGCCGCGATTCACGATGAGTTCTGCGGACGGGTCGACGCCGCGGTGCGGGCGGCGGTGGTGGGCGACCCCAGCGACCCCCGTAGCGTCTACGGCCCGATGATCCACGAGCGATTCCTCGAGCGCTTCGAGCGGGAATCGCTTGCGCTGATCGAACCGCATCACACCGTGATGGGCTCGACCGGGCGCGGACGCATCACCTCCGCCAACCCCCGCGAGGGCTTCATCGGCGACCCCGATGCGGGCCTGTTCTGCCACCCGACCCTCGTGAGCGGCGTGCGGCCCACCGATGCCCTCTACCGCACCGAGACCTTCGGGCCCCTTGTCGGGATTGGCCGGTTCGAGGATCTCGATGAGGCGATCGCCCTGGCCAACGGCCACGGCTACGGCCTGTCGGCATCGATCTACACCAACGACGCCACCGCCGCGCTGACCTTCCGGCAGCACTGCGGAGCGGGGATGCTGTCGGTGAACAACACCACCTCCGGCGCCGAGGCGCACCTGCCGTTCGGCGGCAACGGGCGCTCCGGCAACGGTTCCCGGCAGTCGGGGATCTGGGTGCTCGATGTCTTCACGCGCTGGCAGGCGATGAACTGGGACTTCTCCGGGCGACTTCAGAAGGCCCAGATGGACGTCGCCCAGATCACCGCCGACCCCGACTTCCGGTTGCCGGGTTGAGCGCCACCGCACGACCCCGCGTGCTCGTGCTCGGCGGCGGGAAGATCGGCGGGATCATCGTCGAGTTGCTCCACTCAAGCGACGACTACGACGTCGTAATGGCCGACGCGTCGCCGCAGATGCTCGCCCACGCCACGGCCGGCGTTGAAACGCACGAGGTCGACGTCAGTGACACCGCCGCGCTGAGCGCCCTTGCCGAGGGCGCGACGTGTGTGGTCAGCGCGCTGCCGTTCTTTCTGAACGCGGCCGTTGCGGCCGTCGCGGTGGATGTCGGCGCGCACTACCTCGACCTCACCGAGGATGTTGCGACGACCGCGGCGGTACGCGCCATCGCCGAGGGGGCGCCCGTGGCACTGATCCCGCAATGCGGCCTTGCGCCCGGTTTCATCAGCATCGTCGCGCATTCGCTGACCAAGAGCTTCGACACGCTAACCGACGTCCGCATGCGAGTAGGGGCGCTTCCGACCTACCCCGCCAACGGCCTCAAGTACAACCTCACCTGGAGCACCGACGGGCTGATCAACGAGTACTGCAACCCCTGCGAGGCGGTTCGTGAGGGGGTCCGCGGTGAGGTTCTGCCGCTGGAGGGCCTTGAACACTTCTCGCTCGATGGCATCGACTACGAGGCGTTCAACACCTCGGGAGGTCTCGGAACCCTGGGCGACACCCTGGAGGGCAGCGCCCGCGGCGTCGACTACAAGACGGTGAGGTACCCCGGACACCGCGATGCCATGAAGCTGCTGCTCGACGATCTGCGCCTGCGCGACCGGCGCGACCTGCTGAAAGAGATCCTGGAAGACGCGGTGCCGATCACCTTCCAGGATGTCGTACTGATCTTCGTGACGGTCACCGGAATGCGCGCCGGGCGATTCACGCAGGAGACATACGCCAAGAAGGTCTACGCCACCACCCTGAACGGCCAGGTGGTGAGCGCCATCCAGATCACCACGGCATCGGGCGCGTGCGGGATGATCGACCTCCTGCTGGCCGAGAAACTGCCGCAGAGCGGGTTCGTGCGCCAAGAGGACGCGACGATGGAGGACTTCATCGCCAACCGCTTCGGCCGCGCCTACGCCTGAGGCGTCTCGCTCGAGCGCCGCGCTTCCGCCAGCGCAGACCGAATCCGAAAGCCGCCGAGCATCACGACCAGGCAGCCGATGCCCAGCGCAACGTTGAGAAGCGTTGTCGCCAGCTCGGTGCCGATGCTGAAGGTCACCACGTTGGCTCGTGAGGCGGTGCCGTCGAGGAGTACCGCGAGCAGCGCCTGTTTCGGACCGAGGCCGCCCGGTGTGGCCGGGAACAACGTCGACACCGACGACGCCACCTGCACGAGAACCGAGCTCTGGACGGTACCTGGCACCCCAAAGGCCTGCAGGAAGAACGATGCTCCCGCCAGACGGCACGCCCATCCTAGGAGCTGGTAGCTGACGACCTCCCGTGCGTAGCGGCCGGGTGTTGAGAGGATCGCCAGCCCCTGTCGCACCCGCCCCCAGAACGCGCGCACCCGCCGAGCCAGGAAGGCGACCACGATGACGAGAAGCCCGACGACGATCAGCAGCACGGCGGGCCGTTCCGCAACCCAGCTGAGCTCAAACGCCCCCAGGTTCGGCAGCGCGGGCAGCCCCGGCAGAAGGCCCGCTTGCCAGGCCCAGATGATGAACCCCAGGCCGACCACCATGTCGACGAGGGTCTCCGCGACCAAAGTGGCCGCGAGCGTCGGGTAGCTCGCCGTGCTCATGCGCCGGTGCAGCAGGATGACTTTGACGGCGTCCCCGGCTCGTGCCGGCAGGATCGCGTTCACGCCGACCCCGGCGCTGTAGGCGCCAAAGGCCGTGCGTCGTTTCAGCGGGACATCGGGGTACGCGGCGACGACGATGTTGCGCCAGGCGTAGGCCCGCAGCCCGAGGTTCAGCAGGTGAAAACCCAGGGCGATCAGCAGGGGAACGAACGCGACATCGGTCAGGCGTTCGGCGACCGCCTCGACCGCGCGCAGGTAGCGCGACAGCGATTCGATCATCGAACGGGCCCTCGCCGGCTATCGGGCCACAAGATCATCCTTTGGTAGGACGCGCCGCGGGAACGATCGGTCCACCCTCATCGCATGCCCTCACCCCGTGCTCCCCTCGCCTTGATCGTCGCAGCCGGTGCCCTGTCGATCGTTCTTATCGCCTGCAGCGGCGGCAGCGACAAAAACGTTGACACCTCCGCCGTTCGCGAACCGCAGATCTACACCTCCTCGGTACCCCGTGAGACCGTTGAGCAGGCGCAGCGTACGACGACCATGGTCGACGCGGCGACCCGTGCGGGCAACCACCTGCCCGGCGAGACCGCCAGCGCTGACGTGAAGCACCTGAGGGTCCGCTACGGCCCGTTCACGATCGGCCCAGGACAGAACCCGAACCTTTACGACCCGAACGTGAAGGCCCCCGATCTGCCACCGGGGTTCATCACCCGTTTCGAGCCGAACCTCGAGTTGGAAGACGGCACGGTTCCGCCCGCCAACCAGGTTCATCCGCATCACGGCGTATGGAGCGTCAACAACGAGCCTCGCTGGTTCGCCGACGCCGAGAAGTCGGTGTTCGCACCGCCCGCGGGCTACGGCTGGCGGGTGAAGCCCGACGACACGTGGCTCCTCAACCACATGCTCCACAACCTCTATCCCGGAGTCGCGAAGGCCTATCTGACCTGGGACATCGACTACGTCCCCGAAGCCTCGGCGACGGGTCAAAAGATCAAGGAGATCACCACCCTTTGGGCCGACGTGCGCGGCGGCAAGACGTATCCGGTCTTCGACGGGCCGTTCGATCCGCAGGGCGGTGGGAAGTACGTCTACCCCACCGACCAGCCTGCCCGCGAAGCACGCGCGTACCCCACGAACTTCAACAAGATCTCCGTCCCGGCAGATGGCACGCTCGTGTTGGCGGTCGGGCACCTGCACCCGGGTGGGCTCGACAACACCCTGTCACTCACGCGCGACGCGAAAACCACCGAGATTCACCGCGGCGCGAGCACCTACTTCGACCCCAAGGGCCCCGTTTCGTGGGATATGGCCATGGGCGTGACGAAGCCCAACTGGCGCGTCCAGGTCAAAAAGGGCGACGTCCTGTCGCTCACATCGGCCTACGACACGAAACGTGGCGCCTGGTTTGAGTCGATGGGCCTCATGGTCGTCGGCCACGCCGCCGGCGACACCTCGGGCGTCGAACCTTCACGCAAAAGCTCGATACGGGAACACGGCTCACCCACGACCGGCTCGAAGAGAACCTCAACTCGGGTGGCGCCCCCACCGACCTACCCGACGCATCGAAACTTCCCGACGGTCAGGAGTTCGGCATCTGGGACGGCCGCGCCGTGGAGATCGACAACTTCGTCTACCGCCCCGGCAACATCGGCACGAAGGGCCCGGCCGGCAACCCCCCACCATCGCCCAGGGGCAGCAGCTGAGCTTTGTCAGCCTCGATGCGGCGCGGAACATTCCCCACACGCTCACCGCATGCAAGAAGCCCTGCACCGGCACGGCTGGTCACGGGTTCCCACTGGTAGACACGAACCCGGCCTTCGACTCGGGCCAGCTCGGATTCGGGGTGCCGACGATCACGGCATCCGAGAATCGCGCGTCGTGTCGACCCCCGCCGATCTGACCGCCGGGACGTACACCTACTTCTGCCGGATCCACCCGTTCATGCGCGGAGCATTTCGGGTCAGCGCAAAGAGCCCCGACGCGTTCACGAACGCTCTGCTCGGTGGCGCGGGAGCACCGGGCTAACATCGGCCTCACGATCCTGTCACGCGATCGGCTCGATTCCCTCGCTCGACGGCTGTCGGTGCGCTAGCAAGACGCGTTGCTGGCGGCGCTGCTTGCGACGCTTTCGATGGCCGCCACGTGGCTCGTCCCCGTGTTCGCGAAAACCCCCACCGACACCGCCCTTTCGCTCCTTGTGGCGTTGGGCATGACACTTCCGCTGGCGTGGCGCACCCGCAACATCGCCGTCGCCTACGGCGTCTCGTGGTGTGCGCTGATGGCGGCGACGTACCCTCCGATCGACTCGTCGTATGCGGTCATCGCGACGTTGGTCCTCCTGTACTCGGCCTGCGCCGTCGGCTCACCTCGGCTGCGGGCGATCGCCGTGATCACCACTACCGTGGTCGCGGCGGTGACGTTTTCGGTGATTGCGGTTCGCTCCGGTGACTCGATCCCCAACACCACCCTTGCCATGGTCGCGATGGCGGGCTTGCCGATCGCATTCGCGACCGGGACGCGGCAACGCGCGAGCGCCGTCGCCAACGAGCGAATCCTCGAAGCCCGCCAGGCGGCGACCGACGAGCGCCTGCGGATCGCGCGCGAGCTGCACGATGTCCTCGGCCATCGCCTCGGAGGCATCGCTGTGCAGGCGGCGGGAGGGGAACGACTGCTCGCTACGAACCTCGACCGGGCCGCCCAAGCCCTGGCAACGATCCACGCCGAGAGCCAAGCAGCCCTTGATGAGGTGCGCGGAGTGCTCGGCGCCATGCGCCATGACGAACCCGCCGGTCTGCATCCGCCGCCCTCTTTGGCGCGCGTCGATGAGCTGGTGCGCCACGCGGTGACCTCCGGAGCGACGATCTCGATCGTGCGTCACCAGATGCCGCCACTGCCCGACGGAACCGAGCGCGCCGCGTTTCGGATCATCCAAGAGGCCCTGGCGAACGTCGTTCGACATGCGCGCCCCGCCGAGGCCACGCTGATGATCACGATCGAAAACACTGCGCTGCGGATCGTCGTGCGCGATGCCGGCTGCCTGCCGACCGGCGCGATCGAGGGAAACGGACTCATCGGTATGCGCGAGCGGGTACGCGCCCATGGCGGGTCGCTTCGCGCCGGACCGGCGCCCGACGGCGGTTGGCATGTCGAGGCGACACTGCCCCTCGTCGCATGATTCGGGTCGTCCTCGCCGACGACCAGCCGGTGGTGCGTTCGGGTGTGGATGATCCTCGAAGCGGAGCCCGACATCAGGGTTGTCGACGAGGCCGGCGACGGCGCCGCGGCGGTCGCCGCAGTGCGGCTTCATCAACCAGATGTGGCGGTCCTCGATATCCGGATGCCGCGAATGGATGGGATTGCCGCCACCCGCGAGTTGTTCGCCACCGGCCCTTGGCACGGGGCGGTGGTGAAGCTCACCACCTTCGCCCACGACGAGTATCTCTTCGGGGCTCTTTCCGCAGGGGCCAGCGGTTTTGCGCTCAAAGACGCCTCCGCCGAGGTGATCGTCGGCGCGGTACGTTTCGTTGCCGGCGGCGGGGGTTTCGTTGCTCCCGAGATGACCACTGCCCTCATCGCCGCGGTTGCGGGCACGCGGCCTGCCGTACCTGGATCGAACAACATCCAGGATCTCACCCAACGTGAGCGTGATGTACTGAGTCTCGTCGGTCGTG
>JANLSO010000096.1:0-13884 GCA_031362405.1 Thermoleophilia bacterium | reverse complement strand
CGCTCTCGGCGAGCATCCCGCTGCCGGCGATGTAGATACCTCGAAGCACTTATCCATCCATCCTTGATGGGGGAGTCCGTTCGAGGCCCCTATCGGCACACCTCGCCAACTACTTGACGACCCGGTCCGACGCCCGTGCCTTCAGCGGGGGCGGCATCCGGTCGACATATCCCCTGTGAGTACCGTCTCTGGACCCGCGCTTTCTGCTGCCGCGAGCCGCCCCGCCGGGGTCGCCGGCGACGAGGCGGTTGCCCCTCGCCCGGTCATCGCGGTGACCGAGGGGCAGGTCCTCGCGGCTCGCGTCATCGCGACCGAGGGCGGCCGAATCGAGCTTGCGATTGCGGGCGGGCGGGTGCTCGCGCAGACCGAGCTGGCCCTCACCGTCGGGCAAACCGTGCAGCTCGAGGTCACCGAGGCGGCCGGAAAACACGTGACGTTGCGCGTCGTACCAACGGCCGCCGAAGCCGCGCCCGAGATAACGATGGCCTCACCGGGCATGAAGCTGCCATTGGGGGTCGCTCAGGTTCTTGCAGCGGCTCTGGAGGGGGCCGAGATCACGGTCGCGGCGCAACTTCCCACTGGTGGGGCCACCGCGGCCGCCGAGGCACCCGAGACCGTGCTCGCCCGCGCGGCGATCGCCGCGGGAGTCCAGACGCCCGCCCAGGCCGTGGCGTTCACTCGCCTTGCCGCCGCCGGCCTGCCGACGACACCGGCGGCCGTCGCCGGCTTTGCTCAGCTCACCGAGGGCCTGCCGCTCGGCCGAGCCCTTGCCACGCTGCTCGATGCGATGGCCCCCCGCCCCACCGTGATCACGACCGATCCGAAGGTCACTCCGCTACCGCTGCCGACCGGCGCGCCCGCGGCGCTGCCCAGCGGGACCATCGCCCCGGCACCGGTGGTCGTCGCGACGCCCGTCGCCGTGCCCTCGGAGGTCGACGGGCTACCGTATTCCTCCCCCGCGCCCATGGGTGCGGGAACAGTCCCCGCGCCTGCGCCGACCTCCGCACCCGCGCTGCTCGATGCCATTCGCATGTTGACCGCCCGCATCGCCGGTCTGGCAGTCGACGCCGATCCGGGCGCCCTGCGCAAAGCGATTGCGGACATGGGCCACGGCCTCGAACGCAAGCTGGCGGCCGGGGGCCAGCACACCGAAGAAGCGTCGCTGCGGACGCTGCTGGTCGCCCTGGCCGCCGCTGAGGATGCCTCTCCCCAGGTTACGACCGCGGCGCTTCGCACCGCAGACGCCCTGGCCGCCCAGAGCCTGGCGCCACCGGCGCTCACGATTCAGACCGATCCGTCGAACATGGGTGCCTACCTGCAGATCCCACTTCCGGGCGGTCAGACCGCCGAGGTGCGGATCAACCCCGACGGGCACGGCGAGGGCGACGACGGAAAGAAGGGCCCGCGCAAGCTGGCCTTCCTGTTGCACATGACCTCCCTCGGCTCACTGATGATCGAGGCCACCATCGGGCCGGGTGGAGTCGATGCCACGGTGCGGGCCCAGTCGACCGACGCCAGGGCCTTCCTGAAGACCCAGATGGGCGAGCTGGAGGAGGCGCTGGAGCGCGCCCACCCGGGGGCGGTTCGCGTCGGCCTGGAACGCCTGCGCGAGGCCGCGCCGAGGCTGATTCCCCCTCCCCCGTCGTCAGCCTTGGACCTCCAGGCATGACCCCGGAGACCAAGAAGAAGGCCGTCGCCCTTCACTACGACGCCGAGGCCGATCACGCCCCGAGGATCACCGCGACGGGTACCGGAAGCGTTGCCGAGAAGATCCTCGAAGCGGCCCTGGAGAACGGGGTTCCGATCCGGGAAGACCCGGATCTCGCCGCCGCCCTGGCCGGGCTGGACCTCTGGCAGACGGTCCCACCAGAGCTCTACGCGATCATCGCCGAGGTCTTCGCCTGGGCGTATCGGGCGGAGATGAACTATCGCGACCGGAGTTAGAAGGAGCGAACCTCACGGGTGCCGCGTGGTCCGCGGAGCGTGGTCAGACCTCCGTCCTTTCGGGGATCGAAGATGAGCAAGCCGTCCTTTCGGACAGCGACCCAGCGATCGCCGATCAGAGCGTCGGTGTAGCCCCGTTCAACGATCAGAACGGCGATTCCCGACTCTCGTTGCAGCGGAAGGTACCCACGGAGGCGATCCTGCGCAGGCAGAGCACCAAACCCCGTGCATGCCGAACCGATCCACCCTCGCGCACCTATTCGCCATTGGACGAGGGCCTCGAACGGCCCGCGGGAGACGTAGAGCCGGGAGGTCCCCAGGGGCACTCGACGCACGTCGTCAGGATCGATCAGGCATCCGCACCCCCCCGCAGCGGCAGGCGGCACATCGTTACGGGAAATGGGATCGCTGTCGATGAAGACGCTGTCGAAGTCGACTCGCTCGTCCGAAGATCGTGCAGGATCTGGCTCCGCGCTGAAGGCGGCCAGGAGATTGCCGAAAGTGGCCTCGACGTTCTTCGGCACTCCCCGGAACCGAGCAGCGATACGGCCTTCACGATCGACAACGACGACTTCAGGCGCCGCCCGAATACCCAATCGCCAAGCGACGCTGCCGTCGGATCCGCAGCCAGCCGACCGTTCGTCGACTTGAGACGACGTGGTCTGTCGCGGAAAGCGACGTAGATGACGTCAGTCACTCCCCGAGAGAGCGGGCGATCGCCTCGCCGCCAGGTTCAGGCTTCGGCTCGGCTCGCACCAGCTCGCCGAAAAGACCAGCACAGTTACCTGCCCACCGAGGTTTCGCAGGGAGACCGGGCCTCCGGTGAATCCGTAGGTTCTGAGAGTCAGTGGGCGCAGGAGACCGACGCCCTCGAGGGCTCGCAATCTCGACGGTCACGTAGCGGTCACGCGCAAGGCTTTCTCCCGGCCCGGGGGTCTGCGAAAGAACCGACGCCACCGGCGCGGCGTCGGGCCGGGCCGTCACCAACCCGATCTCGACCCCCGCCGCCCGGACGCGGCTCGGGCGATGTCGATCTCCAGCCCGGTGAGGTCGGGCACCACGATGTCCTGCGCCGGAGGGCTCGCCGGGGCGTCCTTCCCGCGCGGAGCGGCGAGCACCAGGACCAAGAGAACTCCAGCGATCGCCTGCGCAGGCGGGTACCCCGAGGCCTTGGCCAGGTCGGTCGGGCGCCGCGCCACGTGGTTCAACGACTACGCGTATCGAATCGTTCTGCGCAACGCCACCGATGTACACCGGGCCCTACGCCCTCTCCTTCGGCGATCGCCTTACCGCCCAACCGATTTCCGCCCTCTGGACACCTCAGGACTCCGGCAGGAGATGAGTGCGACCGTATATCTGGTGCCAGACACCAGATATACGGTCGCCTAGGAATCGGCGAGGCGGCCGGGAATCTGCCCACATCGCGCTAGCCTTGGAGGATGGCGACGCGCGATATCACGGTGGCCGACCTCGCGCGTGAGCCGTTCGATGTGGCGAGTGCCCTGCCCGCCTGGGCGCGGGGTGACCGTGATGAGGCGATCCGGGCGACGCTCGAAGGCGCGGCCCGAGGCACTCACTCCCGGGGATACACCCTCTGGATCTGGACGGGCCGCACGCGGGCCGGCGAGCCGGCGTGGGCGCTGCCGGTGCTCACCGCGTCGGTGCGTCGCTTCGCCCCGAAAGGGCCGGCCGGTGTTCTCGTGCGCTGCATGGCCGCCGCGATCGACGCGGCCGCCGACCCGGATGAAGTGCGTCTGCACGACTGGGGCGGGATCGCCTGCATGGTCGTGCCGGGAATCGACAATGAGCTGGTCGTTCTCGCGCTCGCCGAGCACCACCCCGAGCCCGCACGGATTCGCGTCGCGAGCATGCCGGACGGCGTGACGCTTGGCGGCCCGCGCATTCCGCTGGAGCCGACCCGTCGACAGATCACGGGGGGGCTAGTCGGTCTGGCATGGGAACTCGATGCGCACCCGGCGTCGGTAGCCCTCGAGCTCGCTGCCCACGGGCAGCCGATCACCCACGAAAGATTCCCACCCGAGCTCGCCGACCGCCTCCGTGAATGGGGCCTGCGTGGTTCGCCGCCCGAGGACGATGCCGAGCCCAGCCTCGCCATCGACGACGACCTCTGCCCGCGGCGACGCCACGCGCGCAAGGTCGTCCAACGGCTGCTGCGCATGGGCAAAGTCGGTGCCGGGTACCACACCGCCTTCGACCACATGTACCGCGGCGCCCCTGCCGACCAACGCCGCGAGGCCCTCGAGGTCAGTGAGGCGCTCCTACGCGCCGGAATACTCGGCGAAAAGCCGAGCGTCGGCCAGCGACACGTCTATCTACGCCGCGAGGCACTGCCGGAAATCCACGCCCTCGTCGACCGTGGCGCGACCAACGCCCCGGCCCTGCTCGCGATCTGGACCGCCCCCGCCCCGGGCGACTGACCGCGGCTGACCCCGGTGCCCGGGACGCAAAACACGGCGACTAGCGCGGGGCGGGAACCGTTACGGTGACGACGGGGAGATCCCGGTCAACGGTGCTCAGCTGCGCCGGCGGGTCGCTGCCGCGGGCCGCATAACCCACCAGCACACCCAGAAGCAGCGTCAGCGCCATTCCGGCAAGGGCCAGGGCACGCGTGATCTTTCGCGGGCCGGGCTTTCGCGCGTGAGAAGGACGCGAGGCGCGGATCGCGGCGGCCCGTGCCCAGCGCTCCTCGTCGATCTCGGGTCGGTCGTCGTCGGTCACGGCGCCTTGCGCCCGGCCAGGCAACAGGTCTCCGGCCACACGGCGTCGAAGCGCTCGGAGATCCACCGTGACACCGGGCTGCCGCCCTCGGCCAGGCCAAAGGCAAGATGAGCGTGCAGACACTTCACGCGGTTCGGGTCGCCGCCGCCGCCCACGCGATAGCCCGCGTGGATCTTCTGATGACGCAGATGCGCGCCCTTCAGAGCGGTCCGCATGCAGGCCTCGTCTTCGAGAATCCGCACCCCGCCGACGGACTCGCCCCGGCTCACGGCCACCGACAAAGCACGGCAGCTCAGCCAGTAGCGCGTCGGAAACGGCCGGCCGTTGAGATCAACGGGCTCGTTCTCGAGCACCGCCGGTCCACCAAACGGGCATCGCACCGCCACTGTGTACCGGGTGAACGGGGCACGGCCAAGAAGCGTCGCCACCGCTTCGACGTCGCTGGGGTTAACCGAAGAGCCAGTCGAAAAGGCCGGGGTCACTGCGGCGCGGCGGCGGCGGCGACGGATCGATATCCGAGACGATGAAGGGCTTCTCGCCCGGCTTGATCATGCCGAGGGCCCGGGCGCGCGCCTCGAGGACGTCCGGCTGGGAAAGCGCATCGAGCTGACGCGTCAAGTCGGCCTGCTGCTTTTTGAGACCCGCGAGTGTCGTGCGCTGACCGTCGAGTTCGCCCCGCTGATGCAGGTACCCGTTGATCGGTGCCACGTAGGCGAGCGCGATCGCCGAGAGAAGTCCCGCGACGACGATGTTTCGGGGCGACGGCGAGACAAGGCTCCCATGAGACGGACGGCCCCCAGCGGGCCCCCACCCCTACCGGGTTGGCGGTCGGCAACGAGGATCCTGCCTTCAGGCCACCCGAAATGCTGATGCGCCCGGATAGGAGGCCGCCGGTCCGAGGAGCTCCTCGATGCGGATGAGCTGGTTGTACTTGGCGACGCGCTCGCTGCGCGACGGGGCGCCGGTCTTGATCTGCCCCGCCCCGGTCGCCACCGCCAAGTCGGCGATGAACGTGTCTTCGGTCTCGCCCGAGCGATGCGACACCATGCACGCAAAGCCCGCACGGGAGGCCATGTCCATCGCGGCCAGGGTCTCCGACAGCGTGCCGATCTGGTTCAGCTTGATGAGGATCGCGTTACCGGCCTTGCGCTCGATACCCATTTTCAGGCGGTTCACGTTCGTGACGAACAGGTCGTCGCCGACGAGCTGAACCCGGCTACCGAGACGCTCGGTGAGCAGTTGCCACCCCTCCCAGTCGTCTTCGGACATTCCATCTTCGATTGAGATGATCGGGTACCGCTCGCACAGATCGATCCAGTAGTCGACCATCTCGGCCGAGGTCAGCGTGCGGCCTTCGCCAGCGAGGTGGTAGGCGCCGTCGCGGTAGAACTCGGTCGATGCGGGGTCGAGAGCCAGGGCAATCTGGTCGCCGAGGGTGAGGCCGGCGGCGGCCACCGCCTCGGCGATCACCTCGAGGGCCTGCTGGTTGCTCTCGAGGTTCGGCGCAAAGCCCCCCTCGTCGCCGACTCCGGTCGCAAGGCCGCGCTCGCGCAGCACGCGCTTCAGTGACGCGTAGACCTCGGCGCCCATTCTCACGGCCTCCGAGAAGTTGCGGGCGCCGATCGGCGCGACCATGAACTCCTGCATGTCGATCGAGTTGTCGGCATGTGCGCCGCCGTTGAGAATGTTCATCATCGGCACGGGCAGCCGGTTGGCGCGGGCCCCACCGAGGTACCGAAAGAGGGGCAACCCGGCCTCGGTCGACGCAGCCTGGGCGACGGCCATGGAGCACCCGAGGATCGCGTTTGCCCCGAGACGCCCCTTGTTGGGCGACCCGTCGAGCTCGATCATCGTCCGGTCGACGACGGCCTGATTGTCGGCCTCGAGGCCGATAAGGACGCCCGCGAGCTCGTCCTCGACATTCGCGACCGCCTTCATCACGCCCTTACCGCCATAGGCACGCGCATCGCCGTCGCGTAGCTCCACCGCCTCGAAGGCACCGGTGCTGGCGCCCGAGGGCACCGCCGCTCGGCCAACGGCGCCGCTCGCGAGGGCAATCTCGACCTCGACCGTGGGCTGGCCACGAGAGTCGAGGATCTGACGGGCGCGGATGCGGGCGATCTGGGACATGGGCTCCCTTGGGTGAGCGGGCAACTCGACGAGTCTACCCAGGCGCCGCGCGCGCGATCAGGCGGACGCCCTACTCTGCCCGGGGAATGATCGCGCGAACCGTATTGCCCAGGGTGTCGTCGCTTTGGGCTTCGACGCGGCCGCCGTGCGCCTCGGCGACGGCGCGCACGAGGAACAAGCCCAACCGCGAGCCGAGCATCGCGCGAGCACTCGCCGAACCACGTACCGCGCGACCGTCAAAGAGTGCGGGAAGGTCTTGCGGAGCCCATCCCATGCCCGCGTCGTTGACCTCGATGACGACCGACTCGATTCCCTTGAGAACGCTGAGGCGGACCGTGCCATCGGCTTCGGAAAATGTCAGCGCGGTGTCGAGCATGTAGTCGATCATCTGCGCCAGCCCCGGTAGGTCGGCCGCGATCGGGTCGACGTCCTGGCAGTGACACTCGAGCGAAACCCCACGCTCGGCCGCGCGACGAACCGCCTCCCGGGTGCGCTCGTGTACGAGCCGCACGACATCGACGCGATCACGCACGGTGCTGGCGTTTGCGTGGGCTTGGGCCACCACGATGAGGTCGTCGACGAGGCGCTCGAGGCGCTCGGCGTTGCGCACGGCGATCGCGGCGATTCGCTCCTGGCCTTCGGTGAGCTCTCCGACCTCGCCGTCGAGCAGCACCTGCAGGTAGCCCGAAACCGATGTCAGCGGGCCACGCAGCTCTTCTGAGGCGAGCACGAGGAGGTCGCGCGCCGTCGCGGATGCGATGTCCGCCGCCGCCGCCCGAGCCTGGGAGTCGGCCAGCTCCCGCCGCAACGCGGCGAAGTGCTCGTCTTGACGCGAGCGGTCATCCATCGACGTCATCTGGGCACGGTCGAGTGATCGACCGCGTGCGCGGTGAGGTTGCAGAGCATGATCCGGTCCTCCATGACCAGGTGCTTCGAGTGCGACGGGCGTTCCACCCGCAGAAGTGATCGACGCTTTGGTGTCGTTTCTTGAGGCGAACGCCCCTCCGATGTGGCGCGCTACCCACGCTCACCGATACTTCTGGCGCTTCCCGCTCCACCAGAGCCCTTACCGGGGGATACGGCCCCGCTGGTACCACACGAGCTTCTCGGCGGGTGCGAGCGCTTCGAAGTCTTCTCCCGCCTGCGACGCGAGCCGGGCGGCGGTCTCGACGCGATCACGAAACCGGCCGGCGGCGGCCCGCAGGGCAAGCTCCGGGTCGGCGCCTATCTCGAAGCCGACGGTAACGGCGGCCAGCAGGACGTCACCCAGCTCGTCGGCGTTCGTGTCGTCGTCGAGTTCGGTGACCTCCTCCTGCAGCTTCGCCAGGGCCGCCGGTACATTCTCGAACCGGAACCCCACCGATGCTGCGCGCTTGTACGCCTTGGTCGCATATGCGAGTGCCGGAAGCCCGGCCGGCATGTCGTGGAAGATCCCCTGGTCGCAGCGCTCCTCGCGCTTGCGCCGCTCCCAGAGGTCGAGTACGCGACCGGCGCTCTCGGCCACCGCGTCTCCGTAGACGTGCGGATGCCGACTGATCAACTTGTTCGCCTGACCGCGGGCGATGGAGCCGAGATCGTCATCGCGCTGCTCTTCGAGCAGTTGTGCGAGAAAGACCGATTGAAAGAGAAGGTCACCGATCTCGTCGAGCTGACGGATCGGGTCTCCACTGGCCACCGCCTCGGCAACCTCGAAAGCCTCCTCCACGGTATGCGGAACGATCGTGGCGGCAGTCTGCTCGCGGTCCCACGGACACTCATGACGCAGGTGCGCACCGACGGCCGCCAACTGCGCGACCTCCGCGCCGATCGCCCTGTTTCTGAGGACATCACGGGCCGGAATCGTTGCGGCCTCGGGAAAGCGGCGGGCTAGGCGTTGCGCGTGCGCGTCGAGAGCGACGATCACCGCATCCGAGTCGAACGCCTCCGGCTCAGGCATCGTTACGAGACGAGCTCCGACGAGTAGCGCACGAACGTCAGCTGCGAGGTCGTCCGCAACAAGGATGGAGTCACACCCGGCAATCGCTGCGAGCGCTGCCGCGGGCACCGAGTCTGCATCGCCCGGCCCGAGCCCGACGATACGCACCCGCTTAGGGGGTCGGCGCGGTTGGGGTCGTCGCGGCCGTCGTTGCCGGCGGCTTCAAGTCGTTCGACGCGTAGACCGTCCGTGCGCGCCAGTCCTTGACGATGCCGTCACTCCAGCTGCGGAACTTCGTGTCGCGCTTGGCCTGAAGCTGCTGCGCGATGATGCCGTCTTTGGCGACTGCGAACGGCGTCTGCTTCGCCGCGTTCTTGGCCGTCACGTAGATGATATGCCAGCCGAACTGCGTCTTCACTGGCTGTGAGATCTCACCGGGAGCCGTCGCGAACGCCACCTTCTCGAACTCTGGAACGGTTTGCCCGCGGGGGATGTCGCCGAGGCTGCCGCCCTGTGCCGCGCTGCCGTCAGAGGAGTTCTTCTTGGCGAGCTCGGCGAAGTTGGCTGTGGTCGCCTCGACGCGCAATTCCTTCGCCTTCGCTTCGGTGGCAACGAGGATGTGGGAGGCCGAGACCGACTCCGGCGTCTTGAACTGCGGCAGGTTGGCGGCGTAGAACGTCTTCGCTTCGGCGTCGGTAAAGCGGACTCCGCGGGTCTCGAAGGTCTGCAGCTTGGGCTGGGTCAGCTGAGTGCGCAAAAGCTCACGGGCCTCTTTGGGCGTGATCTTCGACTTCTTCAAGAAGTCGTCGAGCTTCTTTTTGGAGCCGTTGTACGGCGGCTGCTTCTGCACATCGGCCAGCGCCTTGTCGATCTCCTTCGACGTCACCTTGCACGGCGTGCCGCACTTGGCCGACTCGATACTGATGACCCTCTGCACCCAGAGCGACTCGAGCGTCGTCTGCTCGAGCTCGGTGAAGTCCTTCGAACCCTTGGCCGGAGCGGCCTGGCCGCTCGACGCGCTTTGGGCAATCCGCTGCTCGATCGAACGGTCCAGTTGGGCCCGGGTGATCGGCGAATCGCCGACGCGTGCCACGACCCCGTCGGGGAGGTTTCCGCCGTCACTGCCGCATGCCGTCAGGCCCAGCGCCATCCCGGCGACGAGCACAATTGGTGTGGCCATACGCAGCGGTTGACTCACGCGGCGGATGCCTCGGCGATGTACGGATCCCACGACGGCCGGGATCGTAGCATGGGGTTCCGGAGGTTCCACCGACCCCGGTTCAGCGCCATCACAGGTCACGTGCGACAAGCCTCCTCGAGCGCCGCGACGAGCTCCGTGGCCGCCGCGATTCGCTCCGCGGGAAGCGTTGGCGCGGGCGCCGAGACCGTTTGTTCACGCGCGGCGTACATCGCCCGCGGGTGCCCTTCACGCAGGGCTTTCAGGGCCTGACTGGTGAGGCTGATCGGCGCCACCACGACCCGTCCACCGCGCACGGCGACGGTTCCGACCTGCACGGCGCGCATGCGCACGCGCAATTCCTGAACAGCGAGCAGCGACTCCACCGCGGGCGGAACCGGGCCGAACCTGTCGGCCATCTCGTCGCGCAGGGCGCTCACGGCTGCGGTGTCGGGTGTCAGCGAGATACGGCGGTGCAGCTCGATCTTCGCCGCCTCGAAAGGCACGTAGTCGGCGGGGATGTAGGCCGAGACTGGTATCTCCACCCGCACCTCACGCTCGGGCACGACCTGCCCCTGCCCCAGAGCAACGGCCTCCTGAAGCATCTCCACGTAGAGCTCGAACCCCACCGCCGCGACGTGGCCGCTCTGCTCGTCGCCGAGCAGGTTTCCGGCTCCACGGATCTCCAAGTCGCGCATCGCGATCCGCAGCCCGCTGCCAAGCTCGGTGTAGTCGGCAAGGGCCCGAAGACGCGCACTGGCCTCACGGGTAAGCGCCGCCGCCTCGGGGTAGAGCAGGTGCGCGTGGGCGGTGACGCTCGAACGACCGACCCTTCCGCGGATTTGATAGAGCTGCGACAGGCCGAGCTGGTCGGCGCGCTCGACGATCAGCGTGTTGGCCTGGGGAATGTCGAGGCCGCTCTCGATGATGCTCGTGGCCACGAGCACGTCGGCCTCACCGCGGATGAAGCCGAACATGACTTCCTCGAGTTGGTGCTCGGGCATCTGGCCGTGGGCGGTCAGCACCTTCAGCTCGGGCACGAGCGCACGCACGCGCTCGGCCGCCTGGTCGATCGTCTCGACGCGGTTGTGCAGGTAGAAGCTCTGGCCGTCGCGCTCCTTTTCGCGACGCAGGGCGTGCTGCACGGTGGTCTCGTCGAACTCGCCGACATGGGTGGCGATCGGTCGCCGGCCGGCCGGCGGGGTCTCGATGACGCTGATGTCGCGCAGGCCCGACAGCGAGATCTGCAGCGTGCGCGGAATCGGCGTGGCGCTCATCGCCAGCACGTCGACCCGGATCTTCATCTGCCGCAGCGACTCCTTCTGGGTGACCCCAAAACGCTGCTCTTCATCGACGATCACGAGACCAAGGTCCTTCGGGCGGACGTCCATCGACAGCAGGCGATGCGTGCCGATCAGCACGTCCAGTTTTCCCTCGCTGTAACGGCCGAGCACCTCGCGTACCTCGGCCGCCGAACGGAACCGGTTGACCATGTCGACGGTGACGGGCATATCGGCGAACCGGTCGCGGAACGTCGCCATGTGCTGCTGGGCGAGGATCGTCGTCGGCACGAGCACCATCACCTGCTTGCCCGCGACAGCCGCCTTGAACGCCGCGCGCATGGCGATCTCGGTCTTGCCGAAGCCGACGTCACCGCAGACCAGGCGGTCCATCGGGCGAGGCCGTTCCATGTCGTCGATCACCGCATCGATGGCGCGCTGCTGATCTGGTGTCTCGCGGTGCGGGAATCGGCGCTCGAGCTCGCGCATCAGCTCGTCTTCGGGCGGAAACGCAAAGCCGACGGCGCGCTCACGGGCCTCGTACAGCGCGATCAGCTCGCCGGCCATTTCGCGGACGGCCGCCCGGGCACGGGCCTTCAGGCGTTCCCAGCTCTTGCCGCCGAGCTTCGACAGGGTCGGGGAACCACCGTCTGCCCCGACGTAGCGGGTGACCTTGTCGAGCTGGTCGTGCGGCACGTAGAGGCGGTCGCCCGCGGCGAACGCGAGCGCCAGGTAGTCGCGGGTGACGTTGGCGACGGTGCGGGTCTCAAAGCCGGTCAGGCGGCCGATGCCCTGGTCTTCGTGGACGACGTAGTCACCGACACGGAGATCCATGAAGCTGGCGAGACGCTTACCGACGACCAACCCGCGCTCGCCGGTCGGGCGGCGGCGGCGCAGGATCGCGCCCTCGGGCACCACGGCAAGGCCAAGGCTGCGCGAAAGAATGCCGGTGCGCACGCCGACCGGCGCAAAGCCGATCATCCCGGCTTCGGGGAGCTGCCCCGGTTCGAGCATGACGGGTTTGACGCGCTCCATCCGCATAGCGGCGCGCTCCATGTCGCCCTTGCGGTCGAAGGCGATCACGACGCGGTGGCCGTTGCGGGCGAGGCGAGCCATCTCCGCCTCGGCTTCCGACTGGCCGCGCGTGGCAAAGCGGGCTTCGGTGGCGTCGAACGCCGGCTCGGTCTGGCCGGCGGGCGGTGCGATGTCGAGGGTGGTCATCGCGTCGAGGCGCGTGAGAAGAACCTCGGGCTCCGTGAGTGCACCCGCGGCGGCCTCGTCTTCGAACCGTTCGCGTGCGTCGCGCAGCGCACCGGGAAGCTCGGCGGGCGCGAGACGAATCGTGACCACTTCGGTAAGGGCCTCGTCGTCCATCGGGTCGACGAGGGCCGCGTCGACCGGCTCGCGGGCGGGCCAGGCGATCGCCCGCTCGAGCGGGCGGATCGTCCGCTGAGTGAAAGGCGAGAACGCACGGATCGATTCGATCTCGTCGCCGAAGAACTCCATGCGTACCGGCATGTCGGCTGTCGACGGGTAGACGTCGACGAGACCGCCCCGCACCGCCATGTCGCCGCGTTCCTCGACTTGGGCCACCCGTTCGTAACCGAGGGCGGCGAGGCCGTCCAGCAGGCGCTCGGCCGGCATGTCGTCACCGACCGCGACCGTCAGCGGATCAAGCCACGCGCCGGGCGGAGCAACGCGCTCGGCCAGAGCCGGGGCGCCCACGACGACGACTCGCCCGGGCTTTCCGAGGTTCGCCGCCGCGCGGGCGCGCTGCCCGACCAGATGCGGTGAGGCACCGATGGCGCCCCCGCTCGGGACTCCCCGCGAGGGCCACAAGGCGACGGCCGCCCGGCCGAGCATCGCCTCAAGATCAACGGCCAGATCGCGAGCCTCGTCATCCTGCGCGCAGACCACCATCAGCGAGCGTTCGGTGTGCCGGGCCAGGGCGGCGAGCAACCACGTCCAGCCGGGGCGCGAGACCGGCAGGCGGAGCCCGCGCTCGCCGGAGGCCACCCGCGAGACGATCTCCGCAACGGGAGCCACCGCAAGCACCAAACCGTCGATCGAGGGGGTCGTGACGCGGCTACTGCCCATCGGCATCCTCGGGTTTCGGCACCTCGGGCTCGGCATCCTCACGGCGGGCCTGCCGTTCGCGGGCTTTGCTGCCGGGCTCTGCGGCATGGAATCGGGCGATCGCCGCATCGATGCCCTCGGCGAGCACCGCCTCGACCATCTCGACGCCGCGGTTGATCATGGCGGCGACCTCATCGGCGGGCTCACTGAACGCGGCAAGAACCCAGTCGGCCTGATCGCCGCGCCATTCGTCGGTCGGTCGACCGACGCCCAGACGCACCCGCGGGTACGCGCCAGAACCAAGTGCGGGGGTCAGCGAGCGCAAGCCGTTGTGGCCACCGTGGCCGCCGCCCGACTTTCCCCGAACCATCCCGAACGGCAGATCGAGTTCGTCGTGGACGACCAGCACCTGCTCGGGTTTCGCATGCAGCGCGCCGGCCGCCGGGCCGACACTCTCTCCGGAGAGGTTCATGAAGGTGGTCGGCACGAGAAACGTCACCGGCCCTGACGGACCGCGCATGGGGCACTGCCCCGGTGCGAACCGACCGGCTGGCGCTGTGGCCGCTGCTCTCGGCCGGCGCCGCGCTCGCGGCCGTCGCGGCAGCCTTCGCGCTCGGCAGCCG